>JBEKYD010000044.1:0-32755 GCA_049511335.1 Bryobacteraceae bacterium | reverse complement strand
TTGGAATCGCTCCTTTGCGTGCCCAGACCGCGGACGACCTCCAGCGCGGCGTTGCCCGCATCAGCTCGATGGATGGCGACGTCTCGGTGCGCCGCGGGGACTCGGGAGACTGGGTGGCGGGCATCGTCAATGCGCCTCTCCTGGCAGGCGATTACATTTCCACCGGTCCCAACTCTCGTGCGGAGGTTCAATTCGACAGCGCCAACCTATTGCGTTTAGGCGGAATAGGGGAAATTCATCTGACCACTCTTGAGGCCGACCGCTACCAGTTGGAAATGGCGCGTGGGACACTAACTTTCAATGTGATAAGACCTTCCAATGCAAATATTGAGGTCGATACTCCAAATGTTTCCGTAAGGCCATCTAAGATAGGTATTTACCGTATATCCGTAGCCGACAACGGCGAGACCCAAGTGACCGTAAGGTCGGGCGATGTGGAGGTCTTTACCCCCAAGGGCTCGCAGTGGGTGAACGCCGGCCAAACCATGATTGCACGCGGTTCGGCGTCCGATCCCGAGTTCCAGATGGTTGCTGCCGCGGCTCTGGACGATTGGGACCGCTGGAACGAATCGCGGGACCGGGCTCTGACAGGATCCGCCAGCGCGCAGCGCGTGCCTCCGGGTGTGTACGGCGCCGAGGATCTGGACGCCAACGGCACCTGGGTGAACACACCCGACTATGGACCGGCGTGGCAGCCTACGGTGGCGGCCGGCTGGTCTCCTTATTCCTGTGGGCGTTGGGTTTGGGAAGACTGGTATGGGTGGACGTGGGTGGATTGCGCGGCATGGGGCTGGGCGCCATTCCACTATGGACGTTGGTTTTGGGGCGCCAACTACGGTTGGTGCTGGTATCCCGGCGTAATTGGGGTCAGGCACTACTGGGCACCCGGGCTGGTAGCCTTTTTCGGCTACGGCGGCGGCGGATTTGGGGTCGGCGTCGGCTTCGGTTTTGGAAACTTGGGATGGGTGCCGCTAGCTCCTTATGAGATGTTCCATCCGTGGTGGGGGCGAGGTTACTATTACGGAGCCGGATATGCAAACCGCGGCTTTAATGTTGGATTCGCAAATATATACAGCAGCTACAGAAACGCGCGCGTCATGAATGGCGTTTCTTCGGTCAGCGTGGCCGATTTTCGCGGCGGCCGATTCAATAGCGTCGGCCATGCTGGCGCGGACCAGATCCGAAGTGCCGGGTTGATTCGGGGCCAGATGCCGCTGTCGCCCACCGGCGCGAATTTGCGTTACAGCGACCGGAGCAGCGCATTCACACCGAGATCGACGGCGAATCGGTCCTTCTTTACGCATCAGAGTCCGGCCAGTGTGGCACGGGTTCCATTCTCGCGCCAAGCCGGCGGATCGACCGCGGCGGCTGCCGGCCGCGCGAGCGAGCCGGGCGGCGGGCGTGGCGCCGGGAATGCCGGCGGGAACGCGGGCACGAATTCACCCGGGGCTTGGCGCCGATTCGGCGAACCGGCGGGCCAGGGCGCGAGCAACTATCGTGGCGGAGAGCCGGGCGCCGGCGAACAGCGTTACGGCGGGGGCAGCCAGCAATCGCTCCGGGTGTCGCCATCGGTGGTGCGCGAACGTTCCGCCGGCGGCGGTTCCAGTTCGCCCGAAATACACTACAGCAGGCCGACTTACAGCGAGCCGCAGCGGAGTTCCGCGCCGAGCTATAGCGCGCCACAACCGCACTACAGTTCTCCCAGCAACAGCGCACCGAGAAGCTCCGGAGGCGGGAGCGGTGGCGGTGGCCGCGTTTCCGGCGGCGGTGGCGGCGGCCATGCAAGCGGTGGACACGGAGGAGGGCACCGCTAAAACAGTTTTTCCAAAGCAGCGATTAGTTTCTTCCCATAGGCCCGGTCTCATTCAGCGGGGACCGGGCCGATTTTTAGCCGCCGACATTATTTAACATAATATCCGTTATCGGAAGTGAGACACTTCCCAGCATGTTGGTCGAACAGCACGGGGCCACGAAGAGCCGCAGGAATCCAACCTGGACAAGGACGCCTCGCCAACACGCTGCTTCACCCCTAGCCTAGATGAAAAATTCAAGCCCGCCGCCAAAATCGAGGCGGCATACCGCAGAGCCGATGCCGCCATCCAAGAGCTCATCGACTTGCTCGCTCCGGAAGACAATCTGAGAGACGAACCTCAGGTTGGCCCGGCAGAATCTAAGCTGGAGCCGTGAAAACTACATCTTCGCGGCGCCCAGCGTACCGGCAGTGCACTGCGGGCACAGACCCGCGCCGCTGCCATTGTTGATGAGGAAAGCGCACCGGCTGGCAATGCTGACCAGGTCGGTGTTAGAGCCAGCGGCGCCAGTGCCCGGACTGACCGGGATGAACGGTGTCTCTACAGTTGCGTATGAACCCGACGTGTTCGTCAGTGCGAGAGTGGTACCCCAGGCCACCATACCGGTGGCAAGAACGCCAGTGGTGCCCACAGCCAGCGCACTACCGGAGCAACTCGTGCCCGTGAAGCCCGCCGTAGGTTCCGTGGCAACGAGCTTAACGGTCTCGCCCTTGGCCGGCACTATGCCGGTCGCGGTGTTCGTCAAGATTCCGGCGATGTCGAGAGACACGGCTCCGTTCGGCGTGACCAGGCAGGAGCAGCAAGCGATTTCCTCCTCGTCATTGGCGTCGAACGCGAAGACATTCACGCAGATGTTGCCTGCAGATCCCCCGGCGGGGCCCTGCAGTGGATCGCCGTTATACCCGTCGTTCATGACGTTGATGTAACCGTCACCGTTGTACGACTGAGGCGCGAAATAATGAATCTGAACGGGTCCATCCTGGGCACGTTGTAATACGGAGGCGGCGTTGTTCCAGTAGATGCTGTAATCTGCATCATAGTTGTAGCCTTCCAGGATTACGTTGGCAAACGACACGTCAGCCGTATCGCTCAACGGGCTCGTGATGGAGACAGCGCCCAGACCCGAAGGACCGCTAATAGTGTATACGAAACCCGTTCCGGGTACCAGTGTCATGGTTAGTTGGACCCAGGAGTTGTAATGGAAGCCTGCGGGAAGGCCGATGAAAACAAAACTGCCCGTCACGTTGTTCCAGCCATAGAATCCCGCCACGCCGCCATTGGGTCGGTAGCCTGGACCGATGGGGCTGTCGCTGGTAGTGGGCCCCTCGAACTCGATGATCGGGTAATCCCCGACGGCGTTGGTGTTATCATCCACGGTGCCCCAGAAACCCGCCATGCGCCGATTCAATGACGCCCAACTGATGGGCACGTAGAGTTCGATAGATACGGTAGTAATGTTGGCTGGCATGTCATACTTACGGCCTTGCGTGTTATAGAAATTATCCGCAGCGGGTGCACCGGTCGGCTGAGCATCGCTCGCGCAGATAGACTCATCGAGAGAATTCAAGGCGCCGTCCGGCGCCACTGCTGGGGAAGAAAACCCGCATGGGGGGTAACGGTCCGGATACCAGGCGCCCAGCGTTTCGGTGGGGGCAAGCACCACGGGCGTGGCGAAATTGAATGTGTAGGTTTGGCCGGCCGCAACCGCGGGAATCAAAGCCAATAAGATAACAGGCAGATACAGCGAGAGTTTTCGCATGTACCCCGATTGCAATCTCATCCTCATTTCATCTCCTCTTTATGCGCCGGTCAGAGCCGGTGAACCGATCACGGTCCTTAAACAGCGCGCGACGGGCATAAGTCTACGACGCTCAATAGTGGTCATCCTGAACGCTTCATTCCGCCCGGATTTTCGGTTTTCCATTCCGGGTTAAAAACTACACTCAGTAGTGCAGGCCGAAATGGAACTTGGTGGTATTGTAAACCCACAGGTAACCCCCTGCATCCGGTAATTTTAATTCTTAGTACTTATCGGATTTTACGTTATAAGCGTCCTGGTACCTTGGCCCGCGGGCTCACCCATTTTCTGGTGCGGAAAATGACTAATCCGACTGGAGCGGGCCGTCTCGCCCTTGAACAAATGCCGCCAACCGGCTGGCTGCGCTTTAGCGGCCTCCGAGGTATCGATCCGCGAATCGCTCAAAATCTCGCGGCGGCACCAGGCGGAAACGCAACTGGAGGCTCGCTACTCGTTCGAGATTTCGCAACATTTCGCGGGATGGAATCTCGGGGGTGAGCAGATGCATCTGGCCGGCCGAGACCCGGTAGGGCAAAACCTTCCAGCGCCGCGAAGTACGGGCCGGCAGCAAGTGCGTGGCGGGGACGGAAACTTCGCCTGTCCTGGGCAAACCCAGCTCCAGGCCGGTCTGGCGGCTCAGCGCCCGATACAGATTCTCTTCCGAAAGTTGGTCCGATCGCACCAGATATTCGCCCAACCGCATCCCTGGCGGCTGCGTTTCCAGAGCCGCCTGAACCTGGGCGCGCGAAAGGCATCGCAGGCGCACCAGCACTTCGCCCAGACGCAGGTTGGTGGCCGCGCCCGCCACCGGGTACACGTGTTCGGTCTTGCTCCAGGTAAGTTCCCGCAGCCCCGCCATCGACGCTACATAGCCGTGCAGCGCCACCGCGGTTGCCGCCAGGTTCATCACGGTGCCCCACCACATCCGCGGCGGAACTCCCAAAGCGAACCGCCAACCGTAAACCAGGGCGCTCGCCCGCGCGCGGATCGAGATGTGAGAGGCTGCGAGCGCGAGCGTCAGGAAACATAACCCGGCCACCATGGGCGGCGCCTTTGCCAACTCCCGCCAGCGCCATAACCCCGCCAGAAACAGCAGGCTCGACAAGGGCGCCAGCAGGTTGCCCACGATTCCCTTCCGGTCCCGCCAGAACCAATACAACTCCCATGCCGAGCCTCGCCAGCCATGGTTCTCCCACCCCTGCAGGACAATTCCGGTAATCCACCGGCTCCGCTGCCGGATGGCCTCTTTCAACTCTCGCGGAAAGAACTCGCGCGTAGCCTGTAAGCCCGCGCCGTCGGTAAACAAAGGCACGAACAATTGCCGGTAGCCAAGCTGGTGCAGACGGTAACCGGTTTCATAATCTTCGGTCAGGCAGGAGGGGTCGAACAGCAGTCCGCCGCGCGTGGCCGCCAGCGCCTCCAGCGCGTCGCGCTCGAATCCGGTGCCGACTCCGCTGGCCGGCAGAAACCCGCCCAGCAGGCGGCGCACGATCAGGTCTTTGAGTTGGAACTCGGCAAACTCGTCGCAGTAAACCCCGTGAGTGAATTCGCGGAAAGGGGTGGGCAGCGGCAGCACCGGTATCTGCACCATTTCGTGATCGCGCGAGAACCAGTTGATCAGGCGCAGGGAGTCGGGATAGACCAGGTCTTCGGCGTCGTGCGTGAGGATGACCTCGAAACGGACGCCTCGCGCCGCTTCCCAGGCGAGCATGTCCTGATAAATGGCGTTCAGGCAGTCGCCCTTCGAAGTCGGCCCGTCGTGTGGAACCACGGCCACGTGCAACCGGGGCCAGCTTTCCGCCACTTCCCGAACGGCGTTGGCGGTGGCCTCGTCGTTGGGGTAGACGCCCGCGAATACGTCGTACTTTTCGTACGCGACCGAGGAAAGCGTACGCCGCAGCATCTGCCCGATCACGCGGGCTTCCGCCCAGAGCGGCACAAAGATGGCGATGCGCCGTTCCGGAATCCGCGCCAGGGCGGCGCTCGAGGGCAAGGACCGCTTGCGCCGTGGAAGGCACCATACGAATACGATGAACAGGTCGTCCAGCCCGCTCAGCAATATCCACGACGCCAGCGGAATCAAGCACGCAATGAACCAGCGATCGGCCACACGAATGTCCTCGATAGTGAGTCGTCCGAAGCGCCGTTTTCTCTCAAATAAACTCGCAGGCCTGGAGGCCCGCGCCACGAATGCTTCCGCGGGCACGGAGGGACTGGGACGCCAGCGGAAGTTGTCAAGCGGAGAAAGGCATCGTAAAGTGGGTTACGTGAGAGTTGCTGCTTTCCACGGTGGGACGCGGATGGAGGCAAATCGCTTGAAAACCCTTGCCACACTCGGTTCCTGCATGGTCTTCCTGCTCGTTGCCGCGCCTGTTCAGGCATGGGCTCAGGCAGCGCCGCCGATCCAACCTCGGCCGGACTCCAGGAGCGGCGATCGGCAAGTGCCTTATACGCTCCGCGTGACAACGCGTGAGGTTCTCATCGACTTGATCGCGCGGGACCAGAAGAACCATCCTGTCACCGATCTGAAGGAAAGCGACTTGCAGATATTCGAGGTCGCGGGCCGGTCGCAAAAACAGCTCAGAACGATTTCAGCGTTTCGCGTGGTCGATCCGGCTTTGGAGGCAAACACGGGCGACACTCCTTCCGATGGGTTTCGCCTCGCGCTGGGCGGGGGTTGCGCGGTTCGCACGACGTTCCACTATCAAGTGGCGTACCAGCCGAGCGCGGACGGCTGGAAGAGTGGACATCACGAGGTTCTGATTACGACCAGTCGCGCGCACACGACGCTTTCCTACCGCCATGAGTACTATGTTGGCGAGATGAACGTGCCGGCGAAGCCGCGGGTGCGGAACGGATCGGTTGCGGATGTGGATTTGGAGAGAGCGGCGTGTTACCGCTCCGAGACACCTCCTTCGATTGCACTCAAGGCCCACTTGGTTCAAACGGCGGATACCGATCCGCTGCGCTACCGCCTGGCGATCGAGCCCGGCTCACTGGCGTTCGTTTCGCTGTCGGACGAGGCGCGCCGCGTGGAACTCGACTACGGCGCGTGTACCTTCAACGCGGAAGGCCATTTTCTCAACTACGGGCATAAATCGGCGGAAGAAGTGTTAAGTCCGAAGGAGTACGCGCGGGTCCTCGCGGTTGGGTTCTCTACCTTGGTGGATTTGCCGCGGCAGGGCGGTCCCGCTCTGGTACGCTTTGTTGTGCGCGACCGCGAAACGGGGAACATGGGAACAATCGACGTTCCCACAACGATTGTTGACCCGATGGAACTGACGAAATCCCAGGTGAAGGCACCCAGGAAGTGGGAGGCAAAACAAAAACCCGAGACTCTCGGCTCATTCGGATCGATCCTGCCGAAGTCCGATTCCCTATGCGGCGATGTGTACGAACTGACACCGGGAACGCGCGCTCTCCCCGACTTCGGAACTATGGAGGCGATCGGGGCCCTCTATACCTACTCGCTGAACGTAACGTACCGATATGCTGACAAAGGGCTTCCTGGTGTGACCTCGAGGCCTGAATGGTTCGGGATCGACTACTACGGCGAGTTTTGGGCAAAAGTCGCCGGGGCTTACCATTTCAAGATGTCTTCCGACGACGGTGCGGTATTGTACATCGACGACAACTCGGTCATCGACCTGGATAGGGTCCACACCATATTAGGGGCTGCGAAAACGCTCGATCTAACCGAGGGCAGGCATACCATTCACATTCGCTACTTCCAGGAAACCATGCATGTAGCTCTGATCCTGAAGGTACAGGCGCCGGGGGAGGATTTCAAAGTGTTTGACCTACGGGACTTCAACAGGCCTGCCGAGGCGCAATGACTTACTCCCGCGAAACTTTCGGCTTCCCCGCCCCGCCGGTTGCTGCGAGGTGAACGGATGACGAAGCTCTTCTCCGCCCTGGTTCTGACGGCCGTGTCTCTGTGCGCTTAAGTAAAGACACCGGCGACCGAGATCGCCGGCGCTGCGGGCTCACGGGCAAGCTGAAGCATGCCCCACCTTGGCGCGGCTCGCTACGGGCCTTTGTAGTTGAAGCGGTAGCCCAGAATCGCTTTTACGATCAGACGCTCGGTGGACTGGGTGACGCCGAGACCGACGCCAAAGTTGAATTCCCAATTCTTGCCGAAGTCCAGGTCCACGTCGGGAAAGATCTGTTGCTGCTGCTCGCGCAACGCTTCCAAACCGGCGATCGGGCCCCAGCCGCCGTAATATTCCGCCCCGGCGGCGATCTTTTTGGTGACATCGTAGCTGAATTTGAAATCCGGGGAGAACTCGTAGCCGCGCGGCTGCTCCAGCCCGCGGAAGGATTTTTCGATGGCGGGATTGAAGGCGAAGTACCACTTTTCGATTTTCTTATCGACGATCGGGCGGATTTCCCAGGTCCAGGTATCGGTCGAGAGATTCGGCCGCACCCAGCCAAATTCGGTGGAAAGGCTTAGACCCACGGGCAGATGATATTTCTCGGGCACGGCGATGCGCGGACGAATATGCGAACCGACGTAATACCAGGTTCCGTTCTGGATGCTGGTAAAGATGTAGAAGCCGGTCTCGAACCACTCGTCCCACCCATGGGTGATCTCAAGGGTTTCGTGCTCGGCATGGTTATCGGGAAGCACGCCATCCATTTTGGTCTTGAACCCGTTGACCGTGAAATTGCTGTGCAGCTCGGTCATGGTGCAACCGGGCGGCACCAGGTCGGAGGCGTACACCTGGATCTCGTAGTTGTTCTGGGCGCGGAGCGCGAAATATGGCCACAGATGAACGCAGATGAACACAGATAAAGCACTCAGTAGCTTCAGTGGTTTTTTATCTGCGTTCATCTGTGTTCATCTGTGGCTAATAGATGCGCGAATTACTAATGTACACGATGCTCGTGGGCGGCCACCTCGCGATAGATCTCCAGCACCTGGCGGGCGGTGTCGCGCCAACTGAATCGCGCCACCTGGGCGAAGCCTTTTTGCACCAAAGCGCAGCGCATGGATGGATCGACCAGCACATCGCGGATGCCGCGGGCGATATCGAACACGTTTTCCGGATTCACCAGCATGGCGGCGTCACCCAGCACTTCGGGCAGCGAGCTGACGTTGGAAGCGACCACCGGGGTTCCGCAGGCCATGGCTTCGAGGGGCGGCAAGCCGAAACCCTCGTAGCGCGAAGGGAACACAAACGCCGCGGCCGATTGGTAGAAGCAGCGCAGCGTATCGGAAGGCACGAAGCCGAGAAAGCGCACCAGGTGTGAGATGCGGCTGCGAAAAACGGCCTGGCGCACGGCGGCATTGCGCGCAATGGTATCGCCGATCAGGATCAAGTGCAGATCGCGGTATTCGGGATGGCCGGAGAGCTGCTCGCGCAACACCGCAAACGCCTCCACCAGGCGCGGTATATTCTTGTGCACGCGGATATTTCCGGCGTAGAGCAGGTACGGATAGTTGACCTGGTAACGCTCCAGCACGCGCCCATTGTGTTCGGTACTGGGCGAAGCGGCGCCGGCGGCGAATTCCGGGTCGGGGGCGTTGTAGATGCGGCGAATGCGGCCGGGCGGCACGTCCACCGTACTCTCGACGTCGCGGCGGGTGGCGTCGGAAACGGCGATCAGGAAACTGGCCCGCGCCAACCCGCGGCGAAAACGCCAACGGCGCAAGGACAGCCGGACGTGCGAATGCTCGGATTCAAATAAGAGGTTCGCCATGTCGTGAATGGTTACAACGTATGGTTGCGGCATCCACAAGGGAACGCGGTTCAGCGGAACGTGGACCAGGTCCGGCTTGAGCCGGCGCACGAACATGGGAAACAGCAGGTTGTCCCACGGCGAATCGTCGGGCCGGGTGTAGGCGGCCAGGTGGAAATTTGGCGGCAGCTCGCCCAACGCGCGCCCTTCCTCCGGGCTGGCCACCAGGGTATAGCAGTTGGTGGAGTCGATCAGTCCCAACCCGCGCACCAAGCCGCGAATGTAGGTGCCAATGCCGAAATCCTTGGCCCTCCGGGCGTCGATGAGAATATGCAAAGCCATGGGCTCGATTGCGTGAGTCTCGGGGGCGCGGCTCGAATCAGGCCTGGCCGCGATCGCGCCTCCAGGCATAGAGCGGAAAACGCTCGGTGAGGACGGCCACTTTGGCGGCCACGCCGGCCAAAACGGTTTCGTCCTGGATGTGGAGCAGCACTTCGGCAATCAGCCCGCCTACCTCGCGCATTTCGTCCTCGCCGAAACCGCGCGTAGTCACCGCCGGCGATCCCAGGCGGATGCCGCTGGGATTGAACGGAGGGTTGGCATCGAAAGGAATGGCGTTTTTGTTGACGGTGATGCGGGCGCGGTCGAGGGCCTTTTCGGCTTCTTTGCCGCGCACTCCTTTGGAAAAGACGTCGACCAGCATCAAATGGGTATCGGTGCCGCCGCTGACCAGGCGGAAGCCGTGGCCGATGAGGCTTTCGGCCAGGGCGCGCGCGTTGGCGAGCACCTGCTTCTGGTAAGCCACAAAGTCCGGCTGCATGGCTTCCAGCAGACAGACTGCCTTGGCCGCTACCACGTGCACCAGCGGGCCGCCCTGCACCCCTGGGAAAACCACCTTATCGATGGCCGCGCCGTATTTTGCCTTGGCCAAAATCAAACCCGCGCGCGGGCCGCGCAGCGTCTTATGGGTGGTGCTGGTGACGATATCGGCCCACTGGCACGGGTTCGGATGCAGCCCCGCCGCCACCAGGCCGGAGATATGCGCCATGTCGACCAGCAGGACGGCCTCCACCTCGTCGGCGATTGCGCGGAAACGGGGGAAGTCGAGGATGCGGGGGTAAGCGCTGGCGCCGGCCACGATCATGCGCGGTTTGTGCTCGCGGGCCAGCCGCGCCAATTCGTCGAAATCGATGAGCTCGTCTTCGCGGCGGACGTTGTAAGCGACTACGTGGTACGTCTTGCCCGAAAAGTTGAGCGGATGGCCGTGGGTGAGGTGCCCGCCGTGGGCCAGGTTCAAGCCCATGATGGTATCGCCGGGCGAAACCACGGCGGCATAGGCGGCCTCGTTCGCCTGCGAACCGGAGTGCGGCTGCACGTTGGCGTATTCGGCCCCGAAGAGCTGCTTGGCGCGTTCGCGGGCCAGGTTCTCCACCACGTCGGTAAACTCGCAGCCTCCGTAATAGCGTTTGCCCGGATAGCCCTCGGCGTACTTGTTGGTGAAGACGCTGCCGGTGGCTTCGAGCACGGCTTCGGAGGTGAAATTCTCGCTGGCGATGAGCTCGAGCTGCCCATGCTGGCGGGCGGCTTCCTGGCGGACGGCCCGGTAGACTTCCGGATCGACTTCGGCCAAGGGACGCGCGGAACGTTCGGCTGGTGTCATGTGAGTTAGCTCCTCCGGCCCGCCCGCTACGGACGGCCGGCAAGGCGGTTAGCGGTCTTGCTCCAGGCGGGCAATCTTGGCCACGCGGCGGGCGTGCCGTCCACCGGCGAATTCGGTGCCAAGGAACAGGTGCACCATCGAGAGCGCCCGGCCTTCGTCCAGGTAGCGCGCTCCCAGGGTGAGCACGTTGGCGTCGTTGTGCTCTCTGGTCAATCGGACTTCGTCCTCGCTCGAAGCCGGAGCGGCCCGAACTCCGGCGACCTTGTTCGCGGCCATCGCCATTCCAATTCCGGTCGAGCATACCAGGATGCCGCGGTCCGAGCGGCCTTCGGATACCTGGCGGGCTACAGGCTGGGCGAAATCCGGATAATCGCAGGATTCGTCCGAGGCGGGACCGAAATCCAGCACTTCGTGGCCTTCGGCGGCAAGCTGAGCGCGAAGTTTCTCTTTGAGCGCAAACCCGGCGTGGTCGGCTGCAATGGCGACTTTCATAGCGGGGAAAGGCTGATTTTAGCATGTTAGGATGGAGCGGGAAGGGCGGATGGGAGATTGAAGGCGCTTAACCGATGTGGGGGTTTTAGAAGCTTAGGCGCGGCAACCGCTCCCTGACGGTCGCGGCTCGGTAAGCGACTGCAGACACACGGGGCCCGCAACCGAGCCGCGACCGTTAGGGAGCGGTTGCCTGGACGGATTTCCCCAGAGCGGTTAAGCACCCGGAGACAGAAATCAGAATGAGGACTGCATCGGGATGCGGGCGGGGACAGGAAGAAAAGCCGAGATGACTCTCGGCTCAGCAGGCTTGACAGCCCGCGCCACGGGGTTAGCCTATGCGGTGGAATAAGGTATTCATTCCCACGCTGCGTGCCGCGCCGGCGGTTGAGGGGGCGGGGCGCGCGCTGTTGATCCGCGCCGGCTATATTCGGCCTACTGCCGGCGGCGGCGATGGCTATCTGCCCCTGGCGCAGCGGTCGCTCGGGAGGATTGCGCGGCTGGTTCATACCGAAATGGAGCGGCTGGGAGCGCTCGAAGTGGGTGTGGCGGCGGCCGATCTGCCATCGATCGCTCGCGGCGACCTGCGCAGCTACAAGCAGCTTCCGCTGGCATGGTATTCGCTTTGGGACCGCCGCGTGGACGCCTGCTGGTTTGCGATGGACCTAGCGAGCGTCGAAGCCTGGCGCGAAAAGTTCCGCCGGGCGCTGTTGCGAGTGGCCGAGTCCTGCGGCTTGGCCGCCCAGGCCGCGGACGCTTCGCTCGGCGCCATCCAAGCCGTGGATCTGGTACTACCGCTGGAAACGGGTCCGGACCGGCTGGCGGTATGCCCGGCATGCGGCTGGATGGCCGATTGGGAACGCTCCGCGGCGGTGGCCCGTGCGCCCGCCGCGGCCGATCCAAGCGGCGATTTGGCCCCCGAGCCCTTCCCTACCCCGGGCCAAAAGACCATCGACGACGTGGCGCGATTCACAGGTTTGCCCGCCACCTCGCAGATGAAGAGCCTGGTGCTGATAGCCGGCGACAAGCCCGTCCTGGCATTGGTGCGCGGCGACGACCAATTGAGCGAACAGAAATTCGCCGCCGCCGCGGGTTTCGCGCCCTTTCGCCCGGCGCGGCCGGAAGAAATCCGCCAGTGGTTCGGGGCCGATGCCGGCTCGCTGGGGCCGGTCGGCCTGCGCGGCGTGCGTTTGACGGCTGACATCGCGCTGCGCGGCCGGCGCAACCTCATTGCCGGCGCGAATCGCAATGACCACCACCTGCGCCATGTTACCCCGGACGAAGACTTTTCGCCCCAATGGCACGATTTGCGGCAGACCGAAGCTGGCGATGGCTGCCCCCGCTGCGGGGCGGCGGTGGAGATGCGGCCGGCCATTCGCCTGGCGCACCTCGCCGCCGGACACGAAGGCGAGCCGCTCGATCTGCACGTAGCCGGCGCCGATAGCCGCGAAGCGCCCATCCACGCCGGCGCCTGCCAACTCGCGCTGGACCGGTTGCTTTCATCGGCTGCCGCCGTACACAACGACTCGAATGGCCTGGTGTGGCCGGAGGCCATCGCTCCTTTCGACATCGTGGTCACTCCGGCCAATTATGGCGATCCCGCCCAGCGCCAAGCTGCCGACGCGATTTACGGCGATTGCCTGGATCGAGGCCTGGACGCTTTGCTCGACGATCGCGACGAGCGTCCCGGCGTCAAATTTAAAGATGCCGACCTGATCGGCATCCCGCACCGCATTGTGGCCGGCAAGAACCTCGAGACCGGCATGGTTGAGTGGATCGTCCGCGCCACGATGCAAGCACGCGAGGTTTCGCCAGCCGATGCCGCCGCAGCCGTGGGCGCCGGGTTGGGCCGATAGCGAGCTTGTCAAAAACTCCCCTTGACTTCGGGCCATGTCGAGGAATTATAGTTTGAGAGTAGAACTATTCAAGATCCGAGCCCGCGGCTGGGCGGCCGGCGAAACCGTTACGAGGTGACGGAAAGTTGGGGGCCGCTATGCTGCCACAACAGTGGGAGACGTTCAAGAGGGCCGCACACCTGGAGAAACTGGACGAGATACCCATGGCGCTGATCGTCGACAGTCCATGGATTCCCGGTTATTTAGGAATTTCGCACCTGGATTATTATCTGGATCCGGAAGTGTGGTTTCAGGCGAATTTGAAGATCGTGCGGGAGTTTCCCGACATCATCTTCGTTCCTTCCTGGTGGATGGAGTACGGAATGGCGGCGGAGCCTTCGGTGCTGGGCACGAAGATCAAGTTCTGGCAGGACGCCACTCCGAGCGAATGCCACACGCTGTACCGGCTGGAAGACATCGGCCAGTTTCCGGAATACGAGGTGGAAAAGGACGGATTTGCCGCTCTGACCCTGCATCGCATCAAAATGCAGCGGCGGCGCATTCTGGACCTCGGTTACATTCTCCCGATGGTTACTTCGCGCGGACCGCTCTGCATGGCGGGCTTTGTCCGCGGAACCACGAATCTGATGATGGACCTGGTAGAGAACCCGGAGGGCGCGCATCAATTGATCGACCTCTGCACGCGCGTGGTGATCGACTGGCTGAAGGCCCAGCACGAAGCCATAGGGGATACTGTCGAGAGCATTTTATCCTCGACGACATCGTTGGGTTCATGGGCAAGCGCCACTACCTGGAGTTCGCGCACCCGTACCTGAAGCGCATCTGCGACGCGTTTCCCAGCGATTGGGTGAAGCTGTACCACAACGACGCTGAAATCGGCGCCTGCCTGGAGCACCTGCCGGACGCCGGCTTCACGGTTCTCAATTGGGGAAAGCAGAAGAACATCCGCGAGGTGAAACGGCGGGTGGGCGGGCGAATTTGCCTGATGGGGAATGTCAATCCGCTCGAGATCGGCGTCCGCGGCACAGCGGAAGAAGTAAAGCGAGCTACCGAGGACGTGCTCGAAGGATCGGGCGGCGAGGGAATCATACTTTCCGTGGGCGGCGGCGCCAGCCCGGGAATGCCGCGGGAGAATATCCTTGCCATGCTCGAAGCTCTCAAAGAATTCAATGCCCGGAGGGTGGCGCTGCGCGAGGCGTGAGGCGCGCAGCGCAGACCGTCTTGGATCCAGTCGAGGACCAGGTGTAGGGCAGACCACAAAAGACGATGGTCTGCCCCACGGTGATTCTGTCGGCCCTGTCCTCGCACAAGCTGGCAAATAGAACCTGATTATCTGAAATCTGCTTGAAACCCCAATGCCTTTAGTGCGATTATATTGTTTGACTGGTGAATTAAATCACTTCGCAAGGATTCCAAATGGAGAAGGCCGTCGATGCCTTACCGCGAGCTAGCCATTCCTGACCCGCGGGGGCTTATCTTCGGCCGTTGTCCGCGGCCGGTCCGGTGCGGTTTCGATCTGGCGATCGGCGACGGAACGGTATTTCCGGAGGTGAATTTCACCCTGCCGGCAATCGAGATAAGTACCGGCACGTGGAGCGAGGTGATAGCGCATTACCGGGAAATGGCGGCCGTGATTCTGAGGCGCGCCATCGCCTTGCAGGCGCCGGGGATCGTGCTCGAGTTCGAGTTACTGCCGCCCATGACGGCCAACCCGGCCTGGGGCGCCGAAATCACCGCACTCTTGCATCGGCGCCTGGCCGATGCTTACGAAAAGCACGGACTGAAGTGCGCCTTGCGCGTGACCCCAACCGACATTCGCGATCAGTCGAGACCGCCGGTGCTGCGCGAGGGCGGCCCTTGGGAAAACCTGAAGCGGTCGTTCGAGTTGTCGATCCAAGCGGGAGCAGATGTCGTCTCGATCGAATCGGTGGGCGGCAAGGAGATCCACGACCGCGGCTTGATGTACGCCGACATGCGCCCCATCGTATTTGCCCTGGGGATATTGGCGCCGCGCGACATGGCGTGGCTGTGGGAGCGGATCTCCGGCATGTGCGCGGCGCTGTGCAAATCTGGGGGGCACGCGATTGCCGGGGGCGATTCGGCCTGCGGTTTCGCCAATACCGCGATGCAGCTTGCGCACCGGAAGATGCTGCCCGAAGTGCTGGCCACCGTGGTGCGGGCCATGAGCGCCGTGCGCAGCCTGGTGGCGTTCGAACACGGCGCGGTGGGACCTTCGAAGGACTGCGCCTATGAGGGGCCCGTCATCAAGGCGATTACCGGCTGCCCGATCTCGATGGAAGGCAAGTCCGCCAGTTGCGCCCATTTCAGCCCGGTGGGCAACGTCGCGGCCAGTGTTTGCGACTTGTGGAGCAATGAATCGGTGCAGAACGTTCGCCTGCTTTCGGGAAGCGCGCCGGAAGCTTACACGGAGCTGCTGGCGTATGACTGCCGATTGATGAACGTGGCCGGGGCCAACGGTCACGCGCTCTTGCTTCGCGACTGGCTGTGCGCCTCCGACGAAGGCTTGAGCCCGCAAGCGGCGGTGCTTTCGCCCGCGGCCACAATCCGGATTGCGGAAGCTATTGTCCGCGCCGATAGCCCGTATCGGCAAACCATTGCCGCCGGCCTGGCAGCGGTGGGCGAGTTGCGCGAGCGGATCGGCGATGGACGGCTGAAGCTCAGCGCCAAGGAAAATCGATGGCTCGACCGGATCGAAAGCGAACTGGACGGCTTGCCGGGCGACGAAGACGAACTGCGAAGAGAAATCGAGGCGGAGTACGGCAACCTTTTCGCGCCGGGGAGCTACGGCTGGGAGTGAAGCGAATAGTATGCCGTTTCGGCGCGGCAACCGCTCCCCGGTTCGGTATAATCGATCCATGTTGACGCCCACCGAAAAGATCTGGCACAACGGACGATTCATCCGCTGGGAGGACGCCCGGATTCATGTACTGTCCCACGTGGTGCACTATGGCAGCTCGGTATTCGAGGGCATTCGCTGCTACTCCACGCCGGCCGGTCCGGCGGTTTTCCGCTTGCGCGAGCACGTCCGCCGCATGTTCGATTCCGCCAAGATTTACCGCATGGACGATTTGGGATACACGCGCGAACAAATTGCCGACGCGATTCTCGAAACCGTGCGCGTGAATGGCATGGACTCGTGCTACCTGCGCCCGGTGGTGCTGCGCGGCTACGGCGAAATGGGCGTAAATCCGGCGCACAATCCCATCGAAACCTACATTGCGTGCTGGAGCTGGGGCAAATATCTAGGCGAGGAAGCTGTCGCCAGCGGAGTGGACGTGTGCGTCTCCAGTTGGACCCGCATCGCCCCGAATACCCTTCCCGCCCTGGCCAAGGCGGGCGCCAATTACATGAATTCGCAGCTCATCAAGATGGAGGCCCTGGCTAACGGCTATTCCGAAGGAATCGCTCTCGATACGGCCGGTTATGTCAGTGAAGGCTCGGGCGAAAACATCTACG
This sequence comes from Bryobacteraceae bacterium, assembly GCA_049511335.1. Classification (GTDB taxonomy): domain Bacteria; phylum Acidobacteriota; class Terriglobia; order Bryobacterales; family Bryobacteraceae; genus JBEKYD01. The sequence continues at coordinate 15,982 of JBEKYD010000044.1, read as the reverse complement.
TGGTGCGCGACGGCCGGATCACCACGCCGCCGCTCGGTTCGAGCGCGCTTCCGGGCATCACTCGCGATACCGTTCTAACCCTGGCGCGCGAGCTCGAGGTACCGCTGGTCGAGCAACTGGTGCCGCGCGAATCGCTCTATATCGCCGACGAAGTCTTCTTTTCGGGAACGGCCGCCGAGATTACTCCCATCCGGTCGATCGACAAGATCGTCATTGGCGCCGGCCGCCGCGGTCCGGTCACCGAGAGGCTGCAGAAGGCATTCTTCGCCATTGTCAACGGCGACACGCCCGACCGCTACGGCTGGCTTTCGCCGGTCCACGCGGCACAAGCGGCGTGAGCTTCTCTCGAAGAGGCTTTCACCGGCTAAAGCCGGCGCCACCGCGCGGCCTCTTGCGGAAGCCCGCGGCAACTTTCGCCTGCATTCTCACGCTTAAGTTTGTGGAGTGCTACGGCTCGGGCGTCGGCGCCCGCCTGCGCGTGGGTTTCTGGAATGGCCATATGCGGCCGTGGCCGGAGGCCGTGGTCGTCGGGGAAATCGCCGATGCGCGCAACCTCGGCGTCGACCGCGCCCCCGAACCGGCCATCTATCTCTCTTCCTTGCAAGTACCCATGGAGGGCTTCTTGTACTTCGTCCGAACCGCCCTGCCCGCGGCCAGGCTAACTTCCCAATTCCGCCAGGCCGTGTGGAGCGAAGATGGCCGCCTCGAGCGCGTCACGCCCCGCCCCCTGGCGCCCTACGTCGAGCACGACCTGGAATCGCGCCGAGCGACGCTGTGGCTGCTGGGAGCGTTTTCCGCGCTCGCTCTGGCGGTGGCTTCCGCCGGATTGGCAGCCGGGGCCGGCGCCTGGGTTACCGAAACCCAGACCTCGCTTGGCATCCGCATGGCCCTCGGCGAAACGGAGTGTCGGGTGCATGGCAGACCACAAACAACGATGGTCTGCCCCACCGCTCCATGAGACCAGCCAGAGACTGTGGCACCGTGACCCATCGGCCTCCTCCCTCCACTGACAGGCCAGGAGGACTGTTCCACAATTACTTGGTCTTTCGCGGCGAATACTTGGTCAACAGATCGACCACCCGCGTGGCCGCCGCCGGAACTGGCGTTCCGCTTTCGAGAATCTGGCGGCTGGTCCAACGCTTCCCGTAGAGCGCATTGTTTTCGTCCAGGTCGTTGCGCAACGTGGAACCGTCCAGCGAGATCCCGGCGAAGACGCCGTGCGAACGCGACCAGGATAGGATTTCCGCGGTCATGAGCACATCCGTCTGCGCCGAAGCGTCGCGGCCAACCGGACCGGCCGCGGCGGTCGCCTCGCCCCCGATGGTGAAGTGATCTTCCTCCAGCTTTTTCATGCCGCGGTCGTTCATCACCAGCAGCACAACGTCCGAAGAAGAGAACCCGAACTGCAGTCCGAAGCTGCCGCCTTCTACGCGAATCGCGGCCGGCGGTCCCCAGCCGTCCGCATCCCGCCGGCGACACTCGGCAAAGCCCTTGCCATATTTGCCGCCGACGAACAGCGCGCCTTTCTTCAGTCCCGGAACCAAGACCACGCACTCGGATTTCTCCAGAAGACCCTGCGGAATCGCGCGGTCCGGCGTGCCCATGATCTCCGAAAACAAGCTGGCCGCGTCGCCCAGCCGTTCGTCGACTTTTCGGGTGTCGTTTTGAGCGGAAGCCAGCGCGCACCCAAGCGCTATCGATAGGGTGAACTTGATCAGTCGCATGCTTACATCGTAGCTTGAATAGTCCCTCGTTTCGATGAGCGTTGGGCTAGCCGCGAGTGCGTTTCCGTACACCTTCCCCGCCCCAACCGCCGCATGGCCTCCAGATCTAAGTGCGCGATTGCGGAAGTTCGGCGACATATTCATCAGTTTCATCAGTCGAAACGCTCCTAACCGGCAAGCTGGAACCAAGCAGGAGCACAATCGACGGGCTGCGGCAACCGCTCCTCTACAGTCGCGGCTCTGACTCGCGGCTCTGGCGGCGGTTCGAGGATGACGAGTGACCGCGCTCCAGGTAGGGTGAGGCGTGAAGAGACACCGCGCGCGCTCTCTGCCGGACTCCCATTACTTCCCATGGGGTGTTCGCGTTCTCTTCCTGGAACTAAATTTACGCAGAGTGCGGACTGACCCATCGAACTCACGAAGGTCATAACACGGCCTCGCGATGGATCGCGATTTTCCGCTCGGTATATAGTAAACCTTTACTTAGGCCTGTCTCTCGTGGCAATATGACATGAGGGCATATTACGAATGGCAAAACTACCAGTGAACCCTGAGGTTATAGACGCCGCCATCCAGGGCTTCGAATATCAGAAGGCACAGATCGATCAGAAGATCGCGGAACTGCGCGCATTGCGGAGCGGAGAATCCGTTTTGCCCGCGAAAGCGGCCGCCGCGCCTAAGAGCGGCAGAAGAACGCTCAGCGCGGCAGCCAGAGCGCGTATCGCCGCCGCGCAACGCAAGCGCTGGGCCGCGTCTCGTAAGGAGACTCCGGCAGCCAAGCCGGCAAAACCGAGACGCCTGAGTGCCGCGGGCCGGAGAGCCATCATCGCCGCCACCAAGAAGCGTTGGGCCGCCGTGCGTGCCGCCAAAGCCGCCAACGCCTAGCGGCCCGAAGAAATCTGGCCACCGATAAACGCCGATTCGCGCTGACCAAGAGATCGGTGCATCTATCGGTGTGAGTCGGGGTTCATCGGCGGCCGGAATAAACTCTTCAGGTCAACGCTGGCGGCTGAAAGCTCCTGCTTACAAATGGATGATCCCCCGCTGAATCGCCGCCGTAGCCGCCTGCGTCCGATCCTGCACTCCCAGCTTGCTCAGAATGTTCTTCACGTGGTTCTTGACGGTGTGTTCGGCGATACTCAGCGCATAGGCGATCTGTTTGTTGGCTAGGCCTCGCACGATCAGCTCCAGCACCTGGACTTCGCGCGCGCTCAGATCGGGACGCGGCATCTGCGCGGCCAACGCCGCCGCCACCGCGGCTGGCAGGTACGATTGCCCGGCCATCACCGCCCGAATCGCCTTCAGCAACTCGTCGTGCAGCACGTCCTTGGTGAGATAGGCTTGAAAGCCGGCGGCCAGCGCGCGGCGGATGTCTTCGTCGCCGCCATAGGTGGTCAACGCCACCATCCGCGCGTGGGGAAACTCCGCGCGAATCGCATTGGCCGCTTCCACGCCGCCCATCACGGGCATGCGCAGATCGAGCAGCGCCACGTCCGGCAGGTGCTGGCGGAACAGCTCCACCGCCTGCTGCCCGTTGGCGGCTTCGGCCACCACCGTCATGTCCGGCTGCATGTTGACAATCGTGGAAACGCCCACCCGCGCCACCAGGTGGTCTTCCCCCACCAGGATTCGCATCTTTCCGTCGGCCGTATTCATGGCAGCGGCACCTCGACCTCCACTTCCGTTCCCGATCCCGGCTGGCTGGCCAGATGCAACTCGCCGCCCAGCCGTTGCGCCCGTTCGCGCATCCCCAGCAGCCCGAAGTGGCCGCCGTGCGACGAGAACACGTCGCGCTCCTCGAAACCCGATCCGTTGTCCACAATGCGCAAGCGCAGCGTCTTCGCTTCGGTATCGAGCTTGATCCCGATTTTGGTGGCCGACGCGTGCTTCAACGCGTTGGTTACCGCTTCCTGCGCGATCCGCAGCAGATGCTGCTCCATCTCCTGCGGCAGAGCGCCCTGCGGGCCCGAAACCTCCACGTTGACCTTTACCGGCGCGCCCGCGGTCCACATCCGCGCGCCCGATTCCAGCGCCGCCGAAAGGTCCTGGCCCTCCAGCATGGAAGCCCGCAAGTCCATCACGGAGCGCCGCGCTTCGGTCAGGGAGTGCCTCGCCATGCGCCGCGCCAGGTCCAGATGTTTGCGCGCCGTGCTGTCTTCGTCCGGCATGCACATGGCCACCGCGTCAAGCTGCGAGGAAATCCCCACAAAGCCCTGCGCCAGCGTGTCGTGAATCTCCCGCGCCAGCCGCGCGCGCTCGTCCAGCACCAAACCGAACCGGTAACTGATTTGCCGCAGCCGCATCTGGTAGACCGCCCACGCCGCGGCCAGCAGCAACAGCAGCATTAGCAGACGGAACCACAGGGTTTCGTAAAAATACGGCGGCAGCACGAATGCGAACGCTTGCTCGCTGGCGGGACCGCCGGGAATCCGCGCGCGCACCACAAACCGGTAACTTCCGTGGCGCAGGCTGTTGTAGTTGATCAGCCGCCGCGAGCCCGCGTCCACCCATTCCGGCTCCAGCCCCTCCAGCTTGTAGGAATACTCCACCCGCTCGGGAGCGCTCAAATGAATCGCCGTATAGCGGAATTGCAGGCGCGAGCTTTGGGGTGGGAGCTTCGGCTGGCGCGAAAGATCCATAGGCTGGCCGCCCGCGCTCACCTCCACCAAGTGCACCGCGGGCGCGACCGGCGGCTGGCGGCGGGAATGCGGATCGTAAACCGCCAGGCCGCGGCTGGTGGTGAACCACAGCCGCCCATCCCGCATCAAGCGCGCCCCGCCGCCCACAGGATACCCTGGCGCGCACTGCGCGCTGCGCAAGCCGTCGTCCATGCCGTAATTCACCGGCGCCAGTTTGCTCCGTTTGCCCATGGCGAAGTCCCAGAGCTGCGCCTTCTGCAGCCGGCAGATGCCGCGCGTGGTAGCCAGCCACAGCGATACGCCGTCGTCCGCAACGCCAGCCAAATTATCGCTGAGCAGCCCGTCGTGCTGGGTGAAGCGGTAGAATTTGCCGCCGCGGAATGCGCTCAGCCCCCCGCCGAAAGTGGCGATCCAGAGCGTTCCATCGCGGTCCTGGTACAGCGAATGAATCGAATTGCTGCCCAGCCCGTCGGTTACGGTGAAAAGCCTGCGCTCGGCGCCATTGATTCGCCACAGCCCCTTGCCGTAGGTGCCAGCCCACAGGGCGCCGTCCTTGCCCTCGCACAGAGTCACCACCGCGCTGGCCAACTGCGGCTCGGCTTCGATTACCAGGGTGAGCTTTCCGTCCCGCAACTCCCCCAGTCCCAGCGGCGATCCGAGCCAGATCCGTCCCGCCGAATCCTCCAGCGCGTCTAAAACCGTGTTTCGTCCCAACGCATCGGGCGGCGAGAAAACCACGAACCGCGAACCCTCCATCCGCGCCAGCCCATGCCGCATCGCGACCAGCAAATCGCCCGAGCGCGTCTCGCGGATGGAATACACTTCGCTGCTCGGCAGGCCATCCTGGGTGGCGTAGAGCCGCGAATCGCGAGCCACGCTGTCCGGCCGGCCTTCCGCCGCGGCGTCGCCGCCTTGAAACAACAACAACCCGGCGTCGTGAAAACCGATCCAGATCCGGCCGGCGCGGTCTTGAAATATCGTGTTCGGATTATTACTGGGCAGTCCCTCGGTGGTTCCGTACGAACTGAAAAGGTCGTCGCGGTAACGGATCAGCCCGTTTCCATGGCCCACCCACAAATCGCCTTCCCGGTCTTCGAACAACGCGCGCACCGAGTCGTGCTCCGAGCCGGGCCCGGAGGGCGGCGATGCGAACCGCCCCGACTGAAACCGCGCCAAGCCCCCATTCGTGCCGGCCCAAAGATTTCCGTCGCGATCGAGCCACAGCGCCCGCACCGGCAGGTCCGGCAGCCCGTCGCGCTGATCGTAGAGCCGGGTTTCGCCCGACGCCGACCGCCGCAGCACGCCCATCGAGCCCGCCAGCCATACGTTCCCGCTCGCATCCCCGGCCATGGCGGTCACGATCTCGCCCTTCAACTCCGCCGAACCGATCACGGATGTGTATTTGCCGCCCTCGATCCGCCCCACGCCGCTAAAGCCCGCCACCCATAAGCGGTGCTGGCGGTCTTCCATCACCGTCCGCACCGAGGTTACCGGAAACTGTCCGCCGGGCACGTAGTTGGTGAAATGCCCGTCTTCGACGCGGCTCAGCGCCACGCCCGCGACCACCCAAAGCCTTCCGCCGGAATCCACCAGCAAGCCATTGACGGCGTCGTCCACCAATCCGTCGCGCGTGGTGTAGGTGCGAAACCGCTTGTTGCGGTACAGCACCAATCCTTCCGGAGTGCCGATCCACAGCGAACCGTCCGGCGCGGCCTCCAGCGCGGTGATGGAATCGGAGGGTAAATCGCCGTTGGCGCTGCTGAAGGTCTGAAATTCGTACCCGTCGAATCGAGCCAGGCCGTCGTCCGTGCCGATCCACAAGTAGCCGTCGTCCGTCTGCGCGATGGCCCGAACCGTGTCCTGCGGAAGTCCTTGCTCCTGCGTCCAAGCGGTTCGCGAATACTGCGTCAGCCCCTTGTACGGATCGAGTCCCCATGCAGGCGACGAAACCGCCAATACCGCCAGCATGGCAGTCCACCCGCGCGGACCCGTGATCCCGCACACAACTCCGATAGTTCTCACGATTTCTCTACCAGTATAAAGTCGCGCTCACGGCTTCGATATAGCCCGGAGTGGCCACTGATCGGCGAAGAGGACCGGATTGCGGGCAGGTTGGCTCTTCCGAAAATGCCGCCATCGCCTGTACAACCGCCCTCTGATGTCAGTCGCCTGGCAGGCCAATGGAGCAACCTAAATTCTGCCTACCACATATTTTACCTGCGATTTGTGCGAAGTTTGTGCGGTTTTTCCACTATAATTGAGGTTTAATCTGATTATGCTACTGCGATTTCGGTTTTCAAACTTCCGATCATTCCTGGAGGAGCAGGAGCTCTCCATGATCGCCGGCCCATTTAAGGACCGGGCTGAGGCGGTACGGCATCCGGCCGGCACTGACGAAGGCGTGCTGCCAGTCGCCGCGATCTATGGTGCGAACGCCTCCGGCAAGACAAACGTCGTCCTCGCAATGCGATTCATGGCAGGTGTAGTCAGGAACTCGCACGCCCGCTGGGACCCCGATAAGCCCATATGGCTTGAGCCGTTCGCAGGCCAGTCGGCTACACCCAGCACGTTTTCAGCGGATTTCCTTTTGGGAGGTGTGCGTTACCAGTATGGGTTCTCGCTAACCCCTAAAGCCGTTATTGAAGAATGGATGTACGCCTACCCATCCGGCAAGAAACAAACTTGGTTTAAGCGGGAGCCGAACAAACCGATTTCCTTCAGCACTAAGTTACAGGGCGACAACCGCACCATTGAACGCTTGACTCGCCCGAATAGCTTGTTCCTATCCGCCGCCGCGCAGAACAACCATCAGGCGCTGTCACCGATCTATGAATGGTTTTCTAAGTCGCTGTCATTCCTCGTCGGCGGCCGGACCTTCGCGCCGATACAACCTCTGTGCAGCGATGCTGACTTCCGAGAAAGAGTAGGCCGAATGCTTTCCCTGGCGGACCTGGGCATCGCGGACCTGAGGGTGAAAGACGAGGACCTGGCCACGGATGCAACGCTCCTTGAGGCTCAATTCCTGCATCGCGTCGGCGCGTCAACCCTGCCGTTTAGCGAAGATCAGGAATCGAGCGGCACAATCGCCTTCCTGTGCCTACTTCACCCGGTGCTCCAGGCCCTCAAGAATGGCGGAGTGGTTTTCGTGGACGAGTTGGACGAAAGCCTGCATCCGCTTCTTGCCATCGAGGTGATTCGACAGTTCAGCGAGACTACCAGCAACCCCGCCGGTGCCCAGCTCATCTTCAACACTCACGATACCAATCTGCTCGGCGCTGAAGTGCTCAGGCGCGACGAAATCTGGTTCACGGAGAAGCGGCAGGACGGAGCCAGCCAGCTCTATCCTCTGACGGACTTCAAGCCAAGGAAGCAGGAAGATCTTGCCAACGGTTATCTTCAAGGCCGATACGGCGCGATTCCGTTCCTCAATTCCGATTCCTTCCTCAAAGACGGGCATGAAGAAGAAAGATAGCCTCCGCCGCCGTATCGGTTGATTCAGCAGATCGAGGACGCGTGCCGACCTCCCGGATAAGTCCGCGCCCATCCGGCGCCCGACCGCCTCAGAAGCCGAAATCCCACGGCAGCGCCGCCGGCATCTGAAATACGCTGGTGCCGAACAGTAACCTCGAAAGCGCGTTGGGATTCGGAATGGAGCTTCCGTCGGCGCCCAGAAATCCGGCAACCTGTCCCTGCGCGTCCAGGCTGATCGAAAGCGCGTCCAGCCCGGGCAACTGGATCGTGCTCCCTCCAAGGCTCACGAAAAGCACCAGGAACGGATGCGGGTTCAGCGGCAAAGCCGGGTCCAGACCGCGGGCGATGTCGTGGCGATACTCCCACGTGCTGCCCATCAGGTTTCCGGCCCGAATCAGCGCGCTATTGGCTGGGTTGATCACGGTCATATCCGCGCGCGCGAATTGCACCAGCACCGGCCGCGCCTTCCTGTCGGCGAGCGGCGAAACCTGCAAATGGGGCGCAAACGCAATTTCGTCACCCTGCACACCCAGCCACTCCAGGTCTTCGAGCACATTCTGAATTGCCATCGCGCCGTTCACCGTCACCGTGTGTACCGGCTGGCTCGGCAGCACGTAATCCTGGTTGAACGTGGTTCCCGCGTTGAGCAGCGGCGGATTGCGCAACCCCAGCACCTGGTCGATAAAGCTGGTATACGCCGGGCTCCAGCGCGCCACATCCACCGTGCTCGCGCCGCCCACATTGAGCGCTGCCGCTCGCACCGCCGGCTCCAGCGCCGTAAAGATGGTGCCGTACATGGCGCCCAGCGACTGACCGCCGTAATAAATGTGCGAGGCGTCCAGGTCCGGAGTTCCGTCGCCGTCCACGTCGAGCCCCGCCTGAATCACCCGCACAAGCTGCATCAGGTCTACCACCGTCTGGCGGAAGCAATCGCGCATGCCGTAAGAGATCGGCGTGATCAGCACGCAGCCTTCTTCGGAATCGATGCTGCCGTCGCCGTTCAAATCCACGCCCCGCCCGCCGGCGGTGAGCGTGGTGCTGTTGCCCTGGTTATCCATCAGTGTCACCGTGCTGAGATTGCCGAAGCCATGCCCCACCGCGTTGATCGCGATCACCGCGAAGCCCGCGCGCGCCAACGTGGGCGCCACCGCCGTGGGACCTCCGAAACGGCTATCGCCGAATCCGTGCCCGAAAATCACCACCGGGTAACCGCCGGCCGGCTTCGGGCTTGAAGGCAGCAGCGCGTTGAAATAGACGATATTGTTCACGGCGGGAACATTCAGATCCGGCCCAGATGGCACGGGTGCAATCGACGAATCCTCCTCCAAGAAATTCGGGGATTGATAATACCCGATGGCCAGCGTGCCGAGCCCCGCCAGCAGCGTATTGTTCAGCGGCAGCGAAAGGCTCGCGAATGCCAGCGGATTCGTGCCGACCTGTTCGTTCAGGGTAATCTCGGCCAGGTTGGGAATCGAAAAGACGCCGTTTGGGAGCACCGCGGCCTGGGGCGCAACCGCGCTCACCACCTGCCGCGCATGCTCGAGCCAGATCGTGGCGCTCATGGTGGTAAACACCGCCGCCGCAACCAGGCGATGGCCGCCCAGCGAGGGTGCAATGGTGCTCATGCTCGCGGCCAGCGTGGCGCAATACGAAGTCATGCCCACCAGGCAAGCCTGGAATGCCGGCGCCGCAACCACCGCGTTGCCTGCCGTATCTTGGACCGCGTCCGTCACCACGATGGCGTAGCGCCGGTGCTGGTCGAGCGTCGAATATGGCTTTGCGTAAAGAGTGTTGGTGGCCGGGTCCCACACCCCCTGATCGATGGTCACCACCTGGCCCACCTGGTGAATGCCGGGCTCTTCTTGCGTCAGATTATCCAGAGCCACGAAATAAACTCCCGCCGGGGCCGTCGCCGTGTTGATCGGTCCGGAAAAGCTGACGCTCAGCCTTGCCCGCACGCTGAAGCCATCCAGTTGTTCGAGCAACCCGGTCTCCTGGCACGAGGTATATTGGGTGGCGCACGCGGGCAACGGCAGGTTGAGCCGTTTGCCGGTGTGTTGCATGGGATCGGGCGTGGTCAGATAGTCGGTCGGAAACGGCCCAGTCGAAGGCGTCGCCGGATCGAACAGCACGGCGGTCGCCGCCCCTGCCAGCGATTGCGCGGCGAGTAAACAAGTCAGCCCCAGAACGGGAAAGCGGGTCATATCTTCCCGATCATACCGTGGGAACCCGTCAAACTTCTGACGATCGCTCCCGCTTCGTCAAACCTTCGACACTCCTAGCCACACCTATCGTTCTGAAAACAATCACGACCCTAGGTGGCGATGGATCTGCATTCCGCCTTCCATGACCGCTTCCCCGCAGCCTACCGCGCCTCCAAACGCGTTGGAGTTCAGGCAACCGCCGGCCTCTCGTACCCGGCCAGGCGGCCTCGATATCGGCTTGGTCGCCGGTATTGCCGTGGCGTCCCTCGCGCTCGCCGCGGGCATCGCCTTCACCGGCGTCAGCGCGCATTATTTCTGTCAACCCACCGGCATGCTGATCGTCATCGGCGGGACCCTCGGCGTCATGCTGATCACCACGCCGCCCAGCGCGCTGCTGCATACCTTACGGCGCATGCTGCACCTGTTTTCCCGGGAGGCTTCGCCAAACCGGCAAGACCTGACCGATGAGATTGTCTGGTATGCCAGAACCGTCCGCATGAAAGGCATGTCCGCCATGGAAGCGGGTCTCGACCGGGTAAGTCACAGTTTCCTCCGCGAAGCCCTGCTGCTGGCTCTGGACGCCAAAGAGCATATCGAGCTGCAGTCCGCTCTCGAAAACCGAATCAGACTTTGTGAGAGACAGAGCGAGACCGCGGCCAAAGTGCTGGAAGTCGCCGGAGGATTCGCGCCCACCATCGGCGTGATTGGCACCGTGGTTGGACTCATCGATGTCCTCCGCCAATTCTCCAGCATGACCGCGATTGCCTCCGGCGTCGGAGCGGCATTTACTTCGACCATCTATGGCCTGGCGCTGGCCAACCTGGTGCTGCTGCCGGCGGCGCACCGCATTCGCGCCCGCGCCGCGGAAACCTTCGAGCTTCAGGAGCTCATCATGGAGGGCGTTCTGTGCGTGTTCGACGGCATGTATTCCAAGCTGGTTCGCCAGCGCCTGGATTCCTTCCTGACTGCCGCACCCTTCGAAGCCCGCTCCCTTTCGCCTGTCCAGACCGCGCCGCAAACCGGCCAATTATGAGGCCCAAGTATCTCGAAAGCACCGCCCATCAACGCGACCGCTGGATGATCAGCTACGTCGACGTACTGACCATCCTTCTGATCTTCTTCATGGTAGGCGCCGCCAAGAGTCTGCATGTGGCGCCGGTGCACGCGGTGGCTCCCCCTCAGCCCGCCGCGGCGAACCGGGGAGCCAGCGAGAGCCGCACCGACCTGGTTCGCGCCCGCGAACTTCTCCGCCAGCGCGGGCTGGACCCCAAGCTCGAAGCCCGCGGCCTTGTCATCAGCCTCCCCCAGGTGATTCTCTTCGCATCGGGCGAAGACGCCGTCAGTCCGCAGGCTTTGCCCACGCTCGCGCAGATTGCCGGCGTGCTTCGCGACCTCCCCAATCATGTGCGCTTGATCGGCTATGCCGATACGGTTCCCATCCACAATCGCCGATTCGGCAGCAACTGGGAGCTTTCGATGGCGCGCAGCCAGCGCATCCTCGAACTGCTGAGCACCCGCTACGGTATTTCCGAGTCGCGCCTTTCGGTCGCAAGCTACGGCCCCTATCGCCCAGCCGCTTCGAACGATACCACCGATGGCCGGGCGTCCAACCGGCGTGTGGAGATCGTAATTTTGGATGAAGCGAGTTCGGAGAACCAGCCGGGCGAGTGACATGGCGCAACTCCGGCAACCGCTCCCTGACGGTCGCGGCTCGGAAAGGGTTCGTCGATAGCACGAGACTTGTTACCGGGCCGCGAGCGTCAGAAGGTGTGAAATAATCGGCCAAACCATTTTTGCCACTCAATGTTTTGAGCGACTTGGGCTGTGCAAAACTGGCTGGAAATCGATTATTTCACAGCATCTCAGGGAGCGGTTGCCGGAGCATTATCCCCTGCCCCGCGGTTTCGAACAAATCATAATAATCCTATGCCCGAACTGCCCGATGTGGTGGTCTATGTGGAGGCACTGGCCGAGCGCGTAACCGGTCATCGACTGGAGCGCGCCATCGTACGAGGCCCGTTTCTGCTGCGTTCCGTGGCTCCTCCGCTGGAGGCAACTATCGGGCGAACGGCCACCGAAGTTCGCCGGCTGGGCAAGCGCGTCGCGATCGGATTCGACAACGATGTCTGGCTGGTGATCCATCTCATGATCGCCGGCCGCTTGCACTGGCGCGCCTCGGGCGCCAAGAACGCGCTGGCGGAGTTTCATTTCGATTCCGGCGTGCTCACCCTGACCGAAGCCGGCAGCCGCCATCGCGCGGCTCTCCACGTGGCCGCCGGCGAAGAGGGCCTCGGCGCGCTCGATCCTGGCGGCCTGGAAGTGCTCACTGCCACCGCCGAGGATTTTGCCACGGCGCTCACCTCCGCCAACCATACGCTGAAGCGCGCGCTAAGCGATCCGCGCATGTTCAGCGGCATCGGCAACGCCTACTCCGATGAGATCCTCCATCGCGCCGGATTGTCTCCGGTAGCGCTCACCCAGCGCTTGAAGCCCGAAGAAATCGATCGCCTGTTCCACGCCACGCGCCAAACGCTCATTCATTGGGTCGCCCGTCTGCACGCGGAGGCCAAAGGAAAATTCCCCGAAAAGGTCACCGCCTTCCGCGAGGGCATGGCCGTCCACGGCCGCTACGGACTTCCCTGCCCCCGCTGCGGCGAAAAAATCCAGCGCATCCGCTACGCCTCGAACGAAACCAACTACTGCCCGCGCTGCCAAACCGGCGGACGACTCCTGGCCGACCGCGCCCTCTCCCGCCTGCTCCGCGAAGACTGGCCGCGCACCCCGGAAGAGCTGGAGTCGCTCAAGCGAGGCGCGGGCTGAAGGTATCGGCCGGTCAAGGCTGTGCTATTCAAACCGAGGCAATCGTTCGGCTTTTCCCTATGGCTATGGCTACGGGTGGTTCGGCGGTGGGTTATTTCCGTATGATACCGGCGCCGATTACGGCTACCCGCCTCAGCCGGCTCCTATGATGGACGCGCCGCCTCCGCCCCCGTTCATGTTCCAACCGCTGCCCCGTCCCGTTCAGGGTGTGATCCACGACTACACCTCATCCGCGCCGAGCCCAGTCACATCTCCGACAGGCGAACCGCCGATGTTTGGAATTGTCCTGAAAGACGGATCGGTCCGCTCCGCCGTGGCGGTTGTGGTCGATGACGATGGGCTGAAGTATACCGATCCCGACGGCCGGAACGTCCAGCTTTCTCTATACGCAGTGGATCGAGAAAAGACGCGGAACCTGAATCGCGAGAGGAACCTCAGCTTGTGGCTGCCAGTAGTTCCGTAGCCAAAATAGAGTGACGGCAAGCGGCGCCTGTGGGGCGGGATGGTATCCTGCCGCCGATTGTCAATCGGCGTTCGCGCGCCGCTGGGAAACTGCCGAAAGCGGGTTACCAACCCGCTGCAGGTTACCAACCTGCCCCACAGTCTCCGGCAGTCATCCCGTCATAATAGATCCAGATGTCCAAACGACGATCTCCGGGCGGCCGCCGCGTTGCCACCGCGGATCGGAGTGCCGTCCAGCGGAATCGACTCGTTTCCCGGGATCTGGGTGCGTTCGTTTCGATCTGTTGTATCACCTTGGTGGCGTACCTGCCGGCGCTCCGGGGGAGCCTGCTTTGGGACGACGATCGTCATGTGACCCGCCCCGATCTTCAGTCCCTTCACGGTCTGTGGCGGATCTGGTTCGAGCTCGGAGCCACGCAGCAATATTATCCCCTGCTGCACAGCGCGTTTTGGTTCGAGCATTCGATTTGGGGCGGTTCCGTGCTAGGGTATCATTTGCTGAACGTGGCGCTGCACGCCGCGGCGGCTTGCCTGGTGGTGAAGATCGCGCGGCGTATGGCTCTGCCCGGCGCATGGCTCGCGGGCGCGTTGTTTGCGGCGCACCCGCTGGCGGTGGAAGCGGTAGCGTGGATCTCCGAGCAGAAGAGCACGCTCTCCGGCTTCTTCTGCCTCGCTGCGGCGCTGGTTTACCTGGATTTCGACGAGTCGCGGCGGCGGTCGCGGTATTGGGTGGCGCTGGCTCTGTTCGCGCTCGCGTTGATGTCGAAGACGGTGACCGCAGTTTTGCCGGCCGCTTTGCTGGTCATCCTGTGGTGGCGGCGCGGAAAACTCGCGTGGAAGCGCGATGTGCGGCCGCTCCTGCCGTGGTTCGCAATGGGGGCGTCGGCGGGGCTTTTCACTGCGTGGGTGGAGAAGACGCTGGTCGGCGCGAGCGGCGCGGATTTCACGTTGACGCCTGTCGAGCGCGTTCTGGTGGCCGGCCGCGTCATCTGGTTCTATGCGGCCAAACTCGTCTGGCCTGCCAACCTGACGTTTGTCTATCCGCACTGGAATATCGATACCGGCCAGTGGTGGCAGTATCTGTTCCCTGCGGGTGTAGCGGCGGTTGGAATCGGGCTCTGGCGCCTGGCGCGCCGCAACCGCGGGCCCTTGGCTGGTTTTCTGATCTTCGCGGGCACGCTTTTTCCGGTGCTCGGCTTTCTCAACGTGTACCCGTTCCGATATTCTTATGTCGCCGATCACTTCGCCTATCTGGCCAGCCTGGGCATCCTGGTCCCGGCGGCGTCGGCAATCGCCATCGGCGCCGCGAAGTTCGGGCGGGGGAAATCGGTCGAGGTAGCCGTTTCGGCCATCCTGGTGGCCACGCTCGGCGCCTTGACCTGGCGCCAGGCCGGCGATTACCGCGATAACGAGACGCTATACCGCGCCACCATTGCGCGCAATCCCAATGCCTGGTTGGCGCACGACAATCTGGGTAATATCCTGTTTCAGATTCCCGGCCGCCGGGCTGAGGCCGTGGCCCATTTCGAAGCCGCTGAGCGGGCCAATCCGGATTACTGGGAAGCGCACCTCAGCATGGGGAACGCTCTCGTCGAAACACCCGGCCGGCTGGAGGAAGCGATCGCCGAATACCGGACCGCGGTTCGACTCGCGCCCGATGCCGAAAGGGCGCATACCAACCTCGGGAATGCGTTGCTTGCGGCCGGCCGAACCGAGGATGCCATCGCGCAGTTCCAAACCGCGCTGCGCATCCAGCCCGCCAGCGCCGCGGCGCACAGCGACTTAGGCAACGCTCTCACACGCTTGCCGGGCCGTTTGCCAGACGCCATCGCCGAATACAAAGCGGCTCTCGAATCCAATCCGGACTCCGCCGAAGCCCATAACGACCTGGGTCACCTTTTGGCGGAAACGCCCGGCGGCCTGCCCGATGCCATCGCCCAATTCCAAGCCGCCATTCAAATCGAGCCGGATTACTGGGGCGCGCACAGCAACCTGGGAACCGCTCTGGCGCAGGTCCCCGGCCGGCTGCCGGATGCCATCGCCGAATATGAAACGGCGTTGCGGATTCGCCCCGATTCCGCCGCCTCGCACACCAACCTGGCATACGCGCTGGCGCAAATGTCCGACCGCTTGCCGGACGCCGTCGCCGAGTATCGCCGTGCCTTACAATTAGACCCCGGCGACGCCCAGACGCATTACAACCTGGCTTGCGTCTTGATACGGATGCCCGGTGGCCAGGCCGAAGCGCTCACCGAGAGCGAGACGGCCCTGCGTCTGAAGCCGAGTCCGCAGCTTCAGCAAATCGTGGAGCGTCTGCGCGCCTGGAAGCAGCAGCACCAATCGCCACAACCGTGACCTCCCTCTCAGACTCGAGCCAGCCCGAGGCTGATCTTGAGTGCATCATCGACTCTCAGCATGGTAGCCGCATCGAGAGCGCCCAGTCGCTTTACAAGGCGCTCACGGTCCACGGAGCGGATTTGGCCGAGTTGGATCGCCGATGGCAGCGCGAGGCCGTCCCCCTTGCCGGGCGTAACGGGCACTTCGACCGGGTAGGGCGTTGGCGAGAGCTTTGAGGTGACGGCCGCCACGATTGTGACGGGGCTATACCGATTCCCGATATCGTTCTGGATGACGACGGCAGGCCGGGTCTTTTGGATCTCGT
>JBEKYD010000043.1:0-32906 GCA_049511335.1 Bryobacteraceae bacterium | reverse complement strand
CGGCCACCGCGCCCGGCAGCGCCATCAAAATAATGAACGGGTCCAGCCAGGATTGGAAGTTCACCACCATCAGCAGGTAAACCAGCACCACCGCGAACGCCATACCCAGGCCGAGCCGGAAGAACGAGCTTTGCATGGTGGCGATCTGGCCGCGCACATCGAGGGTGGTGCCGCGCGGGAGGTGCTTCGAAGCGTTGGCCACGATGCGCTCCACGGCATCGCCCACTGAGCCCAGGTCGCGGCGGTCGATATTGGCGTAAACGTCGAATACCGGCTGCACGTTGTAATGGTTGACGATCTCCGGGGCGGCGCCGCGGACCGAGCCGGCCAGGTTGGACAGCAATTGCGGGCCGGCATCCGATGACCCCGGGTTGCCGTAAGCGGCCGAGGACTGGGACGGACCCGCGCTCACCGAGGAGAGCGTGGCATCGGCCGCGCCCGCAATGGACGTTGCCGTGGTGGAACTCATGCCGCCCGTGGAAACCGCGATGGGCGTCATCATCAATGCGCGCATCGAATCCACCTTGTACTGCGGCGTCTGCACGGACACGTTATAACTGACGCCGGTTTTCCAGTCGAGCCACTGCGTGGGCGCGATCTGCCCGCTCGAAGCGAGCGACACCAGCAGGCTGTTGCTGACGTCTTTTTCGCTCAGCCCGACGTAGCCGGCCTTGTTGCGGTCCACGTTGACATCAATCGTGGGCCAGTCCACCACCTGGTGGATATGCACATCGGCGGCGCCCGGAATCCGCGCGATCCGGTCGCGCAATTGGTTGGCGATCCGGTAATTGACCTCCGGCGCTCGCCCCACCACCTGCACGTCGATGGGCGCCGGCAGGCCGAAGTTGAGAATCTGGTTGGTGATGTTGGCGGCCTCGAAATAGAACACCGCTTCCGGGAAACGCCGGTGCAGCCGCTGGCGCAGCCGGTCGGTGTAAACGGCCGTGGGGCCATGCTCTTCCTGGTTCAAAGAGATCAGGATTTCGCCATCGCCCACGCCGAGCGTGGGGTTATCGCCGAACGCCAGGTTGAAACCGCCGCTGGGGACGCCGATGTTGTCGATAATCGTGTCGATCTCGGCCGGCGGAATTTCGTCGCGTATCTCCCGCTCGATATCCTGAAACAGCACCTCGGTCTGTTCGATGCGCGTTCCCGAAGGCGCGCGCGCGTGCAAACGCATCTGTCCGGAATCGACAGTGGGAAAGAAATCGCGGCCTATGAAACCGGCCAGGCTGAGCGACCCCGCCACAAATACCGCGAAAGCGATCAGCACCGGCGCGCGATGGTTCAGGCACCAGTCCAGCAGCCCGGCATAGTTGGTCCGCATCCGGTTGAAACGCCGGGCGAACGCGTAGTGGGTCTTCCAGATGGGGCCCGTGCCGCCCGCCGATTCACCCTGCTCCCCTTGCGCGTAAAGCCGCACCTCGGGCCTCAGCATGTAATGCACCATGGGCGGAATCAGGGTTCGCGAAAGAAGATAGGAAGCCAGCATGGCGAACACCACCGCCTCGGCCAGGGGCGTGAAAAGATATTTGGCCGCTCCCGTCAGCAGCAGCACCGGCACAAACACGATGCAGATGGAAAGCGTGGAAACGAACGCCGGCGCGGCAATCTGCTGCGCGCCATCCAGCACCGCCCGCACCAGCGGCTTCTTCATGCCCATGTTGCGATGCGTGTTTTCGATTTCCACCGTGGCGTCGTCCACCAGAATGCCTACCGCCAGGGCCAGCCCGCCCAGCGTCATCACGTTGACGGTGTGGCCCATCAGGTTCAGCATGATGAGCGAAAACAGGATGGAAAGGGGAATCGAAATACACACGATGACGGTGCTGCGCCAGCTTCCCAGAAAAATCAGGATCATGAGTCCGGTCAGGCAGGCGGCCATCACCGCCTCACGCACCACCCCGTTGATGGCCGCCCGCACGAATACGGATTGATCGAACAGTTGCCTGACCTGCAGCGCCGCTGGGAGGCCGGCTAGAATCCTGGGCAGGGCCTTTTTCACCCCGTTCACCACCGCCAGGGTGGAAGCTTTGCCGTTGCGCATGACCGTGAGCAGCACGCCGCGGGTTCCATTGGCGCGGACAATCGAAGTCTGCGGCATAAAACCGTTGCGCACCTGGGCCACGTCGCGCACGTAAATGGGCGCGCCGTTGACGATCTTGAGCGGCATGGCGTTCATGTCCGCCAGCACGCGCGGGCTGTTGTTCAGCCGCACCTGATAGTCTCTGGCGCCGATCTTGACATCCCCCGCCGGCAGAATCAGGTTCTGGTTCGCCAGCAGATTCGAAACGTCCACCGGCGACAGTCCTTTGGAGTAAAGCTGGTCCGGAATCAGATCCACCATCACCGCGGCGAATTTGCCGCCGAAAGGAAGGGGCACGGCCGCGCCCTGGATGGTGGCGAGTTGGGTACGGATGAAGTTCAGGCCCAGGTCGAACAGATCCTGTTCGGCGAGGGTCTTGCTCTCCAGGCCAAGCTGCAGAATGGGAACGCTCGACGCGTCGTACTTGATGATGTTAGGAGGCGTCGTCCCGGGCGGAAGGATGCGCAGTATGGTCTGCGCCTGGGCGGTCACCTGCGCCAGCGCCATTTCCACCTTCACGTTAGGCTGGAAGTATACCCGCGTCACCGATACGCCACTGTACGACTGCGATTCGATGTGCTCGATGTCGTTCACCGTGGTGGTGATGGACCGCTCGAAGATGGTGACCATGCGCTTTTCCATTTCTTCGGGCGAGAGGCCGGTATAGCTCCAAACGATGCTGACCACCGGGATGTCGATATACGGGAAGATATCGACCGGCATGGTCACGATGGAAGTTGCCCCAAGAATGGCAATCAGCAGCGCCATTACGACAAACGTGTAAGGGCGGCGAATAGCTAGTTTAACGATCCACATGCAGAAAAGTGCGACGGCGTTACCGCGGCGCGGAAAGGTTCTTCACTATATTCAATTCTATCGAATTTGAGGGCGTTTTGGATGATTCGAGACGTTTCGAGAATTTGACTCTTTCGGGCTATGGCAGCGCGGGCGAACTTGTCGCCGGTTCTTTTGGCCGGCGCGGGCCGCGCGACAATATACCCATGCGTGCCTGGTTGCTCGATTCCTTAAACGGTATAGAAAACCTGCGGCTGGCCGAAACCGAACCGCCCCGCTGCGCTCGCGGAGAGGTCTTGCTGCGGGTGCGCTTCGCCGCCCTCAACCCTGCCGATGCCTTCCTGGCCCAGGCCCAGTACCCCGCCAAACCGGCCCTGCCGCACGTGCTCGGCCGCGACGGGGTGGGGGAAGTGGTCGCCGTGGGTGACGGCGTTGCCAATCCGCGGGTGGGCGAAACGGTGGGTATCCTGCGCTGCGAGGCCGGTATCGACCGATGGGGGACCCTGGCCGAACAGGTGGCCGTTCCCGCCGCCAGCGTGACGCCGGTACCCGAAGGCTGGAGCTGGGAAGAAATGGCCGCCGCGCCGCTCACGTTTCTCACTGCCTGGCAGGCCCTTACGCAATGGAGCGATCCGCCCGCCCCGCCGCCGGCCGGTTCGTCGCTGCTGGTCACGGGCGCGTCGGGCGGAGTCGGCGTGGCTGCCGTGCTGCTCGGCCGTTCCATGGGCTTGCGCGTGGTGGCTTTGTCGCGCAGCGCCGAAAAAGGCGCGCGGCTGAGCCAGCTCGGCGCCGATTTTGTCTTCGATCCCGCCGATCCGGATCTGCGCAAAAAGGCCGCGGCCGCGCTCGCTCCCGCCAAAATCGACCTGGCCGTGGACAACGTCGGCGGCCCATTCTTCAACCAGGTCGTGGCCATGCTGGCGAACCGCGGCCGCATCAGCGTGGTGGGCCGCAGCGGCGGCACGGTGCCCGAGTTCAACACCGGAACTCTGTTTTTCCGCCGCAACCGCATCGGCGGTGTATCCGTAGGCTCCTATTCCCCGCCCGAAGCGCAAGCCGCATGGCGGGAGATCGTCGCCCGCTTGCGCTCCCTCGATCGCCGCCCCGTAATCGACCGCGTATTCCCCTTTGAAGAGGTCAAACTGGCCTTCGCCCGCCTGGGGGAAAGTCCGATGGGGAAGGTGGTCGTCCGCATCGGTTGAGTAATCAGTTGGTTGAGTAATCAGTTGTCAGTTTTCAGTTGTCAGTTCCGGACCGCAAGTCGGCGGTCGCGGCCCTGGCGGGAGGACTGATTACTGAAAACTGATTACTGATGACTGATAACTTTTTCGTGCTACGATTCCGCAATTCGTACTACACTGGAATTCCACGCACCATGCACATACCGGATGGATATCTTAGCCCGGCCACCTGCGCGGCGCTTTATGCCGGCGCAGCGCCGTTCTGGTATGTCGCCGTCCAGCGGGTGAAAAGGGCGCTGCAAACGCGCCTCGTGCCATTGCTCTCGCTGTTTGCCGCATTTTCCTTCGTCGTCATGATGTTCAACTTGCCGCTGCCCGGCGGCACCACCGGCCACGCCGTTGGCGTCGGTCTTGCCAGCGTGGTGCTGGGGCCGTGGGCGGCGATGCTGGCGGTTTCGGTCGCCCTGGTCATTCAGGCCCTGTTCTTCGGCGACGGCGGCATCACCGCCATCGGGGCCAATTGTTTCAACATGGCCATTGTGGGCGCGCTGGTATCCTACGCCATCTACCGGCTGCTGGCGGCGCGCGCGCCTCTCACCGCGCCGCGGCGGGCGCTGGCGGCCGGCATGGCGGGCTACTTCGCCATCAACGTTTCCGCTCTTTTCGCCGCCATCGAGCTCGGCATCCAGCCCCTGCTTTACCGCTCCGCTTCCGGCGCACCTCTTTATTGCCCCTACCCCCTCCACGTGGCAATTCCCGCCATGCTGATCGGCCATCTCACCATTGCCGGTTTGGCTGAGTTCGTAGTCTCCGCCGGCGTGGTCGCCTTCCTGCAGAAATCCGATCCCTCGCTGCTCGAATCCACCGCCGGCCGGCGGATTCCACTGGACGGCGGCCAGCCCGCCTCGCTCGGTCCGCTCTGGGCCGGCCTGGGCTTGCTTCTGGTGCTGACTCCGCTCGGAATCCTGGCGGCCGGATCCGCCTGGGGCGAATGGGCGGCGTCCGACTACGCCGACCCGGCCCTCCGCCAGCAGATCGCGGCGTCATCATTGCACCAGGCCGCGCCTGCCCAAGCGCCCGCCGGTCTGGCCCATCTTGCCTCCCTCTGGACCGCGCCCTTCGCCCGCTACGCTCCGCCCTATATCCGCAGCGCCGCCTTCGGCTATTTCCTCTCCGCCATGTTCGGCGCCGGGCTGATTGTGCTGGCCTGTCTGGCGTTTGGGCGATTGTGGGGCGTACCCACCGGTCCGCGCGGGACGCCCTCGTCCCGCTTTGTTTCCCGAGAACCAGCGCTTTGCCCCGAGCCATGCGCGACCGGGGGGTCGCGCGCAGACGAGGGCGTCCGCCCCACACAACATACATGAGCCGCCGCGGATTCGTCGAGCACACTATCGAGGGCCTGTACCAGGCCATCGAGCGCACCGTCGAGGCCGAGGCTTCGGCCTGCCGCGGCGGGTTGCTCCAGCCGCTCGATCCCAGAGTCAAAGTGGCCGGCCTGGTGGCGCTCATTTTGGCCAGCGTGCTGGCGGCGCGTCTGGCCGTCATCGCCGCCATCTTCGGTCTGGCCGTTCTGCTGGCCGTCCTCTCGCTCATCCCGCTGCGCCTGGTTGCCGCGCGCGTGTGGATGGCTGCGCTTTTTTTCACCGGCGCCGTCGCCCTGCCTGCCCTCTTTCTCACCCCCGGTCCGCCGCTCTATCGCATTCCCATTCTCGGCTGGGCCATAACCGCGCCGGGAGCGACATCGGCCGCCTTTCTCATCCTGCGCGCGGAAACCGCTTCCACGCTGGCCTTGCTGCTGGTGCTCACCACCCCCTGGGCGCACGTTCTGAAAGCTCTGCGCATCTTCCGCGTGCCGCTGGTATTCGTGGTCATGCTGGGCATGACATCGCGCTATATTCTGCTGCTGGTCGAAACCGCCCACGAAATGTTCGAATCGCGCCAGAGCCGCACCGTGGGCAAGCTCACCTCCGGCGACCGCCGCCGAATGGCCGTGGCCAGCGCCGGCGTGCTGCTCGGCCGCACTCTCCAGCTTGGCGGCGACGTCTACCTCGCCATGCAGGCGCGCGGCTTCCGCGGCGAAGTCTACCTCCTCGACGACTTCCGCATGACCGCCGCGGACTGGCTCGCCCTGGCCGCCTTTGCCGCCCTCGCTTCCACTGCCGTCTGGGCGGGCCGATGACTCGAGCGAAATAGCATGCTATTCGACGTCACCCAACTCACCTACCGCTACGACAACCTGACCGCGCTCGATAACCTGACCCTGGCCTTTCCCGAAGGCAGCCGCGTAGCGCTGGTCGGCGCCAACGGTTCCGGCAAATCCACACTGTTGCGCGTCCTCGACGGCCTGTACTTCCCCCAGTCCGGCGCCGTCCGGTTCCGCGGCGAAGAGCTCACCGAAGCGCGCTTGGCCGACGACCGATTCGCCTTTCGATTCCGCCGCCAGGTGGGCCTGGTGTTCCAAAACCCCGACGTGCAACTGTTCAACCCGACGGTTTTCGACGAAGTGGCCTTCGCTCCCTTGCAACTCCGCTGGCCGAAGTCCGAGGTGCGCGATCGCGTCGCCGAAATCCTCGAGCGCCTGCGCCTCTCTCATCTCAAAGATCGCGTCCCCCACCGCCTCTCCGGCGGCGAAAAGAAACGTGTCGCGCTGGCCAGCGTCTTGGTGCTCGATCCCGCCGTCCTGCTTCTCGACGAGCCCTTGGCGTCTCTCGACCCGCGCAGCCAAAGCCAGCTCATCGATCTGCTGGTGGAGTGGGGCGGCGGCGCCAAATCCGTCATCACGGCCACCCACGACCTCGGCGACCTGACCGATATCGCCGACCGATGTTACGTCCTCGATGGCGGCCGCCTGGCCGCCGAGGGCACACCCGCCGATGTGCTGGCCGACCGCCCCCTGCTGGAACGCACCAACCTGGTGCACGCCCACCGTCACCGGCATACCTCAGGCGAAACGCATTCTCACGAGCACGTTCACCCGCGGCAGGAGTGAGGCGAGGTTCTGCAGAGCAGTTATCAGTCATCAGTTATCAGTTCACAGTTTTCAGTTCCGGACAGGGTACGGCGCGTCGGCGGTTGCAGCCCTGGCGGCAGGACGGCGCAGGGTGCGGAACAAACGGGTGCGTGCGTTTGGTAAGATTCCCCAAGCTGCTCCGTTCGCATCGATGCGCCCGGCCGTGGCGTCTGTGGCTTTAGCGAGATTACGATAATGACCTATCCAACTGGAAGACATTTTCTTCAAATACCTGGGCCGACCAACGTTCCGGACCGGGTGCTGCGCGCGATCGATCGCGCCATCATCGACCATCGCGGCGCGGAGTTCGCGGAACTGGCCAAGGCGTGCCTGGAAGGGCTGAAGGCCGTTTTCCGCACGCGGAATCCCGTTATTATTTTCCCGTCGTCGGGCAGCGGCGCCTGGGAGGCCGCACTGGTCAATACGCTCAATCCCGGCGACAAAGTGCTCGCCTATGAGACCGGGCAGTTCGCCACGCTCTGGTCTAAAATGGCCGCGAACCTCGGTCTGGAGGTGAAATTTCTTCCCGGCGACTGGCGGCATGGAGCGGATGCGGCGGCGATCGGGAACCAACTGGCGGAAGACCGAAACCGCGAAATCAAAGCGGTCACGGTGGTCCACAATGAAACCTCCACGGGAATCGCGAGCAACATCCCCGCGGTGCGCCGCGCGATGGATGAGGCTGGCCATCCAGCTCTGCTGATGGTGGACGCAATTTCCTCGTTGGCCTCGATCGATTATCGCCACGACGAATGGGGTGTCGACGTGACGGTGAGCGGGTCCCAGAAGGGGCTGATGCTGCCGCCCGGGCTTTCGTTCAATGCCGTCAGCGCCAAGGCTCTGGAGGCAAGCAAGAGCTCCCGGCTGCCGAAGAGCTACTGGCGCTGGGACGATATGCTGGCCAACAACGTACGCGGCTTTTTCCCCTATACCCCGGCGATCGGCCTTCTTTATGGCTTGCAGGAAGCGCTGCGGATGCTCGACGAGGAAGGACTGCCGAACGTTTTTCGCAGGCACGACCGGCTGGCCGAGGCAACCCGCCGCGCGGTGCGAGGCTGGGGCCTGGAACTGCAGGCATGCAATCCCGCCGAATATAGCAGCTCGGTGACCGCCGTGCGCATGCCCGAAGGGTTCCACGAAGCCGAGTTCCGCGCGGTGGTGCTCGACCGCTTCAACATGTCGCTCGGCTCGGGGCTGGGGAAGGTTGCCGGGCAGGTGTTCCGCATCGGCCACCTGGGCGATCTCAACGAGCTGATGCTGGCGGGGACCCTGGCGGGCGTGGAGATGGGCTTGGAAGTGGTCGGCGTACCCCACCGCAAGGGCGGCCTGAACGCCGCTCTCGATTACCTTGCCGAACAGGCCAAGGCTGCAGCCTCCCAGGGTGGCGCGCATTGACGCCGGAAATCGCGGGACGGAGTTTGCTTCAAAACCGCTGGGTGCAACTCGCCGCGATGGTGCTCTCTACCGTCACGTTGTCCAACATGCAATACGGCTGGACGCTGTTCGTCAATCCCATGCGCAACGAGACCCACTGGGCGACCGCCGGGATCCAGCTTGCCTTCAGCATTCTGATCTTCGTGAACACGTGGCTGGCGCCGGTGGAAGGCTGGGTGGCGGATCGTTACGGGCCGCGGTTTGTAGTGATGCTGGGCGGTCTGGCGGCCGGCATCTCCTGGCTGATGAATTCGCGCGCGCACTCACTTGAGACGCTCTACCTGGCCGCGGCGGTCGGGGGAGTGGGCATCGGCTGCGTGTTCGGCACATGCATGGGTACGGCTCTGAAGTGGTTCCCCGAACGGCGCGGATTCGCATCCGGGATGATCGCGGCCGGGTATGGGCTGGGCGCGGCCGTCACCGTGATTCCCACTTCGCGGATGATCCTCGAGAGCGGATATCGCCACGCGTTCTTCTTTTTCGGGCTGCTGCAGGGGGTGTCGATTTTCTGCTTGGGAGCCTTCCTGGTTAAGCCGACGGTGCAGGCGTACCGGCCCTCGCGCGGAAAGATACGCCAAGGGCAGGAATGCACCCCGTCGCAGACGGTGCGCACCAAGGTATTCTGGCTCATTT
This sequence comes from Bryobacteraceae bacterium, assembly GCA_049511335.1. Classification (GTDB taxonomy): domain Bacteria; phylum Acidobacteriota; class Terriglobia; order Bryobacterales; family Bryobacteraceae; genus JBEKYD01. Next base: position 23,767 of record JBEKYD010000043.1, on the reverse strand, counting down.
ACCTGGTTTATTTGATGATCGGTTCCGGCGGGATGATCGTAACCGCGCAGCTCGGGCCCATCGCACGCGACTACGGAGTGGAGAAACAGACGATCACTCTATTGGGCCTCTCCATGCCGTTACTGGCGATGGCAGTTTCGATCGACAATCTGGCGAACGGGATCACCAGGCCGTTTTCGGGCATGCTTTCCGACAAGATCGGGCGCGAAAACGCCATGCTGCTGATGTTCTCGGCGGAAGGGATCGCCTTTCTGGGCATGGCCGCCTTCGGGCGGGAGCCAGTGGCTTTTTTGGTATTCGCGGCTTTGATCTTCCTGTTCTGGGGCGAGATCTTTTCCCTGTTCCCGGCCATTTGCGGAGACACTTTCGGGGTCAAGAATGCAACCGCCAACAACGGGCTTCTGTATACCGCAAAGGGCACATCGGCGTTGGTGGTTCCCCTGGCCAATCTGTTGGTAGCGGCCACCGGAACCTGGACGACGGTGCTGCTGGTAACGGCGGTTTCGAGCCTGGGCGCGGGGCTTCTGGCAAAGTTCGCGGTCGATCCGATGCGGCGCGGGATGTTCACGGGGCAAGCCTTGGCCGCAGAAAGAAGCAGTGCGGTTACGGCCGAACCGATTTAGGCCGCGTGGCTCACAGAGGTGGGACAGACCATCGTATTTCGTGGTCTGTCAGGCTCTCGCGGGGCCGCAACGCTCGACAGACGACAAAAAACGATCGTCTGTCCCACCTGGTTTCCCGCGCCGGTGCGCCCGTGAGAGATGTGGATTAGCATGATTACTGTAGAGGGAGCTTCATCGAGTATGCCGGCGCTCAAGGAATTTCCGATTGCGATCCAGCAGGGCACCGCTGCGCCAGGGGTGGATCGCGACGCGCTTCGCCGCGAGCTGGAAGGCAAAATCGAGGGCGAAGTTCGCTTCGACCCGGTTTCCTGCGCGCTCTATTCCACCGATGCGAGCGTATATGAGATCAAGCCAGCGGGCGTTGTCATTCCCCGCAATCGCGAAGACATTCTGCGCAGCCTGGAGATTTGCCGGCGCCACCGCTGCCCGATCACGATGCGCGGAGGAGGCACATCGCAGTGCGGCCAATCGATCGGGACCGGCTTGCAGATCGACACTTCGAAATACTACAACCGCGTGCTGGAGGTGAATGCGGCGGAGTGCTGGGCGCGGGTGGAACCGGGCATCGTGCTGGATGAGCTGAACAGCCAACTGGCGCCGCTCGGCCTGCGATTCGCGCCCGATATTTCCACCGCGAGCCGGGCCACCATCGGCGGCATGATCGCCAACAACGCCGCCGGGGCGCGCAGCGTGTGGTGGGGCAGAACGATCGACCACGTCGAGGAAATGGCGGTCGCCCTGGCAGATTCCAGCGTGGTTCACTTTGGCGAAGTTCCACGCAGCGAAGTGCCGGCCGGCGACACGCTGGAAGCGGCCTGTTATCGCACGGTGCTGGGCCTCGCCGGCGAGCACGCCGAGGAGATCGCCCGCCGCTACCCGAAGATTCTGCGCCACGTGGGCGGCTACAACCTGGACGAATTTACCGATGCGGCGAAGCCGGTGAATCTGGCCAAGATCATGGTTGGCTCCGAGGGGACGCTGGGCATCGTGCTCGAAGCCAGACTTCGGTTGGTGCCGCTGCCGAAGGCGAAAGCCGTGATGGTGGTGATGTTCAACGACCTGCTGGAATCGCTGGCCGCCACCGCCGTGATCCTGGAGCATAAGCCAGCGGCCGTCGAGGTGATGGACAAATCCATTCTGGATTACACCCGCCAGAATGCCAACCTCGACCGCATTCGCAACACGTATATCGAGGGCGACCCGGCTTCCACTTTGTGCGTGGAATTTTACGCGGACTCGAAAGAGGAGCTGCCGCCGCGGCTCCGGGCGCTCGAAGACGATCTGCGGAGGCGAAAGTTGGGCTACGCGTACCGGGCCGAAACCGACCCGGCATCGCAGGCGAAAATCTGGAGCCTGCGCGAGAACTCGCTGGGCCTCTCGATGGCCATGCGGGGCGACGCCAAATCGATCTCCTTCGTGGAAGACACCGCGGTGGCGCCCGAAAAACTGCGCGACTACATCGACCGCTTCCTGGCGATTATCCACCGCCACGGCACCACCGCCGGAATCTACGCGCACGCTTCGGTGGGGTGCCTCCACGTGAGGCCGGTGATCAATCTCAAGACCGAGGAAGGGATTCGAAAGTTTGAGGCCGTGGCGAGCGAGGTAGCGGACCTGGTGCTGGAGTTCGGCGGCGCGCTCTCGGCGGAGCACGGCGATGGCCTTACGCGCAGCCCGTTCAACCGGAAGATGTTCGGCGACACGCTTTATGAGGCGTTCCGGCAGGTCAAGCGCACCTTCGACCCGGATGGAATTCTGAATCCCGGCAAGATTGTCGACGCGCTTCCGATCGCGTCGAATCTGCGCTTCGGGAAAGACTACGTGACGCCCGATCCTCCGACCTGGTTCGACTACTCGGAATTCGGCGGCATGGGCCGCGCGGTGGAGATGTGCAGCGGCATCGGCGCTTGCCGCAAGAAACTCTCCGGTACGATGTGCCCATCCTATATGGCCACACGCGACGAGGCGCATGTGACGCGAGGCCGCGCCAACGTGTTGCGGCTGGCGATGACCGGACGGCTGGGAGAGGCGGGACTGGGCGATCAAGGCGTGTACGACGTGCTCGATCTGTGCCTGGAGTGCCGGGCTTGCAAGGCGGAATGCCCGATCGGCGTAGACATGGCGCGGTTCAAGAGCGAGTTCCTAGCGGACTATTGGAAACGCCACGGGACGCCGTTGCGGGCGCGCGCGCTGGGGAATATTCACCGGCTTTCCGTTTGGGGCAGCCGATTCGCTCCTCTATCCAACTGGATTGCGGCCGCGCGGCCCACGCGCTGGACGATGGAAAAGCTGCTGGGCATCGACCGCAGGCGCGTGCCGCCGGCCTGGAAGCGGCAGACCTTCGAGCGGTGGCTGACGGAAAACCCGCCGCGGATTTCGTCCGGCGGCGCTCGGGTAACCTTATTCAACGATACGTTCCTGAATCATTACGATCCCGAGATTGGCATCGCCGCACTCGCCATACTGGAGAAAGGCGGCTGCCAGGTTGGCGTGGTGCGGCCGGGCTGCTGCGGGCGCCCTCTAATCTCACAGGGGCTGCTGGCCGAAGCTCGGGCCCAGGTGGGCCACACCGTGGAAGCCTTGTTCCCGATCGCCCAGCGCGGCGAGAAAATCCTGTTCTGCGAGCCGAGCTGCCTCTCCGTCTTCCAGGACGACGCACCGTCGCTGTTGCGAGGCGAACAGCAGAACCAGGCACGGACGGTAGCGCGGGCTTCGATGCTGTTCGATGAATTCGCGGCCAAGCTCGACCTGCCGCTCGCGCCCGGACCCGCGCGGATTCTGGTGCACGGTCATTGTCACCAGAAGTCGCTGGGTCTGCTGCCGGCGACCATATCTCTGCTGAGCCAGATCCCTTCGGCGAAGGTAGTGGATCTCGATGCCGGCTGCTGCGGCATGGCTGGATCGTTCGGCTATTACAAAGAGCATTACGAGATTTCCGAAGCCATCGCCAACCGGCGCTTGCTGGCGGAGGCGGAAAAGATGGGGCCCGGCGACGTGCTGGTGGCGACGGGCACCTCCTGCCGCCATCAGGTGGCGGAGCTAAACGGCGCCAAGGCGCAACATCCCGCGGTGCTGATCCGCGATCTGTTGAAGTGACGGCGCCTACCCTATCCACTGCGGTACGACGTACGCATAGAAGACCACCACCAGCCCCACCAGCGCCACCAGCAACAGGCTATGCCGCAGGGTAAAGCGGAACAGCTTGGCCTCGTCGTGAGATGGCATGCCAGTGGCGGCGGCAGCTACCGCGATGCTGGCCAAGCTGATCATCTTCCCCATAACGCCGCCGCTCGAGTTGGCCGATGCCATCAGCACCGGGCTGAGGTGCAGTTGGCGGGAGGTCACGACTTGCAGATTTCCGAACAAGGCGTTGGAGGAGGTATCGGAACCCGTGAGGAATACGCCCAGCCATCCGAGCAACGTCCCGAAGAACGGGTACAAAACCCCGGTGGCGGCGCAGGCCAGCCCGAGCGTGCCGACCGCGCCGGAATAATTCATGAGGTAGGCCAGGCCCAGCACCATGGCGATGGTGACGATGGGAACGAACAACTGCCTCAAGGTTTTGCCGAGCAGCACAAAGAAGCTGCGTGGGGACAAGCGGAGCACGGCCGCGGCGAAGATGGATGCGAGCATGCACGCGGTGCCCGAAGCCGCCAGCCAATTTAGCGTGAACCGCGCCGCATAGGGTACCGGCTTGGCTACCACCGGCGGCACTTGGAGAATCCGGTTGTGCAACCCCGGCCATCCGAACACAAAGTTGACGGAGGTCAGCCAGCCCTTGAAAGGCTCGATCCCCCACAGCAGCACAAACAGCACCAGCAGGATGTAGGGAGACCAGGCCAGCAGCAACTCGCGGCCGGTGTGATGCGGCGGATTCTCCGGCATCCCCGTGTCCCCTTCGAGTTGGACCGAGCCGGTGGGCTTCCAGATTTTGACCGCCAGGGTCAAGACGCCCATCGCAGCCAGCGAGCTCAGAATGGCGGTGAGGTGCGGCCCGATGAAATTGGAGACGAAAAACTGGACCAGAGCGTAAACCGTGCCGCACGCGACCACGGCCGGCAAAACGCCGCGCAGAGCCTTCCAGCCGCCCATCACCAGAATGACGTAGGCCGGCACCAAGAGGGAGACGGGAGCGCAAATGAGGCCGACACCGGCGCTCAGACGGTCGAGCGGCAGTCCGGTGATGCCCGCGAGTGTGATCAGCGGAACTCCCACGGAACCGAAGGCCACCGGCGCCGTATTGGCCAGGAGGCAGATCGCAGCCGCGTAAAACGGCGAGAACCCCAGCCCAGTAAGCATGGCCGCCGCTACCGCGACCGGCGTTCCGAAGCCGGCCGCGCCCTCGATGAACGATCCGAAGGCGAAGGCGATCAGCAACGCCTGCAGGCGCCGGTCCGTGGTCAGATTGCCGATCGAATCCTTGACGATTTTGAACTTCCCCGTGTCCACCATGATTCGGTAAAGGAAAATCGCCCACACGATGATCCAGCAAATGGGAAACAACCCGAAGGCGGCGCCATAGCCGACGGCACTAAGAGCCTGGGCGACCGGCATGCGATAGGCAAACAGGGCGACGAGGAGCGTCACGCCCAGGCCGAACAAGGCCGCTACCCAAGCGGCGGTTCGCCTGATGCCCAAGAAATAGAGCAGGACGAATATGGGGAGGGCCGCGATCGCGACGGAAAGGGGCAGATTCCCCGCGACCGGAATGTAGTTTTGCTGCAGCATAGAAAGCGAACGGTATGATATTTGGACCGATTTGTCAATGCAAAACTGCTTGCTGGCGAGTTAGAGAGCGGTCACCGAGTACGTGACCCCTATTTCAAAACCGAGCACTAAACGTGGTCGACAAGTTCGATGACGATGCGCCCGGACGTCGTGATGTGGTTGCGCATCTCTTTCCTGGCTGCGGCCGGGTCGCGGCGGAGGAGCGCAGCGTATATACGCTCGTGATGCCCTAGCGACCTTGCCGCCGCACCCGGAATCTTATGCTTCAAAAGAATCCACTGCGCCACCAGGTTACGCGCCAACTGGTCGGCGTTGGATAAGATCGAGTTGTGGGCCGCTTCGGCGATGGCGACGTGAAAGCGCATGTCGGCTTCGAGAGACATCGCGGGATCGTCGAGATGAGCCCGCATTTCCTCGATTGCCGCTTTGATATTCCGCAGTTCCCCGGCGGTCGCCCGCTCGGCGGCAAACGCGGCGATATTCTCCTCGAGCACCAGCCGGGCCTCCATCAACTCACGCAACTCGGACCGGTCGGCGCCAGTGATCGCCCATAACAGCGGGCGCGAAAGAAAGTCGGATCGCGGACAGACAAATGTTCCGTCGCCGACCCTGCTCTCCACCATCCCGAGAAGTTCGAGCGCCTTGAGAGCCTCCCGCAGCGACGCTCTTCCTATGCCTAACTGTTCGGAAAGCTCGCGTTCCGAGGGAATCCGGTCTCCCTCTTTCCAGTCGCCGTTGACAACATGACCCACGAGTTTCTCAAACAAGGCCTCGCTCAGAGTCGTGCGCGGAATTGGTTTGAGTAAGATTTGAGTCATTCACCTACCCTGACATACCTTGTCTTAAAAGGACACGGATACACACGGGTAAAAACAAACCTCATTGGTTCTTATCCGTCTGCATCCGTGTTCATCCGTGGCTCAATTCGTTTTTCCCCGGCTTCCAACCGTCACCGCGCGGAAACAGCGTCGCGTTAAGACTTGGCCTTGAGCACCTTAATCTTGATGTTGCGGAATTCAACCTTTCCGCCGCCGGTATTATATTGTAAGCCAATTACGCCCGAGGAATGCGCGGAATCGTGGCCGTCTAGTACTTTCTTGCCGTTCAGGACCACCACGAAGTGGTCTCCGTCGGCGATGACGTCGTAACTATTCCATTGATCGGCTAAGATCTTGGTGGGCTCCGCTTCAATATGGTTGACCAGGGCGCCGGTTTTGTAAGTCGGCCGAAAATCCCAGATCTGCAGCTCGTAGCCGGTCTGCGCCGGGATGCCGCCGGTTTTCTGAGAGCGCAGAAAAACGCCGCTATTGGTTTTCGCGCCAACCCGGAATTCGATCTTCAGGTTGAAGTCGCCGAACATGTCGACCGTGCCAAGCCACCCGCGGCGGTCGCCGTCGCAGAAGATCGCGCCATCGGCCACGCCCCACGCGGTTGCCGCGGGTTCGGTGGCGGAGGCCGGGTGAGCCTCCCAGCCATTCAGGGTGGCGCCGTCGAATAGCAACTTCCAGCCGGCGGCGAGTTCTTCCTTGGTAAGTGTGTTGGGAGTCTGGGCCGCGAGTGTTCCCGTCGCCAGGAAACTGACTGCGATCATGCTCCCGATATATACGATTGCCCTCATCTTTGGTTTCCTCGGAATGGTAATTTAGTCTCTATTGGTTAGAAGCCGCCGGTCTTCCGATGGCAATGGTTGCAGTCGTCGAGGGACTGCTTGCCGTTATAGAAGGCGCCCTTACGCTCGGCGGGTACGCCGTCGCCATTGTGGCAGGCAAAACACTTTGTGCCCGCGGTATGGTCCGCAAAGGTGATCAGCCCTTGTTTGCGGGTGGTAAAAAGAATCTTTCCCGTCCCCGCGAAATCCGTGTGGCAATCCACGCACCGAAAGCCCTCTGACGCGTGCAGTTGGTGGTCGAAAACGACCTTGCCATAGCCGCTGCCGCGATAACTCAGAGTGGGAAGGCGTCCCCCGGCCGCGACGCGCGCCGGCCCTAGCCAGAGCAACAAGCCCGCCAGCACGGCTACCCCGATGGTCACCTGGAATCGCATGACGTCCCCGGTTACACGTAGACGATACTGCTATCGATCTTCGCGATGGATGGAACCCCTACCAGCACCATGGCGCTCTGCAGCTCGGCGCGTATCTTATTCACAAAAAGCGCCACGCCATCGGGTCCGCCCCCATAGGCGGCGCGCAGCAGGTGCCGCCCCACCATTACCGCATCCGCGCCCAGCGCCAGATACTTCAGAACGTCGGCGCCAGTGGCCACGCAGCCGTCGGTCAGAATCGTAGTCTTGCCCTTCAGCCGCGCGGCGATGGCCGGCAGTACCTCGGCCGTACCCGCGGTGTGGTCCAGCCGCCGGCCGCCGTGATTCGATACGGCGATACCCGCCACACCCGCATCCATGCACCGCATCGCGTCGTCGAGCCTCATGATCCCCTTCACCACCACGGGCATCTTGAAAGCCTTGACCAACTCGCGCAATTGCGCCACGCTCTTGGGCCCGGAATCCACATCGACGGAAAGCCATGCGGCGCCGGTAGCGTCGATTTGCGGTTGCCACTTGAGAATGATGTCGTTCGGAATCGGCTTGCTGTTGTACAACGCCTTCCCTTGATACTGGGACACGACACCCAGATTCCGCTTCACGTCTTCGATGGGGTAAGTCAGCATGTCGCCGACGGCGCCCAAGGTTCCGGCGGCAACGCAGCCACCCACCAGCGCGTCGAACCATTCCTGCTGGGACATTCCCTTGCCGAACTTAGTGCCTGCCGGGCCCATCGGCGCGCACACCGCGGGCAGTGAGATCTTGCGGCCGAAAACCGTGGTGGAGGTGTCGGCGCGGGTGACGTCATGCACGTTCCGCATCAGAAGCTTCACCCGCTGCAGCGCCGTAAAATTGTTCTGGAACGACATGCCCGTGCCGGCCCCGGCGATACCGCCGGCATCTCCGGAACAAGCTACGCCATCGCATACCGGACACACGCGGCAGGTGGGATACAGGCGCTCGCGAGCTTTCACTAATATGTCTTTGTCCGTGGTACGGCGCGCCCTGTCCGCACCGGCTGCCGCCGGCGCGGGTTGCTGCGCCTGTGCGGCTTCCGTCACCACGGCTTGGCCAACCAGGCCCCCGCCGCCGAGAAGAGTCGATATCTTCAGCAGATTCCGCCGGTTGAAGCCGTCGTCGCCGGTCTGGCGCTCCGCCGGTGGGGCACTGTGGCTTGTGCTGCTCATAAGATTCTGCCTTTCCTTTAAACTATTAAAGGTCTCTTTATCTCAAATAGCAAGACTATTTCACTCGTGTCGAGACATTCATCAACACACCGCCACCTCGGACAGCTTACGGCCTTGCGGGTCGAATACATGCGTGGCACAGGCCAGACAAGGATCGAACGAGTGAACGGTCCGCAGAATCTCGACCGGGCGCTCGGCGTCGGCCACGGGCGTGTCGAGCAGGGCCGCCTCATAAGCGCCATGTTGGCCTTTACCGTCTTTAGGCGAAGCGTTCCAGGTGGAAGGCACTACGATCTGATAGTTTTCGATCTTGCCTTCTTTAATGTGCACCCAATGTCCCAGCGCGCCTCGCGGCGCCTCGCTGAAACCGTAGCCTTTCGCTTCCGCCGGCCAAGTCGTCGGGTCCCAGAGTTTGGCGTTGGCCGTCGCGGTGTCTCCACTTTTGATGTTGGCAATCAAGCGGTCGTATTCCTCGCTCAGCCACTGGACCGCCAGACGGGTCTCAAGACCGCGGGCGGCGGTTCGGCCCACGGTGGAAAAGAGCGCCTCCGGGGGAAGCTTCAGGCGACCCAGCGCCTCGGTGACCACGTCTTTGAAATCGCCGCGCCCGCTGGCGTATCCGATCAGTACGCGGGCCAGCGGTCCCACTTCCATGGCCCGGCCTCTCCAGCGCGGTGCTTTGAGCCAGGAGTACTTGGCGTTCTCATCCAGTTGCCGGTAGTGTTGCCGAGGGCCGGTATAGTGTGCCTCCGTCACTCCATCCCACGGGTGCAAGGCTTCCATGCCTTGGGGATAGTCGTACCAGGAGTGAGCGACTTCCTCCCGCACCTGTTCCGGATCGGCGGGGTCGACCGGCAGAACGTGGGTAAGATCGCGGCCGACGATAACACCCCGGGGGAAACGGTACTGCTGCGGATCGCCGATACCGTTCCGCGGAATGTCGCCATAAGACATGTAATTTCCCAGCCCGCCGCCGATCTTGGTCCACTCCGGGTAAAACGAAGCTACGGCTAACAGGTCCGGAACATAGAGCCCTTCGACGATCCGCCGCGCCTGGGCGATCAGGTCGCGCACCATGCTGAGCTGTGCCATGTTGGCGGCATGGTCGCCCTCGAACGATATGGCGCACGCCGTGCCGCCCACCAGGTAATTGGGATGCGGGTTCTTGCCCCCGAAAATGGTGTGGATCTTGACGATTTCCTTCTGCCACTCCAAGGCTTCCAGGTAATGGGCCACCGCCATGAGATTGGCTTCCGGCGGGAGCTTGTAAGCGGGATGGCCCCAGTAAGCGTTGGCGAAGATGCCCAATTGGTTCGATTCCGCGAATTTCTTGAGAGTGCCCTGGGTTTGGCGAAAATAGCCGGGCGAGGAAGTGGGCCAATCGGGCGAGACTGTCTGAGCCAGCGCGGCGGTGGCGGCGGGGTCGGCCTTCAGCGCCGAAATCACATCCACCCAATCGAGAGCATGCAGATGGTAAAAATGCACCACGTGGTCCTGTATCATCTGCGTCAGGGCCATCATGTTGCGAATGCGCTCCGCGTTGGGCGGCACTTCGATGTGGAGCGCGTTCTCGACCGAACGCACCGACGCCAGCGCGTGCACGGTGGTGCAGACGCCGCAAATGCGCTCGCAAAATGCCCAGGCTTCACGCGGATCGCGCCCCTTCAGGATCACCTCGAGGCCGCGCCACATGGTCCCGGAGGAGATGGCATCGTGGACGACACCGCGGTCGTCCAGCATGGCTTCGATTCGCAGATGGCCCTCGATGCGTGTGACCGGATCTACTACCACTCGTCTTGCCATGCTTACTTTTTCTCCTCGCCCCGCGCGTTGTCGAGCACCGCGGGGAGTTGGCCCACGCTCTCCTGGAGCCGCGAAAGCGTAAGCCTCTTATACAGCGGATCGTCGTCCCAAAACTTGGCTTCACTGCAGCCCAGGCAGCCATGGCCCGAACCGATGGGAAAAGACACGCCGCCGTTCCACTTAGTGGTGGCGCAGGCATTGTAAGTCACCGGTCCGCGGCAGCCCATCTTGTAAAGGCACCAGCCGCGGCGGGCGCCCTCGTCGTCCCAGGCTTCCACGAAATGGCCGGCATCGAAGGACGCCCGGCGCTCGCACTTGTCGTGGATGCGTTGCGAGTAGAACATTTTGGGACGGCCCTGGCTGTCCAATTCGGGCAGGGCGCCGAAAGTCAGTATGTAGGTGAGCACGCCGGTCATGACCTCGGCGATGGGTGGGCAGCCGGGAACATTAATGACGGCACGGCCCGGGAGTAGCTCGTGGACCGGTTTGGCGCCGGTGGGATTTGGATGGGCGGCTTGCACGCACCCGTTCGAGGCGCACGAACCCCAAGCGACGATCGCCTTGGCATGCTCGGCGGTCTCTCGCAAGATGTTCAGGAACGGTTCGCCGCCTACCGTGCAGTAGAAGCCGCCATCCGCCGTGGGCGCGTTGCCTTCCACCGCCAGAAGATACTCGCCGGCGTGTTCGCGCATCACCTTGCGGCGGATCTCTTCCACCTGGAATCCCGCCGCGGCCTGAAGGGTGTCGTCGCAATCCAGGGAAATCATGTTGAGAACAATATCCTGGACGATTGGGTGCGACGAGCGCAGGAACGACTCGCTACAACACGTGCATTCCAGGCCGTGCAGCCAGATGACGGGGATGCGCGGCTGGTCTTCCATGGCGGCGACGACCCGGGGGACCATGACAGCGTCCAGACCCATGGCCGCGGCCGTAGCCGTACAGAATCTAAGAAAATCCCTCCGGTCCACGCCATGAGCGCGTAGAACGTCATAGGTCGACGGCGGACGTCTCGACTGGTTCATTTCGCCACACACCTCCTCAAGGCTCTGGCTGACGATCTTTCTCGCCGCAGCACGCGACGGGCCAAATGGTACGACCACTGGACCGGTAAGAAGAATCAATCGATGATTCCAGATATACGGACTCCGATAGCGTAAAATAACCCGCACATAGCGCAAGGCAACCCACCTCGCCGTCTCAGCCGCGAGTCAGAGCCGCAATCGTGCGGGAGCGGTCGCCGCAGCACGTCGATCATGTTCCTATCCGGTTGCGGCCCCGCCGGGTTGGTGGAGCACTGTGTCGTGGGGCGGGCTCCCAGCCTAATGCCGCGTACTTTTCGCAAGAGCGCTCCTATCGTAGGGCGGACCCCATGGTCCGCAGCCGGCCCCCCGGCCGGCTCTTCGCCGGTGTCGGAGACTTGGTGCTGGGGAAAAGAGCGGGACGAGGGCGTCCCGCGCCGACCAGGGGGTCCGCCCTACTAACGATGGCGCGCTGGGTCTTGCGAAAACTATGTGGTATTGGGCTCCCAGCCTGCGGCGGCCTCCCAGGCCGCCCGGTTGCCGCCGCACCGATCAAGCCGGCAACGGTGCTCCTTTCCGGATGGCATTCCGGTAGTGTGGTGCGGCGGGCGGCCTGAGAGGCCGCCACAGGCCGAGGGCCTGCCCCACAAAGGAGTTTGGAGATTCGACGCGGCTGCGAAGTTGATCTTACGCCGCTCCTGGCGCGCCAGCGTGTTACCTTGGGGCTCGGATTAGGGATGGCCACTGACTCAAAGGCCCCGGTAACCCAGAGCCGCTGGTTCGCTCGTCAAAGCCGCGCTGACTGGTGGCTCTATCTGGTCCTGTTTCTGGTGACTTGCACAGTCTACGCCCCGGTCCGGCGGTTTGACTTTGTCAATTACGACGACCCGGAGTATGTCACTCGGAATATCCACGTCCGCGGCGGCATCACGGCCGCGGGCGCGCTCTGGGCACTCACTTCCCGAGACGCCTCCAACTGGTTCCCTCTGACATGGCTGTCGCACATGCTGGATTGCCAGTTGTTTGGCCTCGGAAGCGGCTGGCATCATCTCACCAACGTCTGGTTGCATGCGCTCGCCGCGCTGCTGCTGTTTGCGTTTCTTCATCGCGCGACCCAGGCCCGTTGGCGCAGCGCGCTGGTGGCGCTGTGGTTCGCCCTGCACCCGTTGCACGTCGAATCGGTGGCCTGGGTGGCCGAACGGAAGGACGTGCTGAGCGCCTGCTTCTGGTTTCTGACACTGTGGGCCTATGTGCGCTACACCGAGCGTCCCGTGCCGCGCCGCTACCTGTTGGTCCTGATCTCATTCTGCTGCGGCTTGATGGCCAAGCCGATGATCGTCACCCTGCCGTTGGTACTGTTGCTATTGGATATTTGGCCTTTACGGCGATTCGGCAACCGCGGCGGGGCGTCGAACGGGGCGCTTTTCAGAGAGAAGCTTCCGTTCCTCGCGCTTTCCGCCGCTGCGGCCATTGTCACTTACCTGGCCCAACAGGGTAGCGGTGCTGTCAAGACGCTCAACGCGGTTCCCCTGGAGTTGCGCACCGGGAACGCCCTGGTTTCCTATGCGGTTTACATCCTGAAGACAATTTGGCCTACCCGGCTGGCGGTCTTCTATCCCTACGCGTCGCGGTTAGCCGCGTGGCAGGTTGCCATCGCCGCCGTGTGCGTGGTGGCCATCTCGGCCCTGGTCTTACGCTTCTGGCGGGGTCGTCCGTACCTGGCCGTTGGATGGCTCTGGTATCTGGTCACATTGGCGCCGGTAATCGGGCTGGTGCAGGTGGGAGCGCAGGCGCGGGCCGACCGGTACATGTATGTGCCGATGGTTGGTTTGTCTATCCTGCTGGCTTGGGGGTTGGAAGACATAGTGCGGCGATGGCCAGGGGCGAAACCCGCGTTGGTCGCGCTGATGGCGGCGGCATGCGCCTCGGCGGCCGTCGTGGACCGGATTCAACTGCAATATTGGCGCAACAGCGAATCCCTATTCCGGCACGCGCTGGAGGTGACCGAGGCGAACTACGTGGCGCACCATAACCTGGGAAATGCGCTCGCCGATACTCCCGGCCGGTTGCCGGAAGCGATCGGTCATTTGGAAGCGGCGCTGCGCCTCCGCCCCGATTCCGCCGAAGCGCACAGCGACCTCGGAACCGCGCTGGCGAAAACTCCCGGGCGCTTGCCCGAAGCCGTTGCGGAATATGAAACAGCCGTGCGGCTGGCGCCGAATTGGGAAGTCCCGCATAACAACCTCGGCTACGCTCTGGCAGAGACGCCAGGCCGATTACTGGAAGCCGTTGGAGAATACCAGACGGCGATACGGATCAAGCCAAGCTATGCAGAGGCGCACAACAACCTGGGATCGGCCCTGTTGGAGATGCCCGGGCGCCTGCCCGAAGCGGTGGCGCAATTCCAGGCGGCACTGCGTCTCGAACCGGATTACGCCCAAGCGCACAACAATTTGGGGCTGGCATGGTCGCGGGTACCCGGGCGCATGGCGGATGCCGAGGCCGAATTCGAAACGGCGCTCCGCCTCCAGCCCGATCTTGCCGGCGCGCACAACAACCTGGCAAATACGCTCGCGGAGATGCCCGGGCGCCTACCGGACGCAATCGCCGCATACGAAGCCGCTTTGCGGCTCCAGCCGGACTTCGCCCAAGCACACTACAACCTGGGGAGGGCGCTCGCCAGAATGACTGGCCAGACACCCGAGGCGATCGCGCAATTCCAAGCGGCGTTGCGCCTCCAACCGGATTACGCCGAGGCGCACAACAGCCTGGGAGTTGCCTTGGCAGGCATGCCTGGCCGGTCACTCGAGGCGATTGCCCAGTTCGAGCAAGCCGTGCGCCTCCAACCCGGCTCCGCGGAAGCACACTACAACCTTGGAGTCACTCTCGCGAAGATTCCCGGCCGTTTGCCGGAAGCTCTCGCCCAGCTTGACGCGGCCCTGCGGCTCCGTCCCGATCCGAAACTTCAGCGTATCGTGGAGCGGATACGAACGGGCAAAAAATAGGTGCGACGACACGGGTTTTTTCTCAACAATATAAACAGACCTCTTAGTATTAATTTTCTCTTGACATAGTGGCCTGATGGACATACCATTACTCCGTTAGCTCTCGCACGAGTCAGCCTACCGCCCGGAGGCTGCGCCCGGTGTCCGCAAAAGGAGTCTGCATGGTCCGGATGTCTTTGTACCGCTACTGCTTAATCCTCTCTCTCATCCTTCTTCTCGCCCAACTTCCGCTGTTTAGCCAGGAAGCCAGGGGTACGCTCTTGGGACGCGTGACCGATTCCTCCGGCGCCGTAATTGTGAACGCCAAAGTTGAGGGACTCAACACCGCTACCGGTGTGAAGTCGGAAGCCACCACTAACGAAAGCGGCGACTACCTGCTGCCCTATCTGATTCCCGGCCCTTACACCATCACGGTGGAAGCGTCGGGCTTCAAGACGTTTAAGCAAACCGCGATTACTCTCCGCATGGACGACCACATTACCGTCGACGCCATCATGCAGGTCGGCCAAGCGAATGAGAGCGTCGAAGTAGTCGCCTCGGCGGGACTGCTGGATACCTCCACCAGTTCGATGGGCCAAGTCATGGGTACCAAGGCGATTCAGGATCTGCCGCTGCAGAACGGCAACCTGTACTGGTCGGCCGCTCTCTCGCCGGGAGTCGTGGACACGAATACCGCCTCCGGCTACGTGCGTCCCATCGACACCGGCCATCCGTCCTCGATATCGGTCGACGGTGCGCTGTCGGGCACCAATCAGTACACTATCGATGGCGCGCCGAATATGTTTGGAAATGTGATGGCCTACTCGCCGCCTCCCGGTATCGTGGAGGAATTCAAGGTCGTCGGCAGCATGTTCGATGCGGGTTATGGCTATTTCTCCGGCGCCACCATCAACCTGAGTCTCAAATCCGGCACGAACTCACTCCACGGCCAAGTCTACGACTTCCTACAAACGCCTGGCCTGGGATCCAATTTGTTCTTCAACAACGTTAAGGGCCAAGGCAAGACAGTTATGCGGCTGGAGCGCTGGGGCGCCACCGCCAGCGGTCCGGTGCTCATTCCAAAGGTAGTCAACGGCAGGAACAAACTGTTCTTCATGTTCGGATATGAAGGGCTCAGCAGCTTCGATCCCACTCCCTTCGGCGTATCGGCCGTGCCCACCGAAGCCGAGCGCGGCGGCAATTTTTCCGCTCTTTCCGGACTCCAGCTCTACGACCCTTACAGCTCGGTAGCAACCGGAACCGGTCTGTACAGCAGAACCGCGCTGCCCGGTAATATCGTGCCGGCGAGCCAGATCAATCCGGCTGCCGCCGCGATCGCTAAATTGTGGGACGAGCCGAACCTCGCTGGCACAAGCACCGGGTTGAGCAACTACACGATGGGCATGAACTCCAAGGACAGTTATTACGACTACATCGGCCGGATCGACTATAACCCAACCGACAAAGAGAGACTGTATTTCCGCGCGGATAATACCTCCAATCCACGGCCTCAGAATTACCGGCACAACGGGGCGGAGGGCTGGACGGTGACTCGCGGGAACGTCGGCGCGGTGGTCGATTCCGTCTATACCGTGTCGGCCGATTTCTTTATCGATGCCCGTTACAGTTACAACCGGTTCAAGTTGACTTACGCCCCGGACGATATGGGTTGGAACCTGGCGAGCATGGGGTTCTCCCCCACTTACGTCAATCAAATCCAGCAGGCGATCACGGGCGGTGTCCGCTTACCGGCAGTCATCACCACGAACTTCGCCGCCCTTTCCGACCAGTACAACCTGGGCACGCAGACCGACGATACGCACGATCTCGCGGTGAACGCCGCTCGCATTCTGGGGCCGCACACGGTGCGCTTCGGACTTGGGTACCGGGTGTTGCGTCAGAACCTGAACAGTCTGGGTCCTCTGGCCTCTCCGCCCGCATCTTCGAGCGGCGGCATTTTCACTTTCAGCACCAGCGGAGCCTGGACGACGGGACCGTTGAACACCTCGGCCGCGGCGCCGATCGGAGAGGACTTCGCGGAGTTCCTGTATGGCCTGCCGACCAGCGGCACTTACGCCATTCCCGCCACCTACGCCGAGCAAACCAAAACCCTGTCCGCCTATGTGGAAGACGATTGGAAAATCTCTACCAAGTTGACCCTGAGCGTCGGCCTGCGCTACGAGCTGCCAGGCGGGTTGACCGAGCGATACAACCGCTCCGTCGCCAGCTTCGCCTGGACGACCGCGAATCCCATCGCAGCTCAGGCGATTGCAAACTACACGGCCAACCCGATTGCGCAGATTCCGGCTTCTCAATTCCGGGTGAACGGCGGGCTGACTTTCGCCGGAGTGAACGGAGTTCCGGCCGCGCTATGGGCCACGCCCAAGACGGATTTCATGCCGCGCTTCGGCCTGGCGTACCAGATCACACCGCAAACCGTGCTGCGCGGCGGCTACGGCCTATTCGAAGCTCCGATCGGAGTGGTGAGCACCAGCGTGAACCAGACCGGATTCAGCCAGACCACCACCATGGTACCGACGGTGGACAACATTCACTATGTCGCCAGCTTGAGTAACCCATTTCCCAGTGGTCTCATTCCCAACTCGGGCGCTACCAGCGGGCTGTCGACGGCTCTCGGCACCAGCATCACCGTGAACAACCCGACCCTCAACACGCCTTACATGGAACGCTACCAGGTAGCTCTGCAACGCACCTTACCGGGGCAAGCGGTCTTGGAAGCCTCCTACGTAGGCGATCATGCCCTTCGCCAACTCCTGACCCGTAACTTCGACGCGCTACCCGATCAATACCTGAGCACCTCGCCCTCTCGCGATCAGACCACGATTAACAACCTGACCGCCGCGGTTGCGAACCCCTTCTATCCGCTGCTGCCGGGCACCGGGCTTTCCGGAACCACCGTGGCCCGGTCTCAATTGCTCGAGCCCTACCCCGAATTCACCGGTGTGAGCATGCCCACCAACCAAGGCTACTCTTTCTATAACGCGTTGCAGGTGCGGTATGAGAAGCGCTTCAAGTCGGGGCTCACCGGGACGGTCTCGTATTCCTGGTCGAAGCTGATCGGCGGGCTGAACTACCTGAATGCCGGCGACCCCATGCCGGAGAGGGTCATTTCGAGCACCGACCGAACCTACCGCCTCGTAGTCACCTGGATTTATGCGCTGCCTTTCGGCCGTGGCCAGCGCTGGGCGAATGCAACGCCCGTTTTGTCCACACTGGTCGGCGGCTGGCAGTTGCAGGGGGTATATACCAAACAAGCGGGGCCGCCGCTAGGGTTTGGCAATGCCATCGTCACTTGCCCCTTAAACCAGATTCCTCTTTCCGGCAGCCAGAGAAGCATCAACGAATGGTTCAACACGTCCTGCTTCAATCGTGTTTCGAGCCAGCAGCTCGCCAACAATCTGATTACCCTGAGCAGTTACTTCTCCGGCATCCGCGGAGATGGCATTTACCAGATGGACGTATCGCTGCTCAAGAACACCAGGCTGCGGGAAGGACTGAACCTGGAGATTCGCGGCGAAGCGTATAACGCCTTCAATACGCCGCAGTTTGCGCCGCCCAGTACCAGTTCCCCCACGAGCACCGCTTTCGGTACCGTGACCACGCAGTTTTCGACCGCGCGCACCATTCAGCTCGCGGGGAAACTCGTGTTCTGACGCCACGGCGGTAGAGTGGAAGTGATGCAACGACCGCTCCCTAACGGTCGCGGCTCGGAAACGCGCCAGAACCGAGCCGCGACCGTTAGGGAGCGGTCGTTGCATACGTGGCTGCAATTGCGAAACACCAATCGTCGGGAGCACGGCTTGTGATGGAAATCAATCGTCGCGAATGGATGATTCAGACTAGCGCCCTGGCCGCTGTCGAGACGGCTTTCGGACAGCAGAACCAGCAGAATCCGGACCAGGACTGGTTCGACCGGCCCATGCGCTGGGTACAACTGGCGTTCGTGGAAGACGATCCGGGCCGCTATAAGCCCGCCTTCTGGCTGGACTACTTCAAGCGCATTCATGCCGATGCCGTGTGCCTGAGCGCCGGTGGATGCGTGGCTTTTTATCCCACCGAAGTGCCGCTGCATTACCGCAGCAAGTATCTAGGCGATAGCGACCCGTTTGGCGAGATGCTGGCGGGCTGCCGCAAACTCGACATGGTCGTGACCGCGCGCGTGGATCCTCACGCCGCGCACCAGGACGTCTTCGATGCGCATCCGGATTGGATCGCCGTGGATGCCACCGGCCAGCCGCGCCGTCATTGGGCCATGCCCAGCTTGTGGGTGACCTGCGCGCTGGGCCCCTACAATTTTGAGTTCATGACCGGCGTGATCCGCGAGATCACGACTCTCTACAAGGTGGACGGCGTCTTCGCCAACCGCTGGAGCGGCTCGGGGATGTGCTACTGCGAGCACTGCCGGCGGAACTTCAAGGAATTCAGCGGACTCGAACTTCCCCGCCCCGCGCAGCCGGCCGGACGCGGTGAGCGAGCCGCGGCGGGCACGCCGGACGAAGCGTTTGTCCAATACGCCGCCTGGCACAAGCAGCGTCTGCTCGATTTGTACCGCCTCTGGGACGCCGAGATCCGCAAACAAAACCCGCGCTCGCCGTTCTTCCCCAACGGGTTCGAAGAGATCCACGAATCCATTTCCGTTCCGATTCTGTTTGCCGACCGGCAGTGCCGCTCCGAATTCCAGTTGCCCTGGCAAAACGGCAAGTTCGCCAAGGACTCGCGCGCCATCTCCGGCTCCAAGCCCATCGTGGGTATCTTCAGCGTCGGGTTCGAAGCGCCTTACCGCTGGAAAGACTCCACCCAAAATCCCAATGAGGTCCGGATGTGGGCCGTGGACGGCATCGCCCAGGGCTTCCGCCCCTGGGTGGTCAAGTTCAATGCCAAGCCGCTCGACTTCCGCTGGTTCAAACCCGTGGAAGACCTCTACGTCTGGCACTGGAAGAACGAAAAGTATCTGCGGAACGAACGCCCGCTGGCTCGCGTCGGTCTGGTGTCCGCGCCGCGGACCGCGGTGGATTACACGTCCGGGTTCTATCACGCCCTGGTGGAAGCCCGGATCCCTTTCGAAATGGTTCCGGATACCCAATTCGACCCGGCGCATCTGCGCCAATTCCAAGTTCTGGCGCTGCCCAATATCGCCAACCTGAGCGACGCGCAGTGCGCGCAGTTGAAGGCTTTCGTCGAAAACGGCGGCGGGCTGGTGGCCACTCACGAGACTTCGCTCCACGACGAACACGGCAGGCGCCGGGAAGACTTCGGCTTGGCCGGCCTGTTCGGCGCATCGTTTGCCGGCAACGTGATCGAGCGCCAGCAGAACGCCTACCTGAATCTCGAAGACCACTCCCATCCGCTGCTGGCGGGGCTCGATTATGCGGGCCGCATGATCCACGGCGTCAAGCGTGTCGAGATTCGAACGCCGGCCGGCTTGCGCGCGCCCCTCATGACGGTTCCCACCTATCCCGACCTGCCGATGGAGGAAGTGTTTGTGCCTCCTGACACCAAGACCGATATTCCCGGCGTGCTGGTTCGGTCGGTGGGTTCCGGCCGCGTGGTTTACTTCCCGTGGGACATCGACCGCACGTTCTGGGAGGTGATGTGCCAGGAACACGGCGTCGTGCTGGCCAACGCCGTCCGCTGGGCTGCCAACCAAGAGCAGCCTCTACAGGTGAGCGGGCCGGGCGTACTCGACGTGGCGCTGTGGAAACAGCAGTCTTCGATTACGGTGCACCTGGTCAATCTCACCAACCCGATGATGATGAAAGGGCCGGTCCGCGAGATCCTGCCGGTCGGTCCCCAGAAGGTTCGCGTGAAGCTGCCGGACGGAGCCAAGGCCAGAAGCGTCCACTTCCTGGTCAGCGAAGCCAGGGCACCGTGGCGCCAAGACGGAGCGTGGATCGAGACCACGACGCCGGCAATCGGGCTGCACGAAGTGTTGGCGATCGATCTGTAGACCGCAACCGCGTCACCTCCCGCACTGTCGCGTCACCTGGGTGTGCGACAAAAATGTGGACATTCAGGACACGGAGAATCGAAGCTCGTAAGAGCGGAAGATAATAGCCCACGGCGTAAGCCGTGCGGAAACCGCGAGATTCACGAAGCCCCGGTACGGGGCGAAAGGCCGCGGCGGCGCGATCTTCCGCCCCTCCGGGGGCTCGCTCTTGCGAGCCCTATTCCCACGCCTCGCGGCGTGGGCTATTATCTTGCGCCCTGCGGGCTGGGGAATCGCCCTTGCGTACCTGCTACGCACGGATCTCCGGGAAATTGGTGTATACTATCCTGCATCTCGGAGGGCAGCATCAGCATCTTAGGTAGCTAGCGGGGCCGTATCGAAAGCGGACCCATACCTCCGACCCATACTGGATTTATTTGTGTAGCGGCGCCTGTCAGGGGGGCTTGGCAAGCGCCATCTGAGGGATGTCTGTGTATCGGGCGGCGCGCTTGTGAGGGGGCCGTGTCGCCCGAAAAAGGAGGGGGATGCGATACGGGCTGGTGGTGTTTCTATGGTCAATCCAGTCTGCGCTTGGCGCCGATCAAACGGCAGGCCAGTGGGAACGGGAGATGGCGCTGGCTCAGGAACATCTGAATCGTGCCGCCTATGGCGAAGCGATAGAGACCCTTCGCGGCGCGCTCCAGGTGGCGGAGACATTCGACCCGCGCGATAAAAGGCGCTGGGCAACCCGCGATTGGCTGGCGTCGATTGACCTGGTCATCTCGCGGACCGACGACGCCGAGTTTCAATGCCGCGCGGCGTTGCGGGAAATCGAAATCGCCGCCGGCAGGAATAACCCCGCCTATGCGGTAACCGAAGCGCACCTGGCCGCCGTGCTGAAAACCCGCGGGAGATTGCGCGAAGCGGAAACTCTGTTGCGCGATTCGCTGGCGCGAGAGGACGGGTTTCTTCCCCCGGGCAGTAGGCAACACGCCGAAACTCGCGACTACCTGGCCGAGGTTCTGATCGCCGAACGGCGCTACGATCAGGCCGAGGCCGAGCTGAATCTGGCGCTGCCGGTTTTCGAGCACCAGCCTAAGCAGGGCATGACCGCGGTTGCGCTCGGAAACCTGGCCGCCATCCGCCACCATCAACAGCGCGATCTCGAAGCCCGCCAACTGCTGGCGCGCTCGGTCGAGTTGTTACGGCACGAGGTGGTGCCGGACCATCCGCTGCTGGGGCGGACCTGTTACAACCTGGCCAGCGTGGATTTCGCCATCGGCCGGCGCGACGAAGCCGGTCCGCTGTACCGCGAAGCGCTGGAATCCTTGCAACACCTCGGACCCTCCCAACCCACTTACCTCGCCGTCGTCGCCGACTATGCGGTTTTTCTGCGGCGAACCGGCCACAAGGCCGAGGCGCGCGCGCTCGAAGCGCAGGCGAAAGCCGGCCGCGTGCACTCCGCCGATATCGCAAGGGCGGGCATGACCGTGGACGTCGCTACGCTTGGTTCCAACTGACCGGAGCGTCTGCTAATGTCGCACCACGGCGCCTTTTGCGACTTCGGAATCGGTGGTAAGCGTTCCCTCCGTATCGAGCAGGCGGATTTGGCGTGAACGGGCTCCGGAGACGTGGAGCGTTGGCGCGCGCGAGTGGCGCAGCGTCGCATTCTCGACATTGTTCAGCGCCATCCGCGTAGGGACATCCACGCCGTCCAACAACAGTCCCGTGACGTCGTCCGCTTCGAGACCGGCTCTCCAGGTAGGAGACTCCGGTTTCTCCCAATGAATCTCGACATCCTTCATGGTGAAGTTGCGCGCGTAACGCAAGCTGAGCGCTGCGTGGGTATTCTCATACGGCGCTTGCGGGTCGTGCGAGACGAACAGACGGACGTTGTCGAGCCGGATACCCTCCAGCCAACTATCGGGATGGCCGCTGATCGCCGATGTCCCCGTGCCGTGTGCGATGAGGTTGCGAATGGAGACGTTGCGAATGACGCCGGCGGGCGGTTCGTTTTCGCGCTTGGTTCCATCCACCTCGCCGCGGCGCTTGATGTCGAAGTGAATCGGATCGCCGTCGCCCCACCAGAACCAATCGAAACGCCGGGTCTCGATGGTGACGTTGGAGATCGCCACGTCTTCCACCACGCCGCCGTCGAATACGATGAACGCCAGGCCGCGATTGGAATTGGTAATGACAATGTTGTCGATCGCCACGCGCCGCACGGCGTTGGAGTTGCAGTCGCAGAACTTGATGGCGCTCGATGACGAAGACAAGCGGCAATTGGTGACGGTGACATTCTCGGTGGGCAGGGCCGGGCCCCAGATCGCAGCCGAATAAAAGACCAGCGCGTCATCGCCGGTTTCGATGGTGGAGTTGGAGATGCGCACGTCCTGGCAGCCATCCGGATCGATGCCGTCGGCCCACACCCCGTCCTTCTGGCTGGAAGAGATGTAGACTCCATCGATCGTCAGGCGCTTCGAGGCATATGGATTGATGGTCCAACTGCGCGACCGCAGAAACTTGAGACCGCGAATGCCAACATCCTGGCAGCGCAGCAAGAGAACCAGGCGTGGATAAACCGTCTCCTTCCGGAATCCGGCCGGGAAGGATCGCAGCAGCAGCTTTCCGGCGGCTTCCATCAGAAGCTGGTTGGGACGGATGTAGAAATCGGTGAAGTCGTTCACGCGCCACTCGTAGGCGGCTTGCCCGTCGATCGTGCCGCGGCCCTCAATGGCGATGTCGTGCAAATCCTCGCCGTAGAGGAGGGCGGAGTTGGGGGCGGGATCGAATTCTTTCCCGTCGAGCGAGGCGAACAGGGTGGCGCCCGCCTCCACGTACAGGCGTACTCCGGATCGAAGGCGCAGTTGGCCGGAGGTGTACTCGCCGGGCGGAACATAGACGGTGCCGCCTCCGGCGCGCCCGCAGGCGTCGATAGCCGCCTGCAGCTCTCGCCGGGCATTATCTTGCTTGCGCCCCGTGGCGCCGTAATCCTTCACATTGAAAACGGGTTGGCCGGCCAGCGCGGCCGCGCAGATGGTCATCAGGAACCAAAGCTTCATGAAATCAATTCTGCACGAATTGGGGCGCTTGGCGGCGGACGACGCGGCGGCGTTCGTCCTGGGCAGAGCTCCAGTTCGCGTGAACAACCGAGGCATGGCTTCGAGGCGCGGATCGTGATTTAGCGGGTGGTGGGCATAGGTCAGGCGGCGGTTTTGAGGCGTTTTTCGGGGGTGGGGGTCGAGTGCTGGGCTGATTTGAGGCGGCTATGGTGGACGATCAAGCGGAGGATTTCCGGATTTGAAAAATCGATTCGTCAGAAGAATCTGTGGGTGAGTTCCGGCTCGGGCAGTTTGCCAAGTGAATGATAGAGCGCCAGTTCGGTGACTCGGAAGGTTCGGAACCCATAGGATTTTCTCATAGTGACTTT
>JBEKYD010000042.1:0-33271 GCA_049511335.1 Bryobacteraceae bacterium | reverse complement strand
CGCGAGCTACCAGCGATGCGGCGCTTACGTGGTCGACAAGCTCGAGCCGATATACGTTTGAGGTGAATGGACGCTATGGCAGAGTTGCGCTACGATCTCGCCCCGCTATCCGACGCGCTCACCGAGAACATCCGGGTCGAGGTTCTAGCGCAGCATTCGCCGGAGAACTCGCGGCCGCAAGAGGGCCAATGGGTGTTTCAGTACACCGTCCGAATCACCAACCAGGGGACCGACACGGTTCAACTTCTCAGCCGGCACTGGATCATTACCGACGGCGCGGGGCGCACCGAGGACGTGAAAGGCCCCGGCGTAGTGGGACAGCAGCCGGTGTTGGCGCCGGGCCAGTCGTTCCAATATTCTTCCTGGTGCCCGCTGGAGACGCCGATGGGTATGATGCAAGGCGCCTACCGGATGGTCCGTAAGGGCGGCGAGGAGTTCGATATCGAGATCGCGCCGTTTGGCCTGAAGGCTCGCCACTCGGTGCATTAGCAGCCTGGTTTCACTACGGGCTCTTAGGCGTCTGGCGCCGGCTCGGGTCTGTCAGTCGCCTTGCGATACAGCGTCTTGGGCTTCGTCGTAGTGTCCGGTCACGGGATGGCCGTTGACCGGACCGCCGCCGGCCGCCGCCATGGCGAGCGGTTTGGAGCGTGGGTTGCGCGCCTGGCGCCAATTTACCTGCGGCAGGAAAAGCGACTCGTCAATGCGGTCCCGATAGCGAATTGCGATGTTCATGAGCGAGTCGAGAAGTGAGGCCGAGAGGAGATGCGGCTCCAAGCCGAGGGCCGTCAATTTGGAATGCCGGGCGTTGTAGTAATGCTCCTCGGCTTCCACGCGCGGATCCGGCAAGTGGTCGATTTTTACTTGCAATCCCAGTTTGCCTCCGGCGGCCCGCACCAGGTGGGCCAACTCCAGTACCGAAAACTGTTCGGTGAACTGATTGAATACGCGGCATTCGCCGGGCTTGGCGGGATTCAGGCAGGCTAGTTCGATACAGCGCACCGTATCCCGGATATCCAGATAGCCGCGCGTCTGCCCGCCCTTGCCATAAACCGTGAGCGGATAGCCGCAGGCTGCTTCCACGCAAAAACGATTCAGCACCGTGCCGAACACTTCATCGTAGTCGAAGCGATTGATGAGGGCCTCATCGAGCGCCACCGCATCCGTCATCGTGCCGTACACCACGCCTTGGTTCAGATCGGTGGCGCGCAGCCCCCAGATCTTGCACGCGAACATGATGTTATGGCTGTCGTGCACCTTCGACAGGTGATAGAAAGAGCCGGGCTGCTTGGGAAACGGCAGTACGTCTTTGCGGCCATTGTGCTCGATGGCGATATAGCCTTCTTCGATATCGATGTTCGGCGTGCCGTATTCCCCCATGGTTCCCAGTTTGACCAGGTGGCACTCAGGCCGCGATTCGCGCAGAGCAAACAGCAGGTTGAGGGTGCCGACTACGTTGTTGACTTGGGTGAAGACGGCGTGGTGGCGGTCGATCATCGAATACGGGGCGGAACGCTGCTCGGCGAAATGCACCACCGCGTCCGGTTGAATTTCATCGATGGCCGAGGAGAGAAACTCGAAATCGGTAACATCGCCGGCATATAATCGTATGCGATTGCCGCTCGCCCGTTCCCAGATATGTAACCGCTCCGCCATGGACCGAATGGGCGTGAGCGTCCGTACATTTAAGTCACTATCCCACTGACGGCGGACGAAACTGTCGATAATCGAGACCTTGTGTCCCTTTTGGGACAAGTACAAGGCAGTCGCCCAACCGCAATAGCCGTCGCCTCCCAACACACTAATTTTCATGTAATCTCTTTCTCCCTTGCAGGCGAAACCGCAACCTCAAGACCCTACAGGTGCACCTCAAAAGGAATCGCCGGTTCCCCAATCCAGCACTCTTTCGGATGCGATGAAGTACTTCCCCGTTTCAAGTTCGGTGCCGCAAGCTACCCAGGCAAGTTCATTCGCGGCCTTTGGCTCGAAGCCTGGCCATCTCGCACTAATGTTAGCAAACGAATCAGGGGAGGCGTGACTAGCCCTTCCGAGCTATCCCAGGAAATTAACCCGCGTCTCTTGGGATGGTTGCGGTATTTGGAGAATTTCGTGAGGGGGTCGATCCCGGAGGCGATCCGGGCGTCGATCCCCGGTTCGCGGCGCGGAGCAGGGTTTGGGGATCGAGCAGGTGGCGGGGCTTAAAGGACTCTTGCGACCAGCGCGAACCGGCTTCCAACTCCACGCCCACGAAGTAGCCGACTTCCCGGTAAACACAGTAACGAACCTCGCCGCGAAAGCGGTGTTTGTGGGAATCCCAACTGATTTTCGCGGCCAGCGGTACTGGGGCCTCGAGCTGCAGACAGGCGCCGGAATGGGAAATGTCTTCCAGCAAACCCATAGCGCGGACGGACTTGCCGTCCGCATCCCGCCACCGGACATGGACCATGTCCGCGCAAAGCATCCTCACTTCCGATCTCCTGTCCTGCATAACGATCATATCGGCGGAGCGGGGCACGAGCTTTACGGTACGCACAGTGATCCGACGGGACATTAAGACGAAATATTAATTATGCAACGCAATCGGCTCGAAAAAGAAGGGAAACAAACAATAGCCACGCCTGTCCGGCCGGCGCCGGCCCTCATCATGGCATAATCGAACCAAAGCCATGCGAAAGGCCCTGGTGGTGGCGCTGGCCGCGGTAGTGGCGGCTGGCTGCGCTCACAAAAAGCGGACCACGTCAAAGGTTCCCGCCATCGCACGCATCGGCCACACCGAAACCGGTCTTGCCAGTTGGTACGGTTACCCTTATCACGGGCGCCCGGCTGCCGATGGCGAAATTTACGACATGGAGAGTCTGGTAGCCGCCCACCGGACGCTCCCGTTTCAGACCTGGGTTCGGGTTACCAATCTCACCAACCAAAAGACGGTGGAAGTCAGAATCATCGATCGCGGCCCCTTCGTGCACGGGCGGATCATCGATCTGTCCCACGAAGCGGCCAACCAAATCGACCTGATCCGGCCGGGGGTTGCCAAGGTGCGGCTGGAGGTGATTCGCGGGCCGACGAATCCAACCGCAGGGCCGTTTGCCGTTCAAGTGGGGGTGTTCCGGGACCAGGGAGTCGCCGAACGCCTCCGGGTGGAAATGGCCAGCCGCTATGGTTCCGCCCGCCTGGTACTGCGCACGGGCAGCCCTCCGCTTTGGCGGGTCCTGGTGGGGACCGAAACCACCCAGGACGGCGCCAACCAGTTGGCCGGCCAAATCACCGGCCAACTAGGCGAGAAAAATGCCTTCGTCGTCCGACTAGATGCTCAATAGAGGCTTCATCGGAATGAAACGACCCGAACCCGGGGACAATCCCGGTTTGGTAGGGTGTTCCCCTGCCATCGAAGGCGTGCGTCGTATGGTCGCCAAGGCGGCGCGCAACCGCCATCCCGTGCTTTTGCTGGGCGAGACCGGGACGGGGAAGGAGGTGGTCGCCCGCTCCATCCACGCTGCCAACCCGGTAGGGCAATTCGTACCCATCGACTGCGGTTCGCTGGTTGGAACCTTGATGGAGAGCGAATTGTTCGGTCACACCAAGGGCTCTTTCAGCGGCGCGGTGGCGGATAAGAAAGGTCTGGTGGAGTTGGCCGAAGGGGGAACGGCCTTTTTTGACGAGATTGGCGACCTGCCGCTGGAAATGCAGGTGAAGCTTCTCCGTCTGGTGCAGGAGCGGGAATATCGGGCGGTGGGGTCGTTGCAGTGGCGCAAAGTCGATCTGCGAATCATCGCGGCCACCCATCGAAACCTGGAAGAGGAAGTGGCGCGCGGCCGGTTTCGGCAGGACCTGTACTACCGCCTCAACGTGCTCACCATTCGTCTGCCGGCTTTGCGGGACCGCATAGACGACATACCGCTGCTGATCGGCCACTTCTTGGCACAGAACGCCGGCCCTGAAATGGGTGTCGCGGAACTGCCGCCGGACGTTCTGAAAGCCCTCGGCACGTATCACTGGCCCGGCAACGTTCGCGAACTCATCCACGCAATCGAGCGGATGGCGGCCCTGCAGTCGGAAGGGGCATGGAGCGCGGCGGATCTGCCGAGTCCGCTGCGGAACCACATCTATGCAAGCCTGGCCGGCACCTTGGAGTTCGCCATGGAGGCTGGCGCCGCGGCTTGCTGCGATGAAACCGGCGAAACCATGCCCGTTGAGATTCTACCGGCGGCGGCGCCGCTGATTTCGCCGGACCGGTGCGACTCCTGCCAGCGCAAGTCCATCGCCCGCGCTCTCGCCAGCACCGGAGGCGAGCGCACCAGTGCGGCGCGCCTGTTGGGAATGGGCCGCACCACGCTGCACCGAAAGATGAAAAAATACGGGATGGCTTGACCATTTCCCTCGATGCCACGTATAGCCTGGACCGCACCCCTTCAGGCGTAGCGCTGTATTCCCGCGAGATTCTGTTCGGGCTGGCACGCCAGCATCCCGAAATCAAGTTTCAATTCTGTTACCGGCCGCATCGTTTTTTCGATTCGTTCGACGCCGCGCTGCCGGCCAATGCGCGGCGCGGGTTGCTGGCCGAACCCTGGGGGCCCCGCCGCGCCGGTCTGTTCCATGGTCTCAATCAGCGCTTGCCGAAGATCCCGCTGCGGCTGGCGGTCGCGACCTTCCACGACTTATTCGTTTTGACCGGAGAGTATTCCACACCCGAGTTTCGCGCCCGCTTCGCTCGCCAGGCGCGGGACGCCGCCGTTCGCAGCGACGCCATCGTGGCGGTTTCGGAGTTTACGCGCCGGCAAGCGATCTCGCTGTTGGGAGTCGCCGCCGATAAAGTGCGCGTCATCCATCACGGCGCGCGGCCGCTCGAGTTTCCCGCGTGCCCGAGGGAGAAAGTCATTTTGAGCGTTGGCGCGCTGCAAACACGAAAGAACATTCTGCGCCTGGTGGAAGCGTTCGAGTCGGTGGCGGCCGATTGGCGCCTGGTGCTGAGTGGTTCGGCGGGCTATGGAGCGGACCGGATATTCGATCGTATCCGCCGCAGCCCGGCGCGGGAGCGAATCGTGCTGGCGGGCTATACGACGCCCGTCGAGCTTGCCGCATGGTATGCCCGCGCCAGTGTTTTCGCTTTTCCCTCCCTCGATGAGGGCTTCGGGATGCCGGTACTGGAGGCCATGGCCGCGGGGACGCCGGTCCTCACATCGAATCGTTCCGCGCTGCCGGAGGTCGCCGGCGACGCCGCCTTGCTGGTGAACCCGGAAGATACCGATGAATTGGCCCGGGAATTGGCGGAAATCACTACGAATGAAGATCTCCGCCAGGATTTGGCGCGGCGGGGTTTGGAACGCGTGAAAGCGTTTCGCTGGGAGGCCGCCGTACGGCGCACTTGGGAGCTTTACGCCGAATTGTTGGGCTGGCCGTATCCACTCGAGCAGTGCGGCTAGCGGGATTCGTCGTCGACGGCGATTTTCAAGGCGCGGAGGAAGCGGTGATCCTGAGAGGTGAACTTGATTTTGCCGGTTGCCTCAAAGCTGCGCTTGGGTTGCTCCTCCACGGTTTCCCCCCGTTCTTCGATTTCTTCGTCCTCGTCCGATTCGTTTCGTCGATTGAAGCCAATTGTAGCCTCCAAAACCAGGAATACGTCGTACCCGGCCCTTTTGATTTCGCCGATCGCCTCCGCGATCCGTTCGGAATCCGATAACGAATCGTTGATCGCGTTTCCGAGCTCCTGCATGAGGTGCTTTAGTGGTTCATCCACGGAGTACTCCCTTACATTAAGCGGACGCCTAAGGTCCGATCCGCGTTGCATCGTCGCGCTGACCGCCTTCTGGCCACCCGTTTCGATTGTAGTGGACGCACGGCCGGTCCACAAGCCGAAACCATAGTATCTATCGGCCGACCAGACGTAATACTTAAGGACCATAACCGCCTTAAAACCCGATTTTCCCGCGGTTTGCTAACATAAAGGCGTGTGGCAACAACTAGCCGGGAAACAGGGCCGGGCTTTTCTCAAACACGTCGTGCCAGCCGTGATAAAACCCGCCCGGACCTTGTGGAATGAGGTAATCGGGTTTCTTTTCATATTGTTAGGAATCTACTTCGGCTCTTTGACAGCGCTTCACTCGCACGAAATAGTCCGTCTCGTGTTTGGGATACCCTGCACGGCGATCATGCTTTGGTATGGGATTTCCTCCTTCCGCAAGGCACGTAAAATCTCCCGGTCGTAGATCGCCGAATGCAGGCGAAACGCCTGCTCCACGTCGGGTGGGCCCTCTTTTGCTCCAGGCTGCTAGACGGACACTGCCGAACCGATTCCCGGCCTTATCGAGACCTGCGTAGGTGCGTAAGGAGCCGCGTAAAGCACTTGGTCCCGTTTCATTCGTCCGGCCGTGCGTTGTCGCAGGCCCAACCGGTTGATGATGCGGCCGACGTGATCGGGATCGTAATGCACACCGAAGCGAGCCTCGATCGCCGTCGCAAAACGCGTGGTGGTCCAGCGGTCGGTATCGAAACCGGCCAATCGCGGCCCATCCTGGTAGACGCTGGCGAGGCGGCTGAGTTGGTGTTGACTGAGACGGCAGGGACGGCCCGGCGCCCGCCGTTTCCGCAAAGCTTCGACGCCGGAGCCATGCAACGTCCGGCCCCAACGGGATGCCGTAGTCCGGCTCACGCCGAACTTACGGGCTACTTGAGATTGGGTGAAGCCATTCTGCAGATCCTGCGCGGCTAGCAGGCGCCTGCTCTCCATTTCGTCGCGGGTCAAAATTCCGTGCGCGGCTGTTTCCATGGATGTTCGCGCGGTTATTTGAGTACCAGAGCATCTTCAGAATAGCCAAAAAACATTTCGGATGCAAACTGTTTTTTCGAATCCCGGAATCCTGCGACAATCTTTTTGTGAAGAGTCGTTCTCCGGAGGAACGGCCGGAGCTGAGGATGGTGACCGGCGGGGCGGTGGACTTGGCAGTGTGGGAATGGCCCGGCCAAGGGCCGCCGCTGGTTCTGGCGCATGCCACCGCGTTTCACGGCAGGCTGTGGGATGCCGTCGTTCGGCTGTTGCCCGGCCGGCGCGCATTGGCGATCGACGCGCGCAGCCACGGACGAAGCGGCAGGGTACCGCCCCCAGCCCACTGGCAAGCTTTCGGCGCCGACCTGGCCCGCGTCATCGATCGTTTCGCGCTGCGCGACGCGGTGGCGGTGGGCCATTCCATGGGAGGGCATGCCCTGGTCCAAACCGCGGCGTTGCGCCCTTCCGCCTTTGCCACTTGGCTGCTGATCGACCCCACCATTTACCCCGAGGAGAGATATTCCGAGCCGCCGCTCGACGGCTCTTTTACCTTGCGGCGCAAAGCCCGCTTCGATTCCGTGGAACAGATGTTCGAGCGCTTTCGCAACCGCCCGCCGTTCGCCCGTTGGTGCCCGGAGATTTTGCACGACTATTGTCAGTTCGGCCTGCTGGCGGCCCGTGACGGTCTGGTGCTGGCGTGCCCGCCGGCCTTTGAGGCCTCGATTTATGCCGAATCGACGGCGCCGGAAGCCAACCTGTACCCTGTGATCGCGGGCATAGCGGCGCCGGTTGCGGTGATGCGCGCAGGAATGGAGCGCAAACCGGGTGCCCTCGACCTGAGCGCTTCCCCTACCGCGCCCGATCTGGCCTCCCGCTTCGCGCACGGCCGCGACATCCTGTTGCCCGGCCGGTCGCATTACATCCCGATGGAGGATCCGGATGCGGTGGCGGAGGAGATCCGGAGGCTTGGGTAAACCGCGCGTGAGGTGCCCCTGTTGGCTTGACGCGGAACCGAGCCCAGGTTAGGGTAGAGACAGGATTCACTTGCATGACCATTGAAATCACCCGGCCCGAGATTGAATTGCTGATTCAGCACCAGCTTCAGAGCGGGGGGTTCAGTGACGCCGAAGATGTCATCCTCCGGGCACTCCAGTCCTTCGCGCCAGAGACTGAACCGGTTTTCGATAAGGAGCGGGCGCTGGCGGCCGGCGCGCGTATCCGCGAATTGAGCAAAGGACTCGCGCTCGGAGGCCTGACGATCAGAGAACTGATCGATGAAGGGCGTCCGTGAGCCGGTTCGTGCTCGACAATACCGTAACCATGGCGTGGTGCTTCACCGAGGAGGCGACAGAGCATACGAGAACGCTGCTGAACCGCCTCTCGAATCTGACCGATCGCGCGATCGTCCCGGCCTTGTGGCTGTACGAAGTAGTCAATGTGGTCGAACTGGCCGCCCGAAAAGGGCCGCATCCCGAGAGAGAAGGCACTCGCCTTTCTCGACGGTCTCGCCGACCTGCCCATCGAGGTGGAAAACCCGAGCCGGACGCAGGTGTTCGTAGCGGTAAGGAAGCTGGCGGGTCGATACCAGCTCACCGGTTACGATGCCGCATACCTTGAACTCGCTGATCGTCGCAAACTACCCATCGCGTCGCTTGACAAGGCGCTGTTGAGAGCCGCAGTGGCCGCAGGCGTCAACACCGTTCAGACATGACAACGAACAGGGCCCGGGTAGAGAGGACCCGGACAGTCTCAGTCTGTTCCAAGCGTTCCGACTTATGGAGAGAGGCGGGACGTTTTGGGGAGAGGCGTGACAGCCTGACGCGACGCCGATGAAAATCTGCATCGGGCGGGCGCCTTTCGTGCGCCGCAACGGGGCTTTCTTGGGGCAGTGGCGGAGGTCGCTGCGATGATGGACCGCCGTAGGCGGCGCCACAACCGCCTAAAATCGGCGTTGGGACGGAGCCGAGTGTCCCAAAGCGAAGATTTGCGTCGGTGTCGCTTCAGTCTGTCCCACGCGATTCACGCGATTCCCACGCGGTTTCTCAGGCTGTCGCACGCAGTTTCGAGATTGAATTGCTGATTCAGTTGGCCGAGCAACAAAAGGGCGTCGCTAAGTGTCATGATGGTTAAAGGGGGCAATGCACCGATGTCCACGTCCGGGATCGTTGGCGAAGAGATCGACAAACAGGCCGCGCTGGCCAGCGCTGCTCTCCAGAGCATCTCCGGAGTCAGCGCTGGTGCGAACGCAAGGCAGTTGCTTCCACGCGCAGTCCTCGCAATGCTTGGGCCATATTCGGCGGCGAAATTCTTTGCGGAGCGCGTCTTGCAATCCACCACGTTCAACGTAGAACTAGTTCGGGCTCTTCACTCCAAATTGCTTCCGCTTGAACGCATGGCTGACGACGTGCTCGTCGCTGCCCGGCAACAGGGCTACTTCGACGATCCAGGTGCAGCCGAGCCGCTTCGTTGGCTCGAAGCCTGCGACGAGCAAGTGAAGGACTGCATGGTGGCGCTGGAGTCCATGCTGGACCCGAAGCTTGACGGCGTTATGGCCGCGGCGATGGAGGCGCACCAGCGGGGCGAAACCGTTCCACTGGGCTCGATCGTCTGATTGAACGGCTACAGCGTTTCGATATCCGGGCCAGCCGCGAATTATTTGAGGCGGTGTGACGCACCGACACGCGGCCGGCTACGGGAGAAGCTCGAAAAGCTGAAGGCCGATCCCTTCGACCTGCAGAACTCGAAACCGTTGAAGGGCCGGAACGAGCAGAGATCGGCGAGAGTCGGAGGTCTCCGAATCCTTTTTCAGGTGCAGGGCCTTGATATCATCGTTGCGGAGATTGGCCCTCGCGGAGAGATCTACAAACACGGCCAATGATCGCCCTCGCGCCTCGATTTTCCGAAAGGAGAAAGAGGAGAGAAGAATGCGCTCCGTTGTGCTTTGATGCGCGCTGATCGCAGGGGTGGGCGGATACTCAGGACGCACCTGCTCAGAACGCGCCTGAGAAGGCCGTGCGAGACATCTAGTGTGGACCTTCCAGGCGGTCGATTCGGTCCGTGTGCTCGTCGATGGTTTCGTCGTGGATCTCTAGAATCCGCCCCAGCCGGTTCATGGTGTCCATGAGCTGGCCGGCGCGTTCCTCGTTGCGGTCCACGGTCTGGGCGAGTCGTTCCACGGCCTGGGTGAGTCTGCCGAACCGCTCGTCGTTGGCCTGAGCGTACTGTCCAAATCGTGTTTCGTTGTCCTTATGCAAGGACGCGATTAATTCGACAGTTTGGGTCAGTGCGTCCAGGCGTTCGTCGATATTCACGGCTGCTTCTATTGTACCTTGCCTTGTCTACCTGGCCGGGTCAGCCGGAGGAGGATCGGAAGGATGGCTGCGGGTGCGCATTTCGACCGGGGATGCCCACTTATGGAACTCGGTGAGTAGGCGGGTTTCCACGTCGCGGATCCGTTCGGTGAGCGCTTCGACGATGCGTTGTTCCATCAGCGCCAGGTGGGTTTTAGCTCTTGGGCGGCTGGTTCTCTCTTTTGACCGTTCGGTCACAATTTACCGCCGGCCGCAGTTGACGTAATCGCGCGTTGTCCAGCCTTCGGGGTCCGGTTGGACGCGATCGCGTAACGCACGCATCTCGGCGACCACACTGCCGGGAGGTGCGGCACGGAAGCCAGCATCGCCCTGAAGCATGCGCAGCACGGCGTCCTTCGCCAGCCGCTCGGCGTCGGTGCCTGCGTTGGTGGCAATCTGCGCAAGCTGCGCTTCCTGCTCGGGAGTGAAATGCACCTCCATGGCTCCCAGAATACGGGAAAACCGGCTCTGAGGCAACGCCTACAGCGTCTTCAAATACGCGATCAGATCGTCCTTGTCCTTATCGCTGAGCATGTCTTTGTACTGCGGCATGCCGTTTCCGCCTTCATCGATCTTGGCGCGGATATTGGCCTCGGTGGGCTTTTTGCCGTTGGTCAATTTATCTTTCTTGAATAGTCCCTTCAGGCCCGGCCCCATCTTCTTTTCCGTGCTGTCGGCATTGTGGCACACGGCACACTGTTCGAATACGGCTTTGCCGGCTGCCGCATCGCCTTTGCCCGCGGCCGGTATTAGAGCGGGCGTGGCTGCCAGAGCTGCGAGTAACATCCAGGAGGGAAAACGTGTCATTTTGGTATCTTACCAGTCCGGCCGCGGTGCTCGACGAAGCGCAACCGAATGCGGTTGCCGGTGTCGCCATAAACCAGTTCCAGGTCTTTCAGCTTTTGCTTTTCCATGGGAAAGTAAAGCAGGCCGGAAACCGGTTCGGTGCTCTTGCCTTCCGGTAGAATTCGCCGGTTCAACAGCTTTTCGAGCGGACTCGGTTCCTTCTCGCCCTGCTCTTTGACAGTCACCTGGGCGGTAATCGTCTCCCCCGGCCCGAACGGGCTCGATTTGCCCCGTCCATCGCTTTTCAACTTCACCACGGCGTTATTGTCAACCACCTGGCTGGCCACATACGAATGGGTCTTGTCGCCGTCCTGATTCGTCCGCAACAGGAAATCGTCGCGGTCGATCGCCACGTCCTTGCCGTATTTCGGCTGGACGCTCACGTCGGCCACAATATAATGCCCCCCCAGATCGTCGCCCAGCAGTTGCTTCACCGCCTCGCCATCGATGTACAGTTTCACCTGCAGGATCAGATCCTCGTTCTCGCCCTCCGCCGAAGGGATCGGCTTGGGAGCGTCCTTCGATGAAGCAGCTAGGAAGGAAGCGGAAAAAATTGCCGAGAAAATTGCGGCCAACCAGACACGACGATTCATGACAGCCTCTTGAGCTAATTATACCGGCCGGCCGCTGCTACAATAAGGCTGTCAAGTTTCCCAGGAGCGAAATCCCACATGGACGAGAAGGAGCGCGCACGCGCCTTGGATCTGGCCTTGAGCCAGATCGAGAAACAGTTTGGAAAGGGTTCGATTCTTCGGCTCGGATCGAAGGATGCGATCGTGCCGGTTTCGGTGATTTCCACCGGCAGCATCTCGCTCGATGCCGCCCTTGGCGTGGGTGGATTTCCGCGCGGCAGAATCAACGAAATCTTTGGGCCGGAATCCTCCGGCAAAACCACTATCGCGCTGCAGGTCATCGCCGAAGCCCAGAAGGCTGGCGGAATGGCCGCCTTTATCGACGTGGAACACGCGCTCGATCCGGCCTATTCGAAAAAACTCGGCGTGGATATCGACAACCTGCTGGTTTCGCAGCCCGATTATGGCGAGCAGGCGCTCGAAATCACCGGGGCATTGATCGCTTCCGGCCAGATCGACGTGCTGGTGGTGGATTCGGTTGCCGCACTGGTGCCTAAGGCCGAACTGGACGGGGAAATGGGCGACAGCCACATGGGCGTGCAAGCCCGTCTTATGTCGCAGGCCCTGCGGAAACTGACCGGAGTGGTCTCAAAATCGCGCACTTGCCTGATCTTCATCAACCAGATCCGCGAAAAGATCGGGGTGATGTTCGGAAATCCCGAAACCACCACCGGCGGCCGCGCGCTCAAGTTCTATGCCTCAATTCGGCTGGACATCCGCCGCATCGCCGCCATCAAGGACGGCGAAAGCGTGGTGGGAAACCGCACCAGGGTGAAGGTGGTCAAGAACAAGGTGGCATCGCCCTTCCGCGAAGCCGAATTCGACATCATTTATGGCGAGGGCGTTTCCAAGGAAGGCGACCTGCTGGATCTGGGCGTGGCGCAAAATCTGGTGGAAAAGAGCGGTTCCTGGTTCAGCTACAAAGGCGAGCGCATCGGCCAGGGACGCGAGAACGCCCGCCAGTTCCTAAAAGACAATCCCGACATTCGCCAGTCCGTGGACACCGAGCTGCGAAAGGCGCTCGGCTTGACCAGGCCCGAGCCGGCCGAAGCCGAAACGCCGCCGGTTCCAGCCACCAACTCTTCGGCCAAGGCAGCGCAGGGCCGCCGCTGAGCTGCTTGGGGCGTTTGTGGGGCAGGTTGGCAACCCGCCTCCCGGGTTAGCAGATGCGGACGGCCGCGCCGATTGACAATCGGCGGCAGGGTACCATCCTGCCCCACAGTTAGCTTTACGTGGTTACGGAGGATGATCGCCGGCGTTCGATTCAGCGCAGGCTGGCCCGTATGCCCCCGCGGGCGTTCGGTCTGCTGCCCACCGGCTTTCCCGTCCTCGACCAGGCTCTCGGCGGCGGTTTGCCGCGCGGCGAGATGGTGGAGATCTTCGGGCCCCCCTCGAGCGGAAAGACAACTCTTGCCGTCGCCATAATCGCCCATCTCGAGCGGCAGGGCGGCGCCGCGGCCTGGATCGACGCCGAGCATTCCTTCGATCCGGCCTTGCCCGCCCGCTGGGGACTTTCCGTCGCACGCCTGCCCGTGGTACGACCCGAATCGGCGGAACAGGCCTTTAGCATGGCGCTATCGCTGGCCGGTTCGGGCGCCATCGATTTGCTGGTGGTCGATTCCGCCGCGGCGCTGGTACCCTCGCTCGAACTCGAAACCGCCTTGGGCTCGAGTGGCCCCGGCTTGCAAGGTCACGTACTGGCCGCGGGTCTGCGCAAACTGGGCCGCCTTATAGCCAAAACAAATTGCGTTGTTTTGTTTTTGAACCAAATTCGCTCGCGCGCCATGGATTCGGGCGCGGCGGAGACCAGCGCGGGCGGTCCCGCGCTCAAGTTGCGCGCCGCTACCCGCATTTCGCTCGCAGCCGGCCGCGCCGGCACTGTGCGCTTCCTGGTGCTGAAAAACAAGGCCGGCAAGGCTCTTGCCGAGGGCGGCCTGCAGTTTCTACCTGGCTCGGAATGCATGAAACGCCCGTGAATCGGGCATTTCAACGAGGCCCATGCAAAAAAAGCGCGAAAAATCGGGCTTTTTCGGTGGTTTTCCTCTTTACAACCCCATGACCTTCCCGTATGATTGAAATCGAATCGAGGCCCGCGCCCGCGAACAGGCTGCTGGAAAGAGCGCTTGCCGCGATGTCCCGACCCGCCTCAACGGCGCAAATCGGATTGCGTGATTGGAAGGGCAGAACAGATGGCGCCTTTTCCAGCAGCCTGTTCAAGCGCAGGGGCCTTGCTTGATACGATTTGGGAGAATCACAAGGAGAAACATGGCGACTACGAGATTGACTCAGACGCAACTGGTCAAAATGCTCGCTGAACATACCGAAACGAGTAACAAAACCGCGAAGGCCTTCCTGGAGCACCTGTCCGGCGTGGCCATCAGCGAAGTAAAAAAGAACGGCGTTTTTGTGCTGCCAGGCCTCGGACGCCTGGTGCGCCAGGACCGCAAAGCCAGGATGGGGCGCAACCCGGCGACCGGCGAGTCCATTAAGATCCCGGCCAAAAAGGTCGTGAAATTCCGTGTGGCCAAAGCCGCCAAGGACGCGATCGTTCCGCCCAAGAAGAAGTAATTCGGCACTTCCAGACGCGAAACCCCGCGGGGGCCCGTACGGCCGCGCGGGGTTTCCTTTTTCGCCGGAAAATTGGAAGCCGAAGGAAGCCTGCTCTTCGAGTGCGAGCGGCCCCGAAGCCCGTATTACTTCTTCGATTCGACCTTTTCTTCTTCCTTTTTGGGTTCGTCGTCGCCTCTCAAAGCGACCTTGAAGTTGCGAATCCCTTCACCGAGCCCTTTGCCCAGTTCGCCAACCTTCTTGCCGCCGAAAAGCAGGAGGGCGACGGCCGCGATCATCAGGATTTCGGGAAAACCTAAACCCCCCAGGGCGCCAGCGGTTAAAACGGGCTGCATGATTGGCCTCCTTACGCCACACCATTGTAGCCGAAATTCCCGTGTCCGGTTTCACCAGCACCGAGCGGATGGCCAGCAGCTTCCTCTTTGGCCGCCCCTCCTCAACCTGCTGTAACGCAATTACCGTATGCTGGACATTATGCGACGCCGGCTACTTCTCCTCGTTTTAATAGCCGCGGCGGCAGTGGTCGCCGACGAAACCGCGGTGTTTTCCGTGCTCAAGAGCACGGTGCGACTAGGGAAACAGCCGGAGGGATTTTACCTTGTCCCCACCAACCAACTGCTGCGGCCGTGGGGACGGCTCTCCCTCATCGCCGGCCGCCCGGTCGATATGGCGTTCGATTCCCACCGCCGCACGCTGGCGGTGCTCAACTGGGAGAGCGTGCTGGTACTTGACGGCGCCAGCGGCACACGCTTGGGCGAGGTGGAATCGCCCGCCACTTCTTACGCCGGCATCGCCTTCCGTCCCGGAGACCGCGAGCTTTGGGCCAGCGAAACTTCCTCCAGGGACAAAGGCGATAACCTCCTGGTAATCGAAATGTCCGATCTCGGGGTTCCAGTCCGTTCCAGCCGATTCGCGTTGCCAGGCCATCCCGTTCCCGTCGGAATCGCGTTTTCGGCGGACGGTTCCGCGGCTTACGTCGCGCTGAGCCGCGACAACGCGCTGGCGGTGATCGATACGGCGACCCGCAAGCTGGTGCGCCGCATCGATGTGGGCATCGCGCCCTTTGGAGTGGTGGCCGCCAAGAACGGCGTCGTGTACGTCTCGAATCGCGGCGGCCGCCGTCCCCATGCCAACGAAACCGTCGCGCCCTCGAGCGGCTCCGAGGTGCTTACGGATCCCGTCACCGGCTCGTCGGCCTCGGGAACGGTGAGCGTGGTCGACATTGCCTCGGCCAGCGTGCAAGAAATTCCGGTTGGCCTGGCGCCTTCCCAAATGGCGCTTTCCCCCGATCAAAAGCTGCTGGCGGTCGCCGACGGCCATTCCGATGCCGTTACCATGCTCGATGCTCAGACCCTGAAGCGTGCCGACGTCCACATCCCCACCTATCCCGAAGCCGCCATCGGCAGCCAACCCATCGCCACTGCCTTCAGCCCGGATGGCGACATGCTTTACGTAGCCTGCGCCGGCAACAACGCCATTGCCGTGCTGTCGGGCCACGGTCTGGACTGGCAGGTAGCCGGCGCATTGCCCACCGCCTGGTTCCCTTCCGCCATCGCCATGGACGGCAACGGCGCCTTGCGCGTGCTCGACATCAAGGGCGTGGGCCATACCGCCGATGCGAACGGAACCTTCAACTCGAAAGAATACGAAGGCTCGCTCGAGCAAATACCGGCGCCCCTGCCGATGCAGGTGATGGCCGGCACACGCGAGGTCCGCGCGGCCAATACGCCCCAGCTCGACCCCGCCGGCGGAGTCCGCAATCTTTCCTCGTTGGGTATCCAGCACGTCTTCCTCATCGTCAAGGAAAACCGCACCTACGACCAGGTGTTCGGCGACCTCGGCCGCGGCAATGGCGACCCCAAGCTCACCATGTACGGCCGCGACGTCACCCCCAATCACCACGCCCTGGCCGAACGCTACGTGACGCTCGACAACTTCTACACCGGCGGCGCCATTAGCTTCGACGGCCACCAGTGGCTAATGCAGGGCTTCGTCAGCGATTACGTGGAGCGCGCCTTTGCCAGCTCCCCGCGCGGCTATGCCTGGAACATGGCCGACGCTCTCACCGTTTCTCCCACCGGCTTCTTTTGGCAAAACGCTGCCAAGCCCATCGACCTTCGCATCTTCGGCGAATTCATGTTGCCGGGCAAATGGGACCCGGCCACCCAATCGGTCAAGGACATGAATGAAAACGACGAGCTGAAATGGAGCGACTATTGGAAGCTCTACCAGGAGGGCAAATGGCAGTCGGCGGTAGGCGCCCGCCCCGGTGTGCCGGCGCTGGCACGCTACTCCAGCGTTCGCTATCCCTACGATTCGCTCGCCATTTCCGATCAGATCCGCGCCGACGAATTTCTGCGCGAATTCGGCGAGCGCGAAAAGGCCGGCCGCTGGCATCAGCTCACCATCATGACCCTGAACCAGGATCACACCAACGGCACGCGCCCCGGTTCGCCCACGCCGCGTTCCATGGTAGCCGACGACGACCTGGCGCTAGGCCGCATCGTGGAAGCCATTTCCAAGAGCCGCTTTTGGCCCAAAAGCCTCATCTTGGTGGTGGAAGACGATGCCCAGGATGGCGTGGATCACGTGGACGGCCATCGCACCGTGGCGCTCGCCATCGGCCCCTTCATCCGCCGCGATGCGGTGGATTCCAATAATTACAACCACACCAGCATGATTCGCACCATCCAGGAGATTCTCGGGGTTCCGGCGCGCACGCGCTATCTCGCGTCGGCGCGTGCCATGACCAGCATTTTCACTCCCGAGGCCGACCTGAAACCGTACCGGCACTTGCTGCCCGCTCAACCGCTCGATCAGATGAATCCGCCGCTGAAGGCCCTGGCTGGCCGCCGTCT
The DNA here is from genome assembly GCA_049511335.1 of Bryobacteraceae bacterium. GTDB lineage: Bacteria > Acidobacteriota > Terriglobia > Bryobacterales > Bryobacteraceae > JBEKYD01. The sequence continues at coordinate 16,260 of JBEKYD010000042.1, read as the reverse complement.
TTGGGCCGCACGCCAATCCGCCGCCATGAATTGGAGGGATCTCGACGATGCTCCCGAAGACCTGCTAAACCGGATTCTATGGTGGGATGCCAAAGGCTACGACACTCCCTATCCGGCCGGAGGTGGGCGTGGAGCTAAGCAGTAGTGCCTGTCCATTGTTTCTAACCCGCCCAGGACAGTAGCGTTATTCTCGAGTTCGCGCGAAAGCCGCGAGTCAGAGCCGCGACTGTCAAGGAGCGGTTGCGCGAGCTGTCTACTGCTCTCCTTGTTGATTCCAACTCCGCGAGTCAGGCGCAGCCCGAGCACTGCTACAATCGGGGATCTAATCCCGTGAGTGCACGCAAAATATTAGTGACCGGCGGGGCCGGCTACATCGGCTCGCATACCGTTCGTCTGCTGCTGGACCAGGGTTACGACGTGACCGTGGTCGACAACCTCTCCAAGGGCTACCGCGAAAATGTTCCCGATGGGCGTTTGGTCGAAATGGATATCGGCGATACCAACCGGCTGGCGGCCGTTTTGAAGGAATTCGGCGCCGAGGCCGTGGTCCACTTCGCCGCCTTCATCGCGGTGGGTGAGTCCATGCGCGAACCGGCCCGTTATTTCTCCAACAACGTGTGCGGGTCGCTGTCGCTCCTCACGGCCATGGTGGAAGCGGGAGTGAGGCACGTCGTGTTCTCCTCCACCGCCGCAGTGTACGGTAACCCGCACACCACCCCGATTGCGGAGACGTTTCCGATTCAGCCGGTGAGTGTCTACGGGGAATCGAAGGTGATGGTGGAAGCTCTGCTGCGCTGGTTCGACGAGGTTCATGGCATCACCAACATAAGATTGCGCTACTTCAACGCCTGCGGCGCCGACCCCCAAGGCCGGCTCGGCGAGCGCCACCAACCGGAGACCCATCTGATTCCCCTGGTGCTGCGCGCGGTGGCCAGCGGAGAGCCCGTCACCGTGTTCGGCGACGATTACGACACCGCCGACGGCACCTGCATTCGCGATTACATTCACGTCAACGACCTGGCGCAAGCGCACATTCAGGCGCTGGAATATCTGCTGGGCGGTGGCGCATCGGATGCCTTCAACGTGGGCACCGGAACCGGACACACGGTTCTCGAGATCATCCGCGCGGTGGAGGAGGTTACCGGCAAGAAGGTGCCCTACACGATCGGCCCCCGCCGCGAAGGCGACCCACCGGTTCTGGTCGCCGCTTCCGACAAACTCCGCGCCATGTTAGGCTGGAAACCGCAATATACCGACCTGCGCCAGATCGTGGCGCACGCCTGGAATTTCGCCAGGAAGTAGGGGTGCGAAGAGACCAGATCGAGAGGCGTGACGTAGCTGGCGGGGTTGAATATAGGCCCACTAGGCTCCTCTCTCGATCACGTCTTTGTAGTGCTTCTCATATACCGGAATGATTTTTTCGGAGCAGAATCGCTCCGCGGCCGCCCATCGTCCGGCCTTGCTCATTCGGTAGTGCAAATCCGCATCGGTCAGGAGCGCTGTAACACGGGCTGCCATGGCCGGGATATCGCCGACGGCTTCGAGGAATCCGTCCACCTGGTCGGTAATCAGCTCGGGCACGCCTCCCACGCGGGTCGCGACGGGCACCACGCTGCAAGCCATGGCCTCCAACGCTACCAGGCCGAAAGATTCCATCTCACTCGGCATCAGCAGCGAGTGCGCCAGGGGAATCAGCCGCTCTACGTGGTTCTGCTTGCCTAGAAAACTGACGTTTCCGGAAACACCCAACTGGCGAGCCAAGTGTTCGGCGGGCCCGCGGTCCGGGCCGTCACCCACCATCAGCAGGTGCGCCGGCACGTTCTTGCGCACTTCAGCCAGGATGCGAATACAATCCAGCACCCGCTTGACGGGGCGGAAATTGGAAAGGTGGATGAGCAGCTTTTCGCCCGCGGGCGCGAACTGCGCGGCTTCGGCCTTGGAATCGTTGGAGTGGTATAAGTCGCAGTTGACGAAGTTATGGATGACTTGGATCGGCCGGGCTATTCCGAATACCTCCACGGTCTGGCCGCGCAGGTTTTCGCTGATGGAAGTAACTCCGTCGGATTGTTCGATCGAGAACTTAGTAATGGGAAAGTAAGAGCGGTCCACTCCGACCAGCGTGATATCGGTTCCGTGTAGCGTGGTCACGAACGGCAGGCGGCGCTTGGGCGCGAGCATTTGCTGCGCCAGCAGAGCGGCAATCGAGTGCGGAATGGCGTAATGCACGTGCAGCAGGTCGAGCGAATAGGTTTCCGCTACTTCCGCCATGCGCGACGCCAGCGCCAGGCAATAGGGCGGATATTGGAACAGCGGATAGTCGGACACTTCGACTTCGTGGTAACAAATCCGCGGGATGTCCGGGTCCAGGCGAATCGGGTTGGCGTAGGTGATGAAGTGTACGTAGTGGCCGCGCAACGCCAGCTCCATGCCTAGTTCGGTCGCCACAATCCCGCTGCCGCCGTAGGTGGGGTAACAGGTGATTCCGATGTTCACGGGGCCAGCGTAGCATGGACCGGCCGCAGGATTCCGTAGCCGATCTGTCCGTGGAGGCCCTCGTCGGGTTTGGCTAGGTCGCCGCCGCCGAACCAGACCCGGATTTGTTCGCCGTCGACCATCACAGACGGATCGCAGATCACCTGGGAATCCCAAGCCTGAGAGCCGGCGAACACCCGCGGCAGTTTGCGCCAGTGTACGCCGTCGGTCGAGCGCGCCAATCCCAGCCGGCGCTGTTCGTTGGGATCGCGGCCTGTAAACAGCATCCAGTAGAATCCGTGGAATTGCCATACGGCTGGTTCGCCCACGCCGTTTTCATCGAATGCGCCCGGGCCACCGGGAGAGAGAATCGGATTGGTCCGCAGCTTTTCCCAATGCACGCCGTCGCGCGACCGGGCCACGCCCAGCCGTTGGCGCGGAGGGTCAGCCCGATCTTGACCCAGGTAGTAGAGGTAGAAATACGGCTCGATGCGGATCACGCCAGGGTCGGCAACGGCACGTTCGTCCCAACTCATGTACGGGCCAAACCCGAGGACCGGCGCTGGTTCCCGCAGCGAGCCTTCTCGCAGCAGGCCGATCCGCGGATTGGCCTTCGGCCCGGCCTGATACCAATACCACCACTTGCCGCCATCCCTCAGCGCCGAACCGTTGGCTGCGATGTACGACCCCTCCCAGGTGCGCGCATCGGGTGACAGAATGGTCCCCCGGCGCTGCCAGTCGATGCCATCGGCCGAAGTGGCCATGGCTGTGTGCCAGATGCGGCCGTCGAAGCGGGAATAGAAGTTGAGCCAAGGCTGCCCCGAGATCACCGACGGATTCAGCGCCTCCTGCCCCGGCTCTGTCAGCACCGGGCCTGCGTGTTCCTCGAACGTGAAGGTCAGGGTGGGATCGCCGCCGGCGAGCGGCGGCAAGGTGAAATCGGAGTAGCCGCCGCAGGAAGTGAGCACGGCCGCGAACAGCCACAATGCCCAATGCCACTTAGCGCGTCGGATCGGTAATTCGTGGGGCAGACCATCGTTGTTTGTGGTCTGCCATCGACCCGGGGCTATGCCAGACTGGGTCCGGAAACCAGCGAGCCGCCCTCTCGCAAATGAACAGCATCGAAAAAGATCCCGGCTGGCAGACCACGAAAAACGATGGTCTGCCCCACGGGGCAGCAGGCGAAAACGCCTGCTCCACGAAGCCAGCCAAGTACATGGCAGACCACAGAAAACGATGGTCCGCCCCACCAGAAATCTTCGCAAGCAGCGTCCCATCATTGCAGCGGGACGCGAACCCTCAACCCGGCGCCGCGGCCGGGGCGAGATTCCAATTGCATATCGGCGTTCAGCGTCCGCGCGCGGCGTTTCAAGCTGTTCGGGCCCAGCCGCAGCAATTCCAATTCTTCCAGCGAATAGCTCCCCGCGAAAGTGAACCCGTGTCCATTGTCTTCCACCGAAATCTCCAGCGCTTTCTCGCTTTTCTCCAGCGCCACCGCTACGCGGGTGGCCCCGGAGTGTTTCTGCACGTTGTAAAGCGCTTCGCGGATCATCTGCAAGACCTCGCTGGTGGATTCCTGCGAGAGGCCGACGGGCGCGGCCGTGCCGATGAAAGCCACGGGAATACCGCTCTCCTTCTGAAACGCCTCCGCGGTGCGGCGCGCCGTCACTACCAAGTCGGCCGCATCCACATCCACTGGCCGCATGGCGTGCAGGAACACCCGCAGATCGCGCACCTGCGATTGTGCCACCGCCTGCAATTGACGCAACTCGTCCATGCCCGCTTCCAGGTCGCGGCTCAGCAGCTTTCGCAGCACCTCCAGGCGCATCTGGAGGCTGATGAAGTTTTGCAGCGGGCCATCGTGGAAGTCCGACGCGATGCGTTGCCGTTCGTCCTCGGCGGCGCGTTGGGCGCCGCGCCGCGTCTCTTCCACCTGCCCGGCCACGCGCATGGCTTCTTGCTCGCGCCGCCGCCGTGCCGCCGCCAACCAGCAGCCTAATGCGCCCCCAACAACGGCGGCATACTCGAGATCCCTCAAGCCGGGTTGCGGCGCCAGAATGCAGAATAGCGCCACCACCCCGCCGACCACACCCACCTCGATCGGACCGTAGAACGCGATACCTTCAGCCAGCACGAACAGGTAGAATGCCGAAGACCACCACAGCAAGCGCTCCGCCCCGTAAGAGGCGGCCACCAGCAGAAACACCGCATCCTGAAACAAGACCAGCAGCCCGGCCATTCCGCCCCGGCCCCAGCCGCGCCAGACCATCGCCACGGCGCCACCCAGATAGAGCGCCACGAGACCGTATATCCAGGCCGGCGTCCGCGGCACCGCGGCCCAAACCATGAATAGCAACGCGGCCGTTAGCACGACCCGGACCCAACCTATCGATTCGGTCCAGCGGATTTTGGAAACGTCTGCCACCGGTTACTTCCGATACAGATACAAAGTGCGGCTCCGGCCTTCGCCATCGTCGGCGATGTTCTCCACCTTCAGCGGTTTCCAGTTCCGAAACTCGAAATCGTGAGCCACCACCCTCGCGCCCTTCTTCAACTGCCGGTCCAGCAGCGGCCCCACCTGGCTATCGATGGCATCGGGCAGCAGGTACACCGTCACCAGGTCCGCGGAGCTGTAGTTCTGCGCCATCAAGTCGCCGTGAACGATACGGGCGGACCTCTCCAGGCCGAGCGACCGGATCCGCTCCAGGCTCTTGCGGTAGAGATCGTCGTCGATCTCCACTCCCACCGCCTCCACATGGAACTTCTGTGCCGCCAGAATCACGATTCGTCCGTCGCCGGAGCCCAGGTCGAACATCTTCTCGCCGGCCTTGAGACCGCCGAGCTGCAGCATTTTGAGCACTACCGTGTCCGGGGTCGGGTAGTAGGGCGCCAGCGAGCGTGGCGCCAGATCCTGCGCCGCGCATCCGCACAGCCCAAAGACCATGGCCGGCAACCACTGCGTCATCACATCCACACTTTCACGGTGGCAATGCCCCGGCGGCATTGGTCGCACTTTTCGCCGTTGACGTAATAGCGCGCGTCCAGCTTGGCCAGATGATAGAAAGGCAGGCTACCGAAACTCGTGGTCTCGGGATTAGGCTGGTAGATCACCACCGCCAGCGCCATTACCTGCGCCTGGAACGACTCCAGAAGCTGCTTGAGCTCTTGTAACCTGGCGCCGGTCCGGAGCACATCGTCCACAATAATTACCGGCTCGTCCTTGGCCGGCGTCAGAAACTGGCGAAAGCGCAACGGGTGGCTGGCATCCTCACGCTCGGCCCAGTACACCTGCCGCGCGCGCAGCGCTTCGCAAACCCCATAAGCCACCGGCAGGCCGCCCGTCATGGGCGTCACGATCGAGACCTCGCCGGCCACGGCGCGAATTTCCGGTGTATTCCGCAGCCGCCGGCTTAGCCCAACCGCCAGCATGCGCTGGTGCTTGGAATAACGCATGGCCAGCGGAACCTGCAAGAGCTCGTTGGAATGCATGCCGCTCGGATATTCGAAATGGCCGTCGCGCAACGCGCCGGTTTCGCGCAGTACCGCAACCACCTCTTCTTGCGTGGGAATCAGGTGCATAGGTTTTCAATTGGCTCCGTGGCCAGTCAGCACGCGCGGTATGGTTCGCAGCAGAATCTGCCAGTCGAGTGCCAGCGACCAATTATCAATGTACTGCATATCCAACTTCATCCAGGTATCGAAATCTACTTTGTCGCGGCCCGCCACGGCCCACAGACAGGTCAGCCCCGGCCGCATGCGCAGCCGGCGCCGCTGCCAGCGCTGGTACCGCTCCACCTCGCTCGGAATGGCCGGGCGCGGGCCCACCAGCGACATGTCCCCCTTCAAGACGTTCCACAGTTGCGGCCATTCGTCGATGGAGAACTTGCGCAGATACCGCCCTACCCGCGTCAGCCGCGGATCGTGAGGAATCTTGAAAACCGTTTCGCGCGTATTCAAGTGCGCCACTTTCGCCTTCAATTCCTCGGCATTCTCCACCATGGATCGGAACTTGTAGAAGGTGAAGCGCCGCCCGTTCAATCCGCAGCGCACCTGGCGAAAAATCGCGGGCCCTCGAGAGGTCCAGCGGATGACGAGCGCCACTACTAGCATGAACGGCGCCAGAACCGCCAGTCCCGCGGCCGCCAGGATAATATCGATCGCGCGCTTCGCCATGAGCCGCAGATCGTCTTCCGGCGCCGCCGAAAACGTCAGCAGGGGAGTGGACTCGAAACGGTCCAGCGAAACGGTGCTGTTGATGTGCGGAAAGAAATCCACCGCCAGGCGCGTGCGCACGCCTTCTTCGTCGCACAACAGGAAAGCCTCTTCCAATTCCGGCAGGCTTTCGCTGGCTACCGCAAAAATGATTTCGTCCACCACCTGGCGCTGCAGGATGGAGGGCAAATCGGCAATCGGCCGGACCGGATACACCGCTCCCAGTTCGATCGAGCCGGGAGCCTCCCGCTCCGCCGGCTCGCTCAGGAAACCGCCCAGGCGGATACCGTAATCGGCCGAATTTTCGAGCGCTTCGGCCAGCCGCAGCGCGCGCGGGTTGGTCCCCGCCACCATGATGTGATGGGGCGCTGTGAATTCCCGCCGGATTACACCCGCCATCTTGCCGGCCGTTAGCCGGAACAGCAGCACCAGAGCCCAGCTATAAGCCGTGAACAGCAGCACGAAAGGCCGGCTCAATTCCATGCGCAGGATATATTCGAACACCACCACCGCCAGCCAGCCGTACGCCGCCTGGCGCGCCGAGTCGCGCAGAATGATCCTGGGATTGCCGGCGTCCAAGCGGTCGTAGATTTCGAGCCAAAGCGCCACCCCTACCCATGCCAAAAGCGAGAACCCCAGCAGCAGTGCGTGCTGTTCGGTGGTTAGATAAAAAAGGTTTTCAAGCTGCAGCACGCTCCGCGTCCGGTATGCCGCTTCAAATCCCAACGTTACTAGGATGATATCCGATAGCCCAAACAAAACACGGACTTTACGCTGGCGATGATACATCCGGACACAGGATAACATGGGGCGCTCGAAGGCGCTTCCCGGAGAAGGGCGGGGCTGCCGGTCACACCCCCCAGGCTTGCGCCCGAAGATGGGTGAAGTTGGGTGGGACAGACGATCGTTTTTTGTCGTCTGTCGACCGCTGCAGCCCGGCGGGAGCCTGACCACGAGCAGCCCGGCAGCGCTGGGCAAGTCAAGACCAGGCTCCGATAGGCTCAGTGCGAGGCGACTTCACGCAACTTTATTGCAAGAAGCTCGCCGGTTTCAGCATCGATCAGGAAGCGCTTGTACTGCAGCGGATCGGCTGCGAACTGTCCGATGAGGGGAGAGGGAGTTGGGTTAGCGTCTCGGGGAAGGCTGAGCGTGATGCTCCAGACTTCGCGATCCTTGTATTGCTCCCTTTCAATCTCCTCAACACCTGCGGCAGCTTCGTCGAGCATTTCGGCCGCCTTCGCCTTCGCGATCTGAATAGCTTGCTTGGCATCTATCATGGCGGACCACCCCCTCCATAGTGCCGCGAATCGCCGCCGATTCGAAAATATGGAGGACAGTCGCGCAGGCTTCCGTCACTTGCCACCATCTGCAAACCGGACCTGGCTCACCCGCGGTGTTTCACGATTCTCTCCGGCCAGCGTCCGCCGAACGCGATGCGCCAACCGCCGCATCCAGTCGAAAAGCAAGCTGGCCATAAAGCGCAGCCCCCGGAACAGGTATCTTCCCAGCCATAGCATGCCGAACCCGACCGCAAGCAGGACGGCGGCAAACAGGATCATAAACAAACCCTGGTCCCACGGAGAGAAGTGAGCCAGAAATTCACCCACCGGGCCGCCCAATTGGATGAAGCCAAGCTCGACCATTCTGTCGAATAACCCCGGCAGAAGAATTCGAGACAAACCCAACAAGGTGAACATCGCGCCGACCAGAAGAATGCTCGCCGCGGTTGCGTAGAAAGCGGTCAGGATGCCCACTAGCGCCATCAACAGGCCCACCAGCACACTCAAGCCGCCAAATCCGAGCGGAATCCCGAACAGCGCGATGAATATCCCGCCCACGATGTACAACGGCAGGTTGCGCTTCCTGCCGGAGCGCATCATCGTGCCGGGCAAGCGGTCCGCCACCACTTCCGCCGGCTCTCCGAGATTCCGTAACACGCTAAGGATCCTGGCGACATCGTCGTCACCCGGCGTGTTCTGATAGGCCTCATACAGGTGCGACCCAATCTCTGTCAGGAACTCGTCCCGCTCACGGGCCGGCACCTGCCGGAGCTGCGCTTTCACGCGCTCCAAATAATCGTTGGAGATCTTCGCCACAATTTCCGGGTAGTTGTCCATTTCTCTCACCCCTTTCGGACCACGAGTTTCTTCCCGACAGGTTCGGGCTGTTCCGGAGTCTTCCAGTCTTGCTGGACCAGGGAAACCAAGGAGTCCAGCTCCTGGCTCAGCTCATCGAAGAGCCGCCGGCCGGAGGACGTCAGCGCGTAGTACTTGCGGGGAGGCCCCTGAACGGATTCCACCCATTCCGAAGCCACTAAGCCATCCCGGTCCAGACGGGCCAGGATAGGATAGATCGTGCCTTCTTTGAGGGAAATCGAGCCGCGTTCGGAGAGCACACGGATCAACGAGTACCCGTAATGCCTCCCGTGGTAAAGCACGCCCATGACAGCCAGCTCCAGGATGCCTCTGCGTAATTGAGTGACCCGCCTGTCCCGGCCGTCGTCCAAGTACTCCATACTGCGAGGTATACGATGGTGCTAGGTAGCGGGTTCCAACAATTTTCGAGCGTGCCGGCGAGTGGGACAGACGATCATTTTTGGTCGTCTGTCATGCGTGCGGCCCGGCGAAAGCTTGACAGACCACCAAGAACGATGGTCTGTCCCACCCGTGGGTCACCCAAACCGCTTCAATCCAAATTCCACGACATCAGGAGCTCGGAGCCTCCGCCGGCGGCGGTGGCGCTGCCGGGGCTGTTTTCACAACGGCTTTCTTCGCCGCCGCTTTCTTGACCGCAGCCTTCTTGACCGCGGTTTTCTTCACCGGGGCTTTCTTGACTGGCGCGCGCTTCTCGGCTGCCTTCGCCGGTGCGGCTTTCTTGGCGGCGCGTTCCGCTTTGGCAGCTTCCGCCCGTTTCAATGCCCACCGCTTCTTGGTAGCCTCGATGATCGCCCTTCTGCCAGCCTCACTGAGCCTTCGTTTGGGCTTGGCTGCTGGCTGCGGCGCTGGCTCGCTTGCCTTCTTGGCTTCGGCCCATCTCTTTCGCTGTGCTTCGGCAATCGCTTTCCTGCCGGCAGCGCTGATCCTCCGGCGTTTGCGTCTTGCCGGTTCCGGCGTGGCCTCTGGTTCAGGGGCGCCGGGAGCGAGGGTAGCTTTCAACTCGCTTATGGTTCGGTCGATGCGCCGCTTTTGTTCCTCAAATCCAACAATGGCGGCAGCGATGATTTCGTCTGAGAGTTTTGTCGGCATATCCGTGTCTTTTACACCATACACCTAATTGCAATTCCGTGTGGAAGGATCTGGCCGGCCGGGCGAGTCCGTCGCCTGCGACTGTCAAGAACCCCATCCGCATTGACAAATCGGTCTATTTGTCATACCGTGCGCTTTCTATGGTGCAGCCATCATGAACCGTGTCCTGGAACATATCATTACGAGCCGCATGTCGACGAAGTCCATTCAGCTCATTGTCTGCTTGCTCGCCGCGATCGGAACCGCTCCGGCCCAGTGGATCGCTCCGAACCCCGTCCAAGGCTTCGACCAGCGCCCCGATGGCGTCTCTTTCACGCTGAAATCCGGCGCGTTGCGAGTCGAAGTCTGCTCGGATTCCATCGTCCACATCGTTTATTCTCCCAATGCCGCTTTTCCCGCCTCGCACAATTTTGTGGTGACGCACGGCGCCTGGCCGCAAACTCATTTCGCCGTTCAGCCCACCGATAAGACCGTCGCCATCGCTACGTTCGAGCTTAAGGTGACCGTCGGCCGTGACGACGGAACCGTCTCGTATTCCGACGCCAACGGCAAGAACCTGCTGTCCGAAGGCCCTAAGTGGATGACCCCGGCAACCGTCAATGGCGAGGCGACGTATCATGCCGAAGACGCCTTCCGCATCTACGGATCCGAGGAAGCGTTCTACGGGCTCGGACAGCACCAGGCCGGCGTATGGAATTATCGCGGCGAATCCGTGGACCTGTCGCAGGAAAACACCAATATCGCCATCCCGATGCTGCTCTCCACCAACGGCTACGGCATTTTCTGGAACAATACCTCGCGAAGCAAGTTCAACAACCGCTTTGTCCACTACCTGTACTTAACCGCCGAAGTGGCCGATACCATTGACTATTACTTCATCTACGGGCCCGAGTTCGACCGCATCGTCGCGGGTTATCGCGCCTTGACCGGCGCTGCCCCCATGTTCGGCAAATGGGCGTACGGATTCTGGCAATGCAAGAACAGGTACAAATCTCAGGCTGAGATCCTCGAAGTGGCGGAGAAATATCGTCAATTGCACATCCCCGTCGATGACATCGTCCAAGACTGGTTCTGGTGGACCAAAACCGGCGAATTCGTCTTCAACCGGAACTATCCCGACCCAAAGAAGATGGTCGACGATCTGCATCGCCTGCATTTTCACCTCATGGTTTCGGTGTGGCCCTTCTTCTATCCCGGCACCTCCACCTACGAAGACATGGACAAGCGCGGTTTCTTCATCGATCGCACTTCCGCGGCCGCCTTTCACCCTCTTGGCACCGCGCTTTACGACGCCACCAATCCGGCCGCCCGCGCCTATTACTGGAACCTGCTCGACAACGCGCTGTTCAAAATCGGCGCCGACGCCTGGTGGGAAGACACCACCGAACCGGAGACCGAAGGAATGGAAGAGAACGTACTCCTTCGAAACAGAATTGCCATCGGCAGCGGCGCCCGCTACGCCAATCTTTATCCAATGATGGCGAACTCGGTGGTCTATGAAGGGCAGCGCCAGGAAACCGGCCGCAAACGCGTGTTCATCCTCTCGCGTTCGGCTTTCGCCGGCAGCCAGCGTTATGGCGTCACGGCCTGGTCGGGCGACGTCCTCTCCGACTTCGAGTCCTTTCGCCGCCAGATCCCGGCCGGCTTGAATTTCGCTTTGTCGGGTCTCCCATACTGGACCACCGATATCGGCGGTTTCTTCATCGGTCATCCCGACGATCCGGCGTATCGGGAACTGTTCGTCCGCTGGTTTGAATATGGCGCGTTTTGCCCCATCTTCCGCGTCCATGGAACGCGCACCCCCGATCGAAACGAACTTTGGTCGTACGGCCCCGAGGCGCAGAAGATCCTCACGAAATTCGACCGTCTGCGCTACCGCCTGATGCCGTATATCTACTCGCTGGCATGGATGACGACAAACGAAAGCTACACCCCCATGCGGCCCCTGGTGATGGATTTCCGCACCGACACGCGCGCCCAGAATATAGGCGACCAGTTCCTGTACGGGCCGTCAATTCTGGTAAACCCGGTCACGGAACCCGGCGTGGCGACGCGCCATCTCTACCTCCCCAACGCACGCTGGTACGATTTTTGGGACGGCAGCGCAACCGATGGCGCCAAAACGGTCGACGCGCCCGCGCCGCTCGACCGTATCCCCCTCTACGTGCGCGCCGGCGCCATCCTGCCGATGGGTCCCGATATCGAGTATTCGGACCAGAAGCCGCCCGACCCTATAGAGCTGCGCGTGTACGCCGGGGCAAACGCCGACTTCGCGCTTTACGAAGACGAGAACGATACCTACGACTATGAGAAGGGTATTTACGCGACCGTCCCGATCCACTGGGACGACGCCAGTGCGACTCTGACCGTCGGCGCCAGGCAGGGTAGTTTCCCCGGTATGCCGCAGTCGCGCACCTTCGACATCGTTTTGGTGGCCCCAGGTCATGGGACGGGTGTCGATCCGGCGTCCCGAGTGGATCGGGTGGTCAAATACTCGGGTCAAGCCGTCTCGGTGCGGCTGGAGCGCCGGAGGTAGCTTACGGTAGCGCTGGCGATCTTTGTCGCCGGTGCTCTATACATGGAAAGCGACTATCGGTCCGAATGGCAGCGCCGCGGACCGCGCTCAGGCCGTAGCCGCCGCGACCGCGAGACCGACTTTGGCGAGCGAGCGCTCCAGCATGGCGGCGGCTTCGGGCTCGGCGACGTTGCTGGCAATCGAAATTTCGGCGATCAGCATGTGGCGCGAACGGTCCAGCATCTTCTTCTCGCGGAACGAGAGCGGCTTTTCCAGATGTAGTTGCAACAGGCTCTTGAAAACCTCCGCCACCTTCAACAAGTCGCCGCTTTGCATTCTTTCGGAATTCTCGCGGAAGCGAACTTTCCAGTCCGAACGAACCGTATACCAGCCGCTGGAGAGAAAGGCCAGCATGCGGGAGATCTCGCGTTCCTTGGTAACTCTCCGCAAACCAACGTTATCCACGTTGGAAAAAGGCACCACCACGGTCATGCCGCCGCATCCCAGCCGTAACAGATAGAACTTTTCCGAGACCGAGCCAAAGGGCCGAATACTGATATTTTCGATGGTCCCGACGCCCTGGTTCGGATAGACAACTTTGTCGCCGATCTGGAATGTCATGCCGCCCCTCCGCAGCCACTGTCCTGAAGTGTTACAGAATGTGGCTTTGCAACCTATTGAATAGTACGCTGCGCACTTTTTTGTGTCAAGAGAATTGTAATTCGATTAGCGCCATCTGGCGGGGGTTTTCGCAGGCAAACCAACCGGGGCCGGCACGCTCGGCAGCAACGCCGAAACAAGATTCGAAAGGCGGAACACAAACGAATACACCCCACAGTCGTGACAACCCGTCAGGAGCCCAGGCGAGGATTCGAACCGGACGCGTGCGCTCAATCGCCTTCGCCGGTCGGAACCTCCTTCTCTTCGTCCTCTCCGTCCAGCACGATGCCGCGCTCCGCCAGCAGCAGTCGTCGGAGAGTGCGCAAGTCATTTAGAATCCGGCGGCTGGCGGTAATATGAAGGTTCAGCTTGGCAAGGTTGTAGGAAACCAGCAGCAAAGCTTCTTTGCGGCGCTCGGCCCCATCGCCTTCAGCCAATGCGATTTCGGCCTCAATGTCACGCCGCGCTTCGCGGAGCGCTTCCGCCAAGAGGGCCACGTACTCGTGAGAGCCCTCGATGTTGTCGAATGGCGTCTCGGCCTGATGATCCACGCGTCATGCCTTTCTCCCCGCTTTGGAAGAGTGGGGCGTCGACAACTGCAACTCGGAACGCCCTATTCTCTCACAAATCGAGGTGTACAGTGTCAAGAGGAGAAACGCTCCGGGAAATGCCTCAAAACCATTGGAAAGCGGTCGTAGTGGACGACGAAGAGCTGGCCCGCGCGTACCTTTTGGAGATGCTGCGGCGGCACGCCGACATCTTCGTAGCCGCCGAGTGCGCCAACGGGTTCGAAGCCGTGAAGGCGATTGCCGAAACCAAACCGGATCTCGTATTTCTCGATATTCAAATGCCCAAACTGGACGGCTTTGAAGTGTTGGAGTTGATCGAGCCGGGACCCGCGGTGATCTGCGTAACGGCCTACGACCAGTACGCCATGCGCGCGTTCGACGCTCATGCGGTGGATTACCTGCTGAAGCCCTTCAGCGCGGAACGCTTCGATACGGCGCTCGAGCGGGCCCGCCTGCGGCTCGGCGGGAGGCGGCCCGATACCCCGCCGGCCACGCTTCGCCCGCCGGAATCGAAGCTCGAGCGGATTGTAGTGCGCGACGGCGCCCGCGTCCATATTATTCCTCTCGATAAGCTGGACTACGCCGAAGCGCAGGACGATTACATCGCGCTGCACTCGGCCGGGAAGAGCTATCTGAAGCAGCAGACCATCGCGCAGTTGGAAGCGCAGCTCGATCCCTCGCGCTTTGTCCGGATTCATCGTTCCTGCCTGGTGAACCTGGAGCGGGTGACGCGGATCGAGCCCTATGCCAAGGACAGCCGCCTGGCCACCCTGGCGGACGGCACCCGCCTGCCCGTAAGCCGCTCCGGATACGCGCGCCTGCTGGCGGCCATGGAAGGCTCGCCCGGCGAAACCGAGCCGCGACCATAGGGAGCGGTTGCGTAATTGACCGGCAAACGTGGCGCACGCACTCCTGCGCGCACTCCTGCGTGCCGCGTCGGCACTCCTGCTGACGCCCGCTTCCACGGGCAGAAGCGTCGAGTAGAGTCTTAGTCTCGACGCGGCACGCAGCAGTGCGTGCGCCACGGTGCCAAATTCGAAGTCAATTTTGCGCCGTTCCTTAGCGATGCTTGAAAACTTTGCCGCCCTTCATGACGAAGACCACTTTGCGGACGGCGGTAATATCCTCGAGCGGGCTACCGTCGGTGGCAACCAAGTCGGCCTGATAGCCCGGCGCGATGACGCCGATCTCGCTCCCCAGCCCGAGCGCTTCGGCCGCTACCGAAGTGGCGCTTTCGAGCGCATCTTCGGGCGTTTCGTGGCCGTCCTGGACGCGGTAGATGAACTCCTCCGCGTTGCGTCCATGGGCGCCCGAAACGGCGTCGGTGCCGAAGACGATCTTCACATGCCGGGCGCGCGCGCGCTCGAGCACATCGGCGGTCGGCGCCAGGCCGGCTTTCAGCGTGGCCGCCACCTGGTCGGTGAAATTGAAACTGGCTAGGTCCTCCAGGTAGTTGTGCAGCACCAGCAGATTGGGATCGAAATAGGTGCCGTGGGCGGCCATCAGGTCGAGCGTCTCGTTGGTAAGAAAAGTCCCGTGTTCAATGGAAGTGCATCCCGCCAACACCGCAGCATGCGCGCCGGCATCGCCAATGGCATGCACCACCGAGCGCAAGCCCACGGCTTTGGCCTCCGAGCAAACCGCTTGAATCTGCGCGTCCGACATGCTCTGGTTGCCGCCGGCGCCCAGGCCGGTGGTGGCGAACAGTTTGATCACGTCGGCGCCATCCTGCTTGGTCTTGCGGACCAGAGCGCGCAGCGCGTCCGGGTCGCCGCTGGCGGCCTGGATCTGGCGAAAGGAAGTGAGAATGCGCGGCCCCGGGATTTCCCCCCGATTCACCCGGTCGCGGACCATAGCATCCACCGCCGCGCCCACGCTTTGGACGGTGGTAAAGCCGCCCATTAGGGTCACGCGCGCGTTTTCTGCGGTGGCCCGCTCCTCCACCGCCGGATCCTCGTGGCCGTTCACGTTCTTGTGGGCTTCGTTGAAATGCCAGTTCAGATGAACGTGAGTGTCGATCCAGCCGGGCATCACCGTCAGGCCGTGCAGATCGTAAGTGGGCCGCCCGTGGGCCGGCCCGAGCGAGCGGATTCGGCCGTTTTCGATCACGATCTCGAGGTTCTTCAAAACCCCGCCGCGGCCGTTCAGTATCGTGCCGCCGCGAATCGTCATCCGCCCGGAAGACGGCTGGGCTGGCGCGGCCAAGACCAAAGCCAGGAACGCAAGTACGTAGCGCATCATGACTCCCGATTGTATCGCCGAGGTTGCGGTTCCGTGGGACAGACCATCGTCTTCCGCGGTCTGTCGTCCCTGGACCTGCGCGGGTTTTCGCTTGCCGCTTAGACCGCCGCCCGATCCGTCCCCGGGGTGGGGCATGCTTTAGCCTGCCCTAATTGAAAGGGCGAAGCCCTCGCAGGCCGTCTCGCGGCCCTCAAAAGAATCGCCACTCTGCATGACGCACTACACTAGTATTACAACGTTAAGTGTTAGGGGCCGCAGGCGTGCTCTGCGGGACACCCGCAGTAGGCGCAGAAACCTGTCCAGGTGAATAACACATACTGGATCTCACGTCGCGTCCGTGGCAGGG
>JBEKYD010000041.1:0-33459 GCA_049511335.1 Bryobacteraceae bacterium | reverse complement strand
CGGATCACCGTTCCAGGACCGCTACTTCAGGAGAGGCTGGCTGATTCACAAACCTCTTGGAACCTCATTCACTATGCTCCCGGCAAGCTCTCGGCGTCAATCGGTTTCAGTTGTATTACGGAAGTTTTCCTCAGGATTTATTTTTCACGATTTCAGATAGTTAGCTCAAGGAAGCGGTGAAACGCGTGTGGATAAAGCATGAGCTTTGTCTTCTGTTTGGGCGCAGACGACGTGACCGGACGCGAAGAGTTATTGCGGGGGCTCTAGCTTGAGAATCATTCCGGTGTCGGTGGCGATCCACATGTGGGTGGGATCGACGGCCGCGAGCGTTACGCGATTCGCGGTCGCGCGATAATCGACTTCGGCTTCGCTCCAGCCAGTGTAATCGCGGCTGCTGAGCACCTGCACCTTTCCCGGAAGTACCCCTCGCAATTTGCCCGGGTTGACGATCCCTACCATGTAAGCGGTTTGGTCCGGAGCCATCCAGACGTCCGTCACGGAGAACTTGTTGCCGCGATAAAGCGAGGTGCTCTTGCCAGTGGCCCACTCGATCTGGTAGACCTCGCTGGGGAATTGAAATGCCGCGGAGTGCACCACCAGGCCGAGGCCGACGCCATCCGGGTTCAACTGGATGCGTTCGGTCTCCCCAAACAGGGAAGCCGAGCTGGATTTCCAGGTTTTGCCGCCGTCGTTGGTGAAGAGCGAATAGGTCAGATGAGGCGTTTCGCGATTGTCGAGGGCGGATTCGGGATCCATCCAATCCGGCTCGTCTTGCAGCCAGCGGCGCGGCGGAATGTTCCAGCCGGTGATCAGGCCGAATTGCGGCGTCGGAAAGGAAATCGTGTTGTAGGCGCTGAATTGAGGTTCGCCCGGCGGCTCCGCTGCCTCTTTAACTGGGGTCCAGTGCTGACCGCCGTCGTGAGTGGCCAACACCGTCTTTTTAGCGCCCACCGCAAAGCCGTTATTCTCGTCCACAAAGCAGACGCGCAGGATCTGCGCCGGAATCCTGGGAAGGCGCGTCCAACTGTGGCCCGCTTCCCTGGTCACCATCAGACTTTTATCGGTGACCATCCAGCCGATGTTTTCATTCAAGAAAAACAGAGAAACCGGCGCTTCCTCGAGCGGGGCCTGCTGCCAGTGCGCTCCGCCGTCGGAGGTGAGCAGTGCCATGGGCTTTTGGGTTTTGCCGGTAAGAACGTAACCGATGGCGATGCCGCGCTCGGCGGAAGGAAATTTCAGGTCCAGCAGCACCAGCGAGGACTTTTCCTCGTCGTAGAAATACTGCATGCGCCAGCGCTGGGCGAACGCCGGAGCGGCGACGAGAATCCACGCGGCAGCCAGGGCACCGAACACACAGCGGCGATGGATCACGGCAGTCAGCCTTTCATTTCGACCGGTCCCGCCGACAGAACCAATTCCACGTGATTGGCTTCCTCCACGGCGGCCCGGGACATTCGCGCCAAAACCAGCACGCAGCCGATCTGCTCGCCTACGGTGGTGAGTACTTCCATTTCGCTGCCGGTGTGCTGGTGCGGCTGGCGGTGCTGCACATTGATCACACCCACCACGCGGTTGCGGGCCGTGACCGGCGCGGACAGAAAGGCCTCGAAACTATCCTCCGGCAGGTCGGTGAAGCTTTTGAAACGAGGATCCTTATAGGCCTCTCGGGAGATAGCCAGCAAGCGGCGTTCGCGCGCCACCCAGCCGGTCAGACCTTCCGCCAGGCGGAGCCTAACCTTGCCAATGGTAGAAGGGTGCGGCGTGTTGGAGGCGCACAGCACCAATTCCTCGCCGTCGAGCAGGTAAATCAGGCAGGAATCGCACTGGGTGAATTCCACGACCAGCGACACGACGCCTTGCAGCACCTCGCGGAGGCTCATGTCGCGCACCATGAAACGGCTGATCTTCTGGAACAAGCGCAGTTGCTGCTCGGTGCGCTCCAGCCGCAGTTCCAGTTCCCTCGCTTTTGGCACGACTATATTATAACTGCGGCCCGGATCGAGACCCGCCGGGGTGTGGGCCATGGGCCAGCCGCTTTCGCCTGCCAAGACAGACTACAAGAAAACGATAGTCTGCCCCACCGATCCACCTGCCTAACCGTCAATGTTTTTCCATCAGCAGGTCGAGTTTGGCATCCAGGGCTTCGAGACGGCTGAGAACTTCCTTGTGGCGGACGTCTTCGTCGGCGGGGATTTTCCGCTGGATGAAGAAAGTTCCACCAGGCTCCAGCACGCAGCGCTCGACTTCATGCAGGCCGTCGAACCCTTGCCGGTGCAGCACCGTCAGCAGCTCGGCTCGGGTCAGCAACTCTTTGGCGAGCGCGCGCTTGACGATGCGGCCTTCCTCGACCAGCGTGACCGGCTTGCCTTCCATGAGCTGGTCGAGGCGGCGATGGCGAAAGAGGAAGCGAATCACGAGGTAATTCACCGCCAGCAGAGTGAAGGCGCCGATCAGGCCACCGCTCAGCGAATTGTCGTTTCCGATGATGGCGTTCTGCACGGTGTTGGAGAGCGAGAGCAGCACCACCAGGTCGAAGGGGTTCAACTGCGCCAGTTCGCGCTTGCCGAAGACGCGCAGCGCGATCACCAGGAACAAATAGACGAGCATCGGGCGAAGCATTTTCTCGATCAAAGGCGCACCCAGCACGAAGATGTCGTGCCACATGGTTTTCGTCATCGCCCACTCGGGCATCCGTCGATCCTCCCTCTGGCAGGTTATCGCGAGTGCGCGGAATCTGGTAAAACAGAGAGTAGAATTTCTGTTTTAAGCGGCTGTGGAAAAACCTGTGCACGAAGGTGCAAACGCGCGCGGAACGGACCGCGCTCGAATCAGTTCGGGCTTCCACAGACAAGATTTGGCGGCGACGTTTTTTGGTGGCTAGAGGGGAACCGTTCGGAGTTACCCTGTATCGATTGCACGATGACCGCTCCTAATATAATCCTGGAAAAAGGTCTTCCGGCCAATCTGGATGCCGAACGCTTCGTGCTGGGATCGATCCTGCTCGACGATGCGATGTACGTGCAGGCCGCCGGCGCGCTCGAAGCGGACGACTTCAGCCTGGAAAAGCACCGCCGCATCTTCCGGCGGATGGGAGAACTGCAGGAACGCGGCGAGAAAATCGACCGGATCACCATCGCCAACGAGCTGATGAAGTTCAACGAGCTGGAAGCTTGCGACGGGCTCAGCTACCTGGTTTCGCTCGACGACGGCCTGCCGCACCTTCCCAACCTCGACAGCTACATCCGCATCGTCAAGGATAAAGCCATCCTGCGGCGGATCATCACCACTTCCCAAAGCATGATGAACCGCTGCCTGCTGGGCGAGGAGGAACCGGACGAAATTCTGGCCGGGGCCGAGGAAACCCTGCTCAGGCTGGGCGAGACGCGGGTGAAGAACGGCCTGTTGAGCCCGCAGCAGATTGTCGAAGAGTACGATGGCGGCATCAATGCGTTCCTCGATCCGTCCAAGCGCGTCAAGGGCATCAGCACCGGGTTCACCAAGTACGACGAATACACCGGAGGCATGCACGGCGGCGAACTGCTGATTCTGGCCGGGCGGCCGTCCATGGGCAAAACCGCGCTGGCGCTCAACATTGCCCAGCACGTGGCGCTCAAGCTGAAGCAGACGGTGGCGGTTTTCTCGCTGGAAATGTCGAAGGAATCGCTGCTCACTCGCATGTTGTGCGCCACGGCGCGGGTAGACAGCCAGCGTTTCCGCGCCGGCTACTTGAGCCAGGAAGAGCGCCGCAAGCTCAATCACGCGCTGCATGAGCTAGTGGAAGCGCCGCTCTATATAGACGACACCGCCGGGATCCACCTGATGGACATGCACGCCAAGCTGCGGCGCCTGAAGGCGGAGCGCGGCCACATCGGTTTGGTGGTGGTGGACTACCTGCAGTTGATGAGCGGCCGCGGGCGGTTCGAGAACCGCAACCAGGAAGTCAGCGCGCTATCGCGCGGCATGAAACTGCTGGCCAAGGAGCTGAACGTGCCCATGATGGTGCTGAGCCAGTTGAGCCGCGCGGTGGAATCCCGGCAAGGCGATCACCGGCCGCAGTTGAGCGACCTGCGCGAGAGCGGCTCGATCGAGCAGGATGCCGACGTGGTCGGGTTCATCTTTCGCGAAGAAGTGTACCAGCGCGAGCGAGAGGACCTGCGGGGGCTGGCCGAGCTGATCATCGCCAAGCAGCGCAACGGCCCGGTCGGCACCGTCAATCTGGTATTTCTGCACGCACAAACCAAGTTCGAGAACCGGGCGGAAGATACTGGGGACATGGCGGAGGAATAGGAGCCGGCTCAGAGGCCGGTTCTTAGCCGGTGTCGGACACTTGATTCTCGGGGAGCAGTGCGGACCAGGGCGTCCCGCGCGACCAGGGGGTCCGCCCTACCAGTTACGCCGCGTCCAGGGCTACCGCGGCACGGTCAACTCTACCTCCGTGAATCCGCCGGCCGCGATGCGCTCGCGCAGCGAACGATAGCGCAACAGGCCGGCGGCGGAGCGCAACTGGTCGCGTTCGGCGAGGGTCAACTCGCGGCGGTAGCGATCGGCACGGTCGCGGTACGAGTAGCCGGAATACTGGGGAGGGCCGGCACCCAGTTGCCGCATCAATACGTCCCAGAACGCCCGCCGGCGGAACAAGCCGTGGCGCGCCGCGATTTCGCGCGGCAACTCAACCGCTTGCCGGCCTCCGCGCAAAACCGCTTGCACGCATTGGGCGGGGGAAAACGGACGAGCCGGATCGGGATCGGGAAAACCGGCCAGTGCCTGGCGCAAACTTTCGGCGTCCGGCTCCCACCCTTCCCAGCGAAACCGCGACGCGCCGCTCACCAACGTGCCGCGCCGCAAGACCTCGCGGATGCGCGGCTCGTCCTTCCCGGTCACGGCCAGCACCTCTTCAAGCAACTCCGCGACGGGCAGCTCGCGCGACACGACCGGTGTCAACGAGATCGCTCCCGCCGCTTCCGAGCTTAGTTTTATCCGAACCTTAGCCGGTAACACGTCGAGTGACTTCACGCTAGCATAAGTTCGTGCCGATGGTTTCTTCCTACAGCCTGCCGGATTCTTTTGCGGCTGCGACAACCCCTTCGTGGAGCGGACTCTCACATCACCCCAGCGGAAGGTCTGCCGCATGACGGCGGCGGGGCAGATCCTGGTCGGCGAGATCGCCCATGGCGGTCCCATTCCGTTCCGGCGGTTCATGGAAGTGGCGCTGTATCATCCCCAACACGGCTATTACCGGCGGCGCGCGGACCCGTTCGGCATCGGCGGAGATTTCTACACCGCCGAGCAACTCCAGCCCGTGTTCGGCCTGTCGATGGGCGCACGCATCCGCCAATTGGCCGCGGCCATGGGAAACCCCGCCGATTTCACGGTGGTGGAACTCGGCGCGGGGCGGCGCGAGATGGCAACGGCATTCTCCGAATGGCGCTATGTGCCGGTGGACATCGATTGCGGCCAATTGCCGCGGCGCTTCCGCGGGGTGGTTTTCGCCAACGAATTCTTCGACGCCCTGCCGGTGGACGTAGCCATCGCGCGCCGGGGAAAGTTTCTGGAACAACGCGTCGGCTTCCGCGACGGCCGCTTCCAGTGGGAAACTGCCGGACCCGTGCCCGCGGAAATCGAACAGTACCTACGCCGCTATGCCACGCTGCCCGCCGAGGAGTTGGACGATGCCGAAGCCGCTCGCGAAGGCGTGCTCATGGAAGCGAACACCGAAGCTCTGGGCTGGATCGAGCGGATTGCCGGCGCGCTGGAGGATGGATACCTCTTCGCCGTCGACTACGGATACACGCGCGCCGAAGCGGCTCGCTTCCCGCGCGGCACGCTGATGAGCTACCGCCGCCACATGGCGCGAGAAGATGTGTTGGAGAACCCCGGCGAGCAGGACATCACCGCGCACGTGAATTTCACCGCTCTCGAAGAACACGGCCGGCGGCATGGTCTGGTCCGCGAAAGTTTTCAGACCCTGACGCGGACGGTGCTCGAAGCCGGGGAGGCGGACCAGTTCGCTTCCGTGCTATCGGCCACCGATGCGCGCGAAGCGCTACGGCGCAGAATGCAGTTGAAGACGCTGCTGGTGGGCATGGGAGAGACGTTTCGGGTGCTGCTGGCGCGGCGGGAAAGGCTGGGAAGGGGAAAAAACGGCTAAAACATTTTGGCTCAAAAATGAAAAAGGCCCCGGAGACCGGGGCCTTGGAGTAAACTGGTCTACCCTTGTGCAGGGCGCGCCCAAGCTACTTCTTTTTCTTCGGAGCAGCCTTTTTCTTCGGGGCGGCTTTCTTCGTTGCGCTCTTCATCGATTGATTCTCCCTAACATCAAATTTTGCGATTTGAAAAATCGCAATGTGATTCATATATAAGGTTGTTCAGAAGGAAAGTCAAGAGAAAAATGAATTTCCGCGGCGCTCAGCGCCATCTTCCCGCAAGCGGAGCCGGCTCGAGCGCGAGCGACTGCATGCGCAACACCCGCACGCGATCGGAATCGCGGATGGAAACCAGCGGAATGAAGCCGCAATCGAGCAACCTTTGGGCGGCTTCTTCGGTGAGCAGCACCTCCGCGCAAGGCTTCATCGCCGCGCCGCCATCATCTTTATATACGTGCGCAGGAAGGCCGTCGACGATATCGACCATGCCGGGCCGCATGTTCCAGCCATAGCGGGAGAACGCTTCGCCCAACAAATACGCGCAGGCAAGAGCGGGATGGCCCCAAAGATAACGCTCGTGTTCGGGCTTGGCCGGCATTTCTTCGAACGCGAATGACTCGATTGCGCCGGTAGCGGCGCCGTACGGGAGGCGCAACAAAAAGCGCGGCAGCGCCAGACCGAGCCATGCCGCGTCGGGCGCGCGGCGCAACCCGTCGAAGACGCGATCCAAGCCCACTACGCCGGGGGCGAGGCCGGCGATCAGCGGAGCGCGCGCGTTGCGGGCCAGGGCGGCGAGCCGCGCCAGCACCGGCTCGTCGGATGGTGAGAAGCTCCACAAGCCGGCGATCACGCTCCACTCACCCTCCGCGAGGGTGCGGGTGAGGACGCCGATGCCGTCCTCGGTGGCGAGTTCCTCCTGCGGCAGGTCGAGCACGAAGATTTTCAGGCGCTCTCCGGTTTCGAGTCTCCGGCTCAAGAAGAACAACCCTCGCCATGCCGATTCGAGCGCCTGGAAGGTGCGGTCGTGAAGAAGGGAACGTATGTGGCCGGTAATGGCGGCTTCGGCTTGCGCCACCAACTCCGCCTGTCGCGGATCGGGATTGGGAACGGCGTAGGGCGCCACTAACCGCCGTAGCATTTCTTCCCAGTCGCCGCGGGCGGGCGCGGCGTCGGCGGCGGGAGCCTCTCCGAGCATCATGCGGAGCAGATCCGCTCCGCTCCTTCCCGCGAGTTCGGCGGCCGGATCCGCCGGCGCCTGATGCGGAAAGAGTTCCGCCGCCGCCGCGGCGAAGGTCGCCGGATCGAGCAGGCGCTGGCGCAGGCCGTGCAGCGCGCGCAGGGCCTCGACCGTTACCAGCAGCCGATCGGGATGAAAGTCGTCGAGCTCCTCGAAGCGGACGCCGGCGGGAACGCCGCCGGGCGAGATACGCGCTTCCGGAGCGAGGAATGCCATCACGATATCGAAATCGTCGCGATCGATGCCGATCACCTTGCGGTTACGGCCGGCGCCGCCGGTAAAGTTGCCGGCTACCAGGATGTGAAAAGGCGTTTCCGCATCCGGTTCGGCGATTTTCCGGACTTTCTCGAGGGTGTCGATCTCGACCGCGGCTAGCGAGCCGGCTCGTGGCATGGCATTTGAAACTGTACCGCACGCTCCGGGTTGAGAGCAAACGGCGGATGCGAACGGCGGGGTGCGGCTTCAGCTGACCGACGTGAGGAAGGCTGGCGGGCCGGCGGGGGGTGCCTATCGCCGTTTTTCGATACACTCGCAGAGGTTGGCCGATTGACAATCGGCCGCAGCTTACCAAGCTGCCCCACAGGGCAGCAGTGCCACGGCTAAAGGCGGGGCTGTCTTCGCGTTCGCGAGGAGTGCGACGGGCTGGGCGAGACAAGCGCCGGGACGAGTCCCGGCGTGGCAGACTGAGAGTCCGCTCCACGAAGAAGTCGTCGCGGCGCCAAAAGAATCTGAGAGGCTGCAATACTGGGCGCTTGTGCTACGCTCAAGGTTTCCAAACCCATGCACAACGTCGTCATCATCGGTTCGGGCTGTGCCGGCAATACGGCGGCCATCTACACGGCCCGCGCTAACCTGAGTCCCCTGGTGGTCAGCGGACACGAGGCCGGCGGGCAGCTTTCTCTCACCACGCTGGTAGAGAACTTTCCGGGCTTTCCGGACGGAATCGACGGGCCGCAACTGGTGGAGAACATGAAGAAGCAGGCGCAGAACTTCGGCGCCGAGTACCGCCACGGCGCGGTGCTGGATGCGGATCTGAGCCGGCGGCCGTTCCGCCTGAACATCGAGGGCGAGTGGACCGAGACGCGCACCGTGATTATCGCTTCGGGAGCTTCGGCGCGCTGGCTGGGTCTCGAATCCGAACAGAAGCTGATCGGCCACGGCGTAAGCTCGTGCGCCACCTGCGACGGATTCTTTTACCGCGGCAAGAAGATCATGGTGATCGGCGGTGGCGATTCGGCCATGGAAGAGGCCAACTTTCTCACCCGCTTCGGCAGTGAAGTGACCTTGGTGCACCGGCGCGCCGAGTTTCGGGCCTCGAAGATCATGTGCGATCGCGCGCGGCGCAACCCGAAAATCAAGTTCCTGACCAATTGCGTGGTGGAAGAAGTGTACGATGCCGCGCAACACCTGGTGACCGGAGTGCGCCTGCGCGATACCGTCACCGGCGCGGTGTGGGACCAGGAAGTGGACGGATTTTTCGTGGCGATCGGCCACGTGCCGAATACCAAGGTGTTCCGCGGGCAGATCGAAACCGACCCGGACGGGTACATTCTGTCCAAAGGCGGCGCGCGGACCAATATCCCGGGCGTGTTTCACGCCGGCGACGTCGAGGACCGGGTGTACCGCCAGGCGATCACCGCCTCAGGGGCCGGTTGCATGGCAGCGATTGAAGTGGAGCGTTATCTGGAAGCGGAAGGACATTGATTATGATCGAACGAATCACCACACCGGGCGCGCCGGCGCCGCGCGGGCCGTACTCGCCGGCGGTAAGAGCGGGCGACTACATCTTTGTATCGGGGCAGATCCCCGTCGACCCGATCACCAACCAGACCAAGCTGGGCGACATCGGCTCGGAAACCCGCCAGGTGCTGGAGAATATCCGTATTAACCTGGAAGGCTGCGGCGCAAGCATGGCCGACGTGGTGAAAACCACGGTGTTTCTTACCAATGTGCAGGACTTCGCCGCCATGAACGCGGTGTACGCAGAGGTCTTCGGAGAGTCGAAGCCGGCGCGGAGCACGATCGGCGTGGCCGCACTTCCGCTGCCAGGCGCGAAAATCGAAATCGAGGCGATCGCGTACAGACCGAGGTAGTGGGAGCGGCCTCTTGGCCGGCCGATTGGGGATTTACGGAGGGACGCGAATGCGAGAGCCGACCACCTGCCGATATGACGCCGCCACTTTCGGGCAGCCCGATACTTCCTCGATGTCGTCTTGACGAGAGTTAAAATATTGGGCGGTCATGCGATTGCCCAGAGGTCAGCCACTTGTAACAGTGGCCCTTCTGCTCGTTGCGGTCGGGGCGTTCTGGTTGTTCTCGACGATGTTCCCCGATCAAGTGTCTGGAGCATATGTCGGGGCGAGGCGCTGGCTTGCGGCTGCCGGTCCGATCAAGAAGCTGCCATTCCCGAACCCAGCGGCGCGCGAGGAAGCGCCCTGTCGTGGCACGCCTCAAACTCTGAAACCCATTGCCCCGGACCAGTACTTCCCGCCCGGCGTGCTCGCGTGTGACGACCAGCAAGAAGCGTTCCTAACAAATTGGTACTCGAAGGCGTTGAGGGCATTAGGGGAACCGACGCTCTGGGCGTTGTCGCGAGACGATTCGCGGGCGATGGTATATCGGTTTCTCTGGCTCCGAAGTTTTCACCATCCCGTTTCAGTTAGGCTCGTCCTCAAGCCAGACCTGACCGGAGTCGTAATTTCGAAGTCTACCGGCGGCGCAGGTGGGTACGACCCGGGCGCTCTTATCCGTAACGAAAGTGCGTCAGTTGGAAGACGAGGTACAACACTCTTACTAGCTCGTTTGGGGCAAGCACATTTTTGGGAACTACCACCCCGTAACGGCCCCGGCGGTGTCGATGGCGCGCAGTGGGTTCTGGAAGGCGTGGAGAATGGACGGTATCACGTGGTTGATCGATGGTCGCCCGGCGAAACCGACGCGGTTTACACGCTGGGGATGACTTTCCTCCTTGACCTAGCGGACATGCGGATCGATCCGAAGGAGGTATATTGATCCGCGGATAGAATGATATACGGATCGTCGCCGTCTTCGGGCGCCGCTCAGCTGTGCCGTTTCGCTTGCGCGTATGTCTGAATCTGGACCGCTGGAGAACGTCCGATATTATGGAACGCAGCGTTAATCAGTATTTCGGCTGCGCCGGCGCATATTTCGGCGTCAACAAGTGGAGCAGGAGCAGCGCCAGCATGTAAACCGATCCGCACAGCGCGAAGACCAGCACGTAACTGTTGGTCCAGTGCACGATGTGGCTGACGAATTGGTCGAGCAGGCCGCCCCCGGCCGCCCCGAGCGCGCCGCCGATTCCGGTCACCGAGGCCACCGCGGCCTTCGGAAACAGGTCCGATGGCACAGTGAACAGGTTGGCCGAGAAGCCCTGGTGCGCCGCCATGGCCAGGGCGGCCAGCGCCACCATGCCCCATAAGTTAGGTATGAACGGCATCAGCACGAGCGGCAAGACCCAAACGGCACAGACGAACAAGGCGGTCTTGCGCGCCGCGCCGACGCTCTTGCCCCGCTTGATCAAGGAGCCCGGAAGGTAGCCGCCATAGAGGCCGCCCAGGATGGAAACGCCAAATGCCAACATCAGGGGAAGGCTGGTGCCTCCCAGCGACCGGTGGAAGGTAGTCTGCCAATAGCCCGGCAGCCAGAACGAGTAGAACCACCAAACCCCGTCGGTGAGGAACTTGGCGCCGCCGAATGCCCAAGTCTCCTTGCACGGCAGCAACTTTGCCCACGGCACCCGCTCTAGGCGCTCGGCAGGATCGCTCTGGATGTCCGCCAACTCCGCCGCCGAGACTCGCGGGTGGCTCTCCGGCTTGCCGTACATCCGCAGCCAGAACACCAGCCAAATGAATCCGATGGAGCCGCATACCGCAAACGCGCCGCGCCACGCGTCCCGCCCGAGG
Source organism: Bryobacteraceae bacterium (assembly GCA_049511335.1). Classification (GTDB taxonomy): domain Bacteria; phylum Acidobacteriota; class Terriglobia; order Bryobacterales; family Bryobacteraceae; genus JBEKYD01. The sequence continues at coordinate 22,156 of JBEKYD010000041.1, read as the reverse complement.
GGACCCGTGAACGCCAACACCAGCACGGGCACCACCGCCGCGGGCAGCATGTTGCCGATATTGGCGCCGGAATTAAAGATGCTCGTCGCCAAGGCGCGCTCCTTGTTCGGGAACCACTCGGCCACCGTCTTGATGCAGGCCGGAAAATTAGCGGCCTCGCAGATTCCCAGGAGAAACATGGCGATTCCGAAGGTGAGCGCCGAAGTCGCCAATCCCGGCGACATGGCCGCGAGGCTCCACATCACGATGGCGATCGCAAATGCTTTGCGTGTCCCCAGCCAGTCCGTGAACCACCCCGCCACCACGATGCCGAAACCGTACCCCCATTTGAAGGAGGTCGCGATATTGCCATAGGTGATGTCGTTCCAGCCGATCTGCTTCCCCAGGTCCACCTTCAGGAATCCGAGGATCCCGCGGTCGAGGTATGCGATCACGGTGGCGACGAAGAGCAGCGCGCAAATGGTCCAGCGGTAGCGCGAGGCCGCGGGCCGGTCGACGGCAGACGTCATAAGAGAGACGATCATACCAGGATTTCCATTTTGCCGTTGTGGCCTATTGTTTGAATTGAATGTGCTGCAGCTCGGCCGGCGACACGCGCGGATGGTCTTGCGGCATGCGGTAGAGAAGCAGCCAGGCCATGAGCCAGGCAAAACCGCTCGCGCCGGTGGCGACGAAGGCGCCGCGCCACCCGAAAGCTTCGTAGAGGAAAGGAACCACCACCGGAAGCGCCAGTGCGCCGACGCTGGCCCCGGAATTGAAGATGCCCGTCGCCAGGGCGCGCGCCTTCTTCGGGAACTATTCGGCCACGGTCTTGATACAGGCCGGGAGATTCACCGCTTCGCCGATCCCCAGCAGGAACATGGCGAAGGTGAACGTGGTCACCGAATAGGCGAGGCCGGGCGTCATCGCGGCGATGCTCCAGAGCACGATGGCGAAGGCAAAGCCGCGGCGGGTTCCCAGTTTGTCCGTCAGGCTACCCGCGCTGACCAGGCCGATGCGCGACCAGGGGGTCGCGCGCGGACGAGGGCGTCCGCCCCACAATCTTTGCCGCCGCTTTTTTGTCGAAAACTAAACGACGTTGGGCTAAATGCGTGCCCCACCCCGGGCTTCGCGGCGGACTCTGATCACTTCGATGAAGGTTGGCATCAGCGAAAGGAAAATGATCAGCAAAATCACCTTGTCGAAGTAGTGGCGCACAAACGGGATGCTGCCGAGCCCGTATCCCAGCATGGTCATCAAGAAAACCCAACCGGTTGCGCCGCAAATGCTGTAAGGTATAAACCGCCGATAGGGCATTTGGGAAACCCCGGCGACGAACGTCGAAAAGGTGCGCACGATGGGCACGAAACGGGCCAGTACGATGGTCTTGCCGCCGTAGCGATCGTAGAACGTCTGGGTGCGGCGCACATACTCCTGCTTGAACAGGCGGGAATCGGGCCGGCTGAAGATTCGCGGACCGGTCTTCCGCCCCAGGAAGTACCCGGTGCTGTCGCCCAGCATGGCGGCTACGATCAGCACCAGATTGACGCGCACGATATCGAGCGCACCGGCTCCGGCCACCACGCCGATGGTGAAGAGAAATGAATCGCCGGGCAGGAAAAAGCCCACCAGCAATCCGGTTTCGGCGAAGACCACGGCGGAAATCGCGGCGTAGCCCAGCCAGCCGGAGAGCAGAGTCGCCAGCAGGGCAATCAGCCGCTCCGGGTTGGTCAGAGAGCGGTAGAGATCAATGAGTTGTGGCAGCATTCAGCTAGCTTGCGGTGTACTCCGCAATCAGGCGCTGGATCACCGCTTGGTGGTACTTGATCTTGCCCTGGCGTATCAGCTCTTGTTTGACTCCGGCTTCGAACAGGCGATCGCGCTGCTGGGCTCTTTCGCCCTTGACCTGGTCGCGAACGGTGGCGCGCTCGCTGGCGAGCCTGCCGGGATCCGGTGGAATTCGGGCGATCACGCGGCCGATAAGCGTGCCATCCGGCAGGGGCACGGGCCCAAACACCGAACCGACCGGCTGCTTGAACGCTGCCTGCAGGTAAGCGGCGGTTCCGACACCCACGATGGAGCCGCCCGATTCAAACTCACCCGTGGTCTTCACTTCGAGCCCCAGGGACTTGGCGGCTTTTTCCAGATCGTTGCCCATGGCGCGAGCTTTGTCGAGCACTTCCTGCGCATGTTTCTGTACGGCCATGGTAAGACGATTCTGGACGATCGCCGACTGCACCTGATCCTTGACCTCTTCAAATGTGGAGGGGCGGGGCGGGTTCACGGCATCCACGACGGCCAGCACTTCCTTGTCGCCCGGCAGAGCGACCACCGGAGAAACCTGGCTGGCCTTGAGCCCGGCGATGGACTGCTCGAAATCCGAGTTGGTGCCGATCTCCGGAATCGGCGCGCCGCCGCCGACGCCATTGGCCCGGACCGCCTGCATTTTGAACTCGTCGGCTACTTTGTCCGGGTGTTGCGGATCCTTTTGCAAAGCGGTCTGCGCCTGGTCGGAGATCCGCTGCATTTCATTGTTGACGAAGTTGCTCTTCCAGTTGGAGACCAGGGCGGGCTTGGCCTCTTCGAGGGTTTCGAGATGCGCGTCGTCGTGAGCCAACACCTTGATGATGTGGTAGCCGTATTGGGTCTTCACCAGGCCGCTGATCTGGCCCGGGTTCAGCTCGAAAGTGGTCTTTTCGAACTCGGGAACCATCTGGCCGCGCTGTACCCAGCCGAGGTCGCCGCCCTTGGCTTTGGAACCGGGATCTTCGGAATACTTGGTGGCCAGAGCGGCAAAGTCGCCGCCGTGCTGCAGCTGCTTCAGAACGTCGTCGGCCTGGGCGCGGATCTTGGCGTCGTCGGCTGGCGGCTTGCCCTGCGTCATAAATAGGATATGGAGAGCGTGTACGCGCTCGGGAACGCGGAACTGGTCCTTAGTCTGGTTATAGAGCTGCTGCAGTTGGGCGTCGGTGGGGTTTAACCCGGCTTCCATCTTCGATTTATCCGCCACCAGAAGGGTCAGATCGCGCGTTTCGGCATGGGTATATTGCTTAATGTTGGCCTGATAATACGCGCGCATGTCCGGCTCGCTCGGTTGCACTTCGGCTTTATACTTGTCGCTAACGAGCTTGACGTACTGAACGTTGGCTCTTTCAAATTTCTCCTGGAACGCCTGCTCGATCTCGGCGGGAGTGACGATGGTGCCTTCCACCGCGACTTCCTTCAATCGGGCGACCAGGATATCGCGCCTTGCGGTTTCTTCGAACTGCGGAATCGTGAGGTTATTCTGGGCCAACATGGCGGCGTAAGCGTCCCTGCCGACAAACTTGCCGTCCGGGAAGAGGCCAGGAGCCACCTGCTGGATATAGGCACGAAGGTCGCTATCGCTGACCGCGAATCCGAGCTTGCGCGCCTCGTACGCCAGGGCTTTAGCGGTCACCAACTGATCTACCATCTGGGGCACGTAAGTGCCCAGCAGCTCAGGCGGCAACTGTTTGCCGCGGAGAGCGCCCTGAAGGGACTGTTGGACGTCCGTCAGGGTGACCGTTTCGTCGCCTACGTCCGCCACGACAACATCGGAAGGATTGCTGCCGTTATTGTAGTTGGGGACCAGGTAAGTCAGCATCGACAGCGCCACCAGCAACAGCAGGGCGCCGAGCAGGATACGCACCGATTTCTCTCGGCTGCGGAAGAGATCGAACATGGTTAGCCTGTAACTCCTATCGACGAAGGGGAAATCATTATTATAGCAATGCCAAACCGGGGCGGCACGCCCGTGCTCCCGGCCGCCGCGCCGGCGCCCGCCGCAGTTCCGTTATCCACTACAATAACGACTGAGCCGAAACCGTCATGAGGATTCATTGGAAGGGGGTATTCCCCGCAATTACCACTCAGTTCCGCGCCGATCAGTCTCTCGATCCCGCCGCTACCGCCCGGCATCTGAACGCCATGATCCAGGCCGGTATTCACGGCGTCGTGTTCCTGGGCACGGTGGGCGAAAACACCGCCCTCGAATATCGGGAGAAATTGAACCTGCTGAAAGAGATGAAGCAGGCGGTAAACGGCCGCATCCCCATCCTGACGGGAGTAGCCGAATACACCACCTCGCTGGCTTGCCGCTTTGCCTGTGACGCGGAAAAGATCGGCGTGGATGGCTTGATGGTTCTGCCGGCCATGGTGTATAAATCCGACCGCGGGGAAACCCTGGCGCACTTTCGCACCGTGGCGCGCGCTACGTCGCTGCCCGTGATGGTGTACAACAACCCGGTTTCCTACGCCGTCGACGTCACCCCGGATATGTTCGAAGAGCTGGCTGGCGAGCCCACCATCGTGGGCATCAAGGAGTCGTCGGAAAACGTGCGCCGCATTACCGATCTCGTCAACCAGGTGCGCGACCGTTATATTCTCTTCTGCGGTGTGGACGACCTGGTGCTCGAGAGCGTTCTGCTGGGTGCGCAGGGTTGGATTTCCGGTTTGGTGAATGCCTTTCCGGAAGAGAACCGCGCGCTTTGGGATCTGGCCACTTCTGGCCAGTGGGAGTTGGCCCGCGAGCTTTATCGCTGGTACACCCCGCTGCTGCATCTCGATACCAAGATCAAGCTGGTGCAATATATCAAGCTGGCCATGGCGGAAACCGGTTTGGGATCGGAATGGGTGCGCGCGCCGCGGCTGCCGCTGGCTGGCGCCGAGCGCGACGAGATTCTGGCTGTGATCCGCAAAGCCATCGCCACGCGTCCCACCCTTCGGGCCGCAACCGTTTCTTAGGGCTTATCGTTCTTAGGGCTTATTCATGACGAAACAGCCGGCTGGTTTCCGCCGCCGCGTCTCCGCCATCGATTCCCACACCGGGGGTGAGCCCACTCGCGTGGTGATCGCGGGCGGTCCGGATCTCGGGCCCGGTCCGCTGGCAGAGCGGCTCAACCGCTTTCGCGACGAGTTCGACGAATTCCGTTCCGCCGTGGTGAATGAACCGCGCGGCAACGACGCCATCGTGGGCGCGCTCCTGTGCGAGCCCAGCGATTCCACTTGCGACGCCGCCGTGATTTACTTCAACAACGTCGGCTATCTGGGCATGTGCGGCCACGGCACCATCGGCCTGGCGGTTACGCTTCAGTACCTGGGCCGGCTTCGGAATGACGCCTGCCGCCTGGAAACGGTTTGTGGGGTGGTGGATGCCCGCATCAATCCCGACGGCGGCGTTTCCATTCGCAACGTCCCCAGCTTCCGCAGCCGTGCTTCGGTGCCCGTTTCCGTGCTGGGCATCGGCGAAGTAGTTGGCGATGTCGCGTGGGGCGGAAACTGGTTCTTCCTGGTGAGTGAACATGGACAGGATCTCTCGCTCAGCCGGGTGGGGGAGTTGACCGATTTCACCTGGCGGATCCGCCGCGCTCTGGAGGATCACGGCATTACCGGCGATGGCGGCCGCCCCATCGATCACATCGAGCTATTGGGACCGCCGACCGTCCCGGGCGCCAATAGCCGCAATTTCGTGCTCTGTCCCGGCAAGTCCTATGACCGCTCGCCGTGCGGCACCGGAACTAGCGCCAAGCTCGCCTGCCTCTACGCGGATGGCAAGCTCGCGCCCGGCCAGGTGTGGCGCCAGGAAGGCATTGCAGGCAGCGTGTTCGAAGGGCGCATAGTGGCGATCGATGCCGCAATCGATGGCGTGGTCGATGCGGTGGTCGTCCCCGAGATCACCGGTTATGCCTATGTTAACGCGGAGGTGGAATTGATCCTCGACGATCGCGATCCTTTCTCCTCGGGGATTCGCAGGGCCTAATGGCACACATTTTCCGCGCGCTCGGTGGGGCAGATCATCGTTTCCCGTGGTCTGCCAGGCGCTTCCGCCCGCCGTCTGAAGACCCACCAGCATGAGCGCCGGCTACGATGTCGCCATCGTTGGCTGCGGAATCGTGGGCGCGGCGTGTGCCGATTCCTGTTCGGCCGCGGGCATGCGCGTGACGGTAGTGGAGGCCGGACCGATCGGCGGCGGCGCGACAGCCGCTGGTATGGGCCATATTGTGGTGATGGACGATTCGCCCGCTCAGATCGCGCTCACCCAGCGATCCCGTTCGCTGTGGATGGCGCTGGCCGGCGAGCTTCCCGCCGATGCCGAATACGTCGCTGCCGGCACCATATGGGTGGCGGCCGACGCGGAAGAGATGGCGGAGGTGGAACGCAAGCGCGCCGTCTACGCCGGCATCGGCGTACGCGCCGAAGTGCTGGGGCCGCGCGAGCTCTCCGAAGCCGAGCCCAATCTGCGCCCCGGTCTGGCCGGTGGATTGTTGGTTCCCGACGATGCCGTCAGCTATCCGCCCTGCGCCGCGCGCTTCTTTTTGGAACGAGCGCAATCCCGCGGCGCCGTGCTGGTGCGCGCCCACGCGGTCGAGCTCACCCAGATCGGCGTTCGCCTCGCCGGCGGAGACACGATTTCTGCGGGCGCCGTGGTGAACGCTACCGGAGCCTGGGCGCCGGAGCTCTCGCCCGGTATCGCCGTCCGCAAACGAAAAGGGCATCTCGCGATTACCGATCGCTACGCCGGTTTCGTGCGGCGCCAGTTGTTGGAGCTTGGTTACCTGAAATCGGCACACTCCACCGCCGCCGATTCGGTGGCTTTCAACGCCCAGCCGCGGCGCACAGGCCAAGTCCTGATCGGCTCGTCGCGCCAATTCGGCGCCGAACATTCCGCCATCGATCTGCCCGTTCTGACCCGCATGCTGGAAAGAGCGCGCACTTATATGCCGCGGCTCGCGGACCTCACCATCATCCGCTGCTGGACCGGTTTCCGCGCCGCTACTCCGGATATGCTGCCGCTGATTGGCCCCTGTCCCGGCCGCCCGCGCCTGCTGCTGGCCACCGGACACGAGGGGCTGGGCATCACCACCTCGCTGGCCACCGGCGAACTCATCGCGGCCCATCTCGCGGGCGGCCCTTTTGCCATTCCGGCGGAACCGTATCTGCCGTCTCGGGAGCTCAAGGCCGAAGGAGGCCCGCTCCATGAGTGACGTGTTCACCGTGCACATCAACGGAGAGCCGGTCGCGGCGTCTTCCGGCGCCATGGTCTCCTCGGCCGTGGCCGCGGCCGGCATAGACTTCTTCCGCCGCTCGGTGACGGGGCAGCCGCGCGGCCCGCTCTGCGGCATGGGCGTTTGCTTCGAATGCCGCGTCACCATCGACGGCCGGCAACACGTGCGAAGTTGTCAGACGCTCTGCGTGCCCGGCATGGAGGTCCGCACGGACGAGTGAGTGGGGCAGACCTTTTTGGGCAGACCATCGTTTTCTGTGGTCTGCCAGCAAGAGCTTTTTGCGCGTGCACTCGGATCTGGTCGACCCCCGGTGTATGGCAGACCACAAGAAACGATGGTCTGCCCTGGTCTGCCCCACCAGCCATTGGTCTTTCTCTCGAAACGGCTATGGGAGCGCGGCGGATTTGGCGCTTCCATAGTACAGGCCGTTGAAAAGGAATTTGTACGTGGCGTGGGGCTGGTCGCGGAAATTCACCTCCGGTCCCAGCAGCACCACCTTCCCTTCGCCGACACTGGCTTCGGCCACCGCGGTGCCGCCGTCGAGATATTGTTGGCCCCACGCCCAACCGCTATCGAGCACGTGCGTGCCGGAGAACCAGGCTACCGGACCGGTATGCTTGATTTCGGCGTCGGGATCGAGCTTGAACACCGGGCTCGAATCGAAGAACACGTCCACCTGGCTGGGCATGCCGTAAGCCAGCGGATTGGTATTATCCACGTCGACTTTGAGCAGCGATCCGGGGATGAAGAACTTGTCGCGGGGTAAGGGGCGCTCCTTGCCGTCCGGTCCCATTTCGGTGAGGTAGTTCTTGACGGGGATGCCGAACAGGTCGGCGATGGAAGTGGAACTGCCGACGGTGACCACCGAGCCGCCGGCCTCGACGAAGCGCTTGAGCTGGGGCGCGGTTTTGTCGTCGGTGATGCGGCCCTGGCGGTCGCGATATTCATCGGGGATGGGCGCGTTGGGGCCTTCGAAAAATCCACCTCGGCCGCCGCCTCCGCGGCCACCCAGTGCGGCGCTACCGCGGCGTACGGCGCCATCGGTCAGCACGATCACGTCGAATTTGCTGTTCAGGTCGCCGGCATCGAGCGCGGCGGGATAGACGACCTCGAACGGAAACTCATACTGTTCGAAAAGCCAGCGCGTCCAACCGGAGGGCATGGAACCGCCGTACTGGTCGTAGAGGCCGATGCGGATCGGTTTGAGCTTCATGGCGTCGCCCGACGGAGCCTTCTCTATGGCGTGGGCCGGCACGCCCAGCTCTTTGGCTCCGCGTTCAAGCACCGCGCGCGCGGCGGTGGAGGCCGGCACCCAGATCGCGCCGGCGCCCATGTCCTGGCCGTCTATCGCTTCGTCTTTCTTCAGCCAGTAGACGTCGCAATTGGCCTTGAGCAGCCGGTTGACGACGATGAAAGAGTTGTTGATCTGGTGGCTCAGAAGGTAGCCGGCCGGGCTCGACGGACCGGAAATCCTGGCCGGCGGAGGCGGCAGCAGTTCTTCCATTATTTTGGTGAATGGACCGTTGAAGTCCTCCAGAATGCGATCGAACTTCACCCCCATCTGGAAAGCCAGCGTCCAGCCGGTGATGTCGTAGGGAGGGATGGGCGGACCGCCGGGATAGCGGAAATCGTTGGGGTGATCTTGAGGCTCGAACATATCCATAATGTGAGGCCGGAACGCTTGGGCGGTCTTGACGACATAGGAGCCACCGGGATAACTTTTGCCATTGACACTGAAATCGGCTGTAGCGCGGTCGATATCGATACCGTTCTTGAGCAGGGCGTTCACGAATTCGGTCGCGTTGGCGAAATCGGGCTGATCGGCGGGGATTATATAGCCACGCGGATCGCGCAGCTTGGGATCGTGCAACACGGTGTTATAGAGCTCGGTCGGTAGCGTTCGCGCGCTCAGGCCGCCAGCGGTGAGGCCGGCCGGCAGATCGGGGCTGGCATCGGGCGCCGGTGCTCCGGCCGCAGCGCCGCGTCCTCCACGCCCTCCGCGACCGCCCCCGGTGGTTGCCATGGCGGCAGCGGCAGTTTCCAGAGCTGCGATCCGCTTGGGCGTAATCGTCCAGGTATCGTGGCTGCCCTTCTGAATGGAATTGCGGCCCATCTGGTAGATGTTGTAGAGGAAAGTTTCGCGGTAGCGCGACGCGATATCGAGGACGGCGCGATTGTTGGTGACGTCATAGTCGATGGACTCGCGATAGTGCCATTCCTGCGGCGCGATGGGCATGGGCCAGTCGCCTTGGGGCAACTGCTTTTCGGCTACCAGCGGGATGGACATCGGGGTCGGGCTGCCGATGATTTCGGTGAGCAAACCGATCATATTGTGGAAGTAGGTAACCGTCCGCAGACCGCCGTTCCACCAGGTGGAGTAATTGGCGCCGCTGCGCATGGCGCTGCCGCCTTTGCCCTCGGCCACCAGGCGGCTGTGCATGGCGGTGCCCACCAACTCGATGCCCAGCGGAACCAGCGGGTCGAAATTGTAATTAAAAGGATCGCGGAAGGGCGGCATGAAGATCACCGCGCCGGCCGGACCGGTCTGGTGATGATTGTAAACAATCTGCGGATACCACTGGCGGAACATGACGCGGTTCATGTTGGTGGTTTCGGGCATGTTGGACATGTAGAAATCGCGGTTGTCGTCATGGCCGATGTACTTGTTGTAAAGGCGCGGCGTGTTGGCGAAGGTGCGCTTATCGGGCGGCACCAGCGGGGCGTCGGGTTTTTCGGAGCGGCGCATATACCAATTGACTTCGAGCTCCTGGCCGTCGGGATTGGCCAATACGCACAGGGCGATGTCGTCGCGCAGGAAGCGCAGCGTCTCTTCGTCAGTACGGCTGACGAGCTGGTAGACGGTCTCCATGAGCTGCTGCGAGCCCACGGTTTCGCTGGCATGCAAGCCGCCGTCGATCCACACTACGGCTTTGCCTTCGCGAGCCAGGGCGTGGGCTTGGTCGTCGGTCAGGCCTTCGGCGCGGGCCAATTTCTCGGAGATTTGACGGTAGCGGTCGAGCTTCTTGATATTCTCCGGCGCGCTGATAATGGCCATGTATTGCTTGCGGCCTTCGGCGGTGGGTCCGATATTGACCAGCTTCATGCGGTCGGATTCGGAAGCGAGCTTGTTCCAGTAGATTTCCAACTGGGAATAGTTCGCCATCTGGTAATCGTCGCCAATGTTGAATCCGAGGGCTTCGGTGGGAGTAGTGATTTTGGGGGCCGTTTGCGCGGCCAGGGTCGATATACAACAACCCACGGCCAGTGCAAGCGCCGCAAAGGCAGGGCGTCTGTGGATCATGGGTTAAAGTGTACTAAACGAGGGGAGTGCCGCGCCACGCGGGGAGCGCGCAGCTTGCCAAGCTGCCCCACAAGCGTGTGCTGTCGTCGTCAGGCCCTTGTCGTTGGCCCCCGCTCGTTCGTCTGCATTTCACGCCGCAGGACCTCGTTCATATATGTCTGATACTTCTTGCCTCGCCCCCGGAACCAGTGGAGGACGTCGGCATCCACGCGAAGGCTCACCAACTGCTTGATTGGCCTATAAAAACGGCCGACCTGAACGTCGGAGGACCGCGGCTGCCGTTCCGGTGCATCGGAAAAGTCGATCTTTGAATCCGGACGGGCGGCGAGTTGCTTTAGTTCCCGGCGCTGCTTGTCACTGACGGGAGTGGTAAAGAGCGCGCTCGCGGGGACTCGCCTTTCTTGCCGAGATGATACGGATTTCGTCTTCGCCATGTTTTTCCTCGCTTGTGTGGACTACGAGTACGAGTGCGATACCACCGGCGTTGCCGACTGCATGCCAGCGCTCCTCTCCGTCAACAACACGGTCCGGGTACGACACAACATTTGGATCTTCAAAGATCCGCGCCGCCGTCTCAAAGGAAACCCCATGTTTCCTGCGGTTAATGCGATCCTTGTTCTCGTCCCACACGAAAACCATTTGTATATACACAATTGTAGCACTTTACGGGCGGCTCCCGCAGCAGGACGCGCGGCCCGAGGTCACATCCCGGCAAGCCCGCATTCCTGCCGGGACCTAAAGCGGCAGTCGACGTGAGCGATAATGAGGCGTCAATCGGCGTAACACTTGCGTCCGTGTTAACGAAATAGCGGGGCTCAGGCCCGCCAAGCGGCCCTCGTGACGTTCACCGCCTGCACTGCAGCCGGTAACGAATGTGTCCGGCCTCCGCTACCGCTCCCGGTCCGCACGAATCAGGGGCACACTGTCATCGAGTGGCGGCAGCGAGGCGGCGAACCGGTCCAATTCTTTCCGCAAATTACCCAATTGCCGGCGCCGCTCGGCTTCGGCGGCCTCGGTCTCCAGCGCCTGGATGATCTCGGCATTCAGACTCCGTCTTTTCCTCTTCGCCTCTCGTTTCATCACCCGATAAATCGAGTCCGGAATATTCTTGACGGTGATGTTCATGGAACCATTTTGGAAACGCCAACCCCCTCTGCGCAATCCGATACGGAGAGCTCCGGCCTATGGAATGGCGGACTTTGGCGGCCGCTGATAAGATTGATCATGTCCACGCTACTGGAGAAGGCTCTGGAGAAGGTCGTCGCTCTGCCTCCGGATGAGCAGGACGCGATCGCATCCCAGATTCTGGCGCCGCTGGCCGACGAGGCCGCGTGGAAAAGGCGTTTTGTTGAGAAACGCGATGTGATCCGCCGCATGGCGCGGGAGGCCCTTGAGGAGGACGAGAGGGGCGATAGTTGCCGACCTACCCCTTAGCCGCCAGCTTCTGCGGCTCACCCAGCAACGCCGCCACTTCCGCATACAATCGCTCGTTGAGGGCTTCCCGGTCGGAGATTTTCATGCCCGCGGTGGGAATCGGGTTGCCGATGCGCAGCACCGCGCGGCCGCTGCGCAGGTGAATCGAGCCCATGGGCAGCAGCTCGCGCATCCCGATCAAGGCCATGGGAACAACCGGCACGCCGGCCTTGATGGCGATATATGCGGCGCCTTCCTTGAATGCGCGCAAGCCCTTGGGGTTGCGTCCGCCTTCGGGGAACAGAAGCAGGGAGACGCCGCGCTCGGCCACAATGCGAGCGCCCTCGCTCATGGTCTTCAGCGAGGCGCGGGCGCTGGAGCGGTCCACCTGCAAGTGGCCGGCCTGCCGCAGATGAGTCCCGAGAAACGGAATCCGGTACAAGCCCTTCTTGGCGAAGAAGCGGAACTGATAAGGCAGGAGGGTCAGCAGCGCGGGAATATCCATGTAGCTGGAATGATTGGACACGAATACGTAGTTTGCATGGGCATCCAGCCTTTCCAAGCCTTCCGCGCGCACGTGGATGAAACTGACGGCCAACAGGATCCGGCCCCACACACGCGCCAGTGCGTGCTGCGTTCGGCCGCTGGGGTCGAACCAGCCGGCTACGATCGAGCAAGTGCCCAGGACGACGGTGGCCAGCACGACGAGCGGTATCGAAAACAGCGAGGATCGCAGCAAACTCATGGCTTGCCCCCGATGATAGCGCGCGCTTCCGCCACCAGGAAAAGCGAGCCGGTGACAAAGACCACGTCCTCGCCGGGCGCGCCGGCCACCATGGCGAGCGCCTCCGGGAGGGTCGCGGCGATGCGGAGATTGGGATGGGCGGCGACGCGCCGAAACGCGTCCGGAGAAAGCGCGCGCGCCTGGGCCGGGGCCGTGCCGATGACTTCGGCGGCGAGCGGGAACAGGATGCCGCTGATTTCGGCGATGGCTTTATCGCGCATGGCGCCGAAAATCAGGCGGACGCGGCGCTGGGAATAGAAACGTTCGATGTGGGCGGCAAGGGCGCGCGCTCCGGCGGGGTTGTGGGCGCCGTCGAGAATAATTTCCGGATGAGTCGAGACGCGCTCCAGCCGTCCGGGCCAGACGGTGGCTGCGATGCCGGTCTCGATGGCGTGACTGGGAAGGCCCAGGCGCGCCAGGGCGACGGCGGCGGTAACGGCATTTTCGACTTGATGGGCGCCGGCCAACGGGCACGCGAGGCGCAACTCGCGCCGGCCGGTGAGACGGAAGCGGCTGTGCCAGGCGTCGATTTCGAGCTCGCTCACCGCCCAATCTTCGACGCGATCGACCGGAATCGCCAACTCCGCGGCGCGGCGCGCGAGCACGGCGGCCGGTTCCGGGCGCTGGCGCGCGAAAACCGCGGGGACGCCCGATTTCAGAATGCCGGCCTTCTCGCCGGCGATGGACTCCAGGCTCTTGCCGAGAAAGGCTTCATGGTCGAAATCCACCGGGGTGATGACGCACAGTTCCGGAGCGATCACATTGGTCGCGTCGAGGCGCCCACCGAGACCCGTTTCGAGCACCGCCATGTCCATGCGTTCCTCGGCGAACAGCACCAGCGCCATGGCGGTGACGGTTTCGAAATAGGTGGTGTGAAGATCGATGGAGCCCGCTGCCAGCAGATCTTCCACGGCGCGGTGCACGCCATCGAACGCCTCGGCAAAGCGCGCGGAAGAAACCGGCTCGCCGCTGAAGCGGATTCGCTCGGTGGGTTCGGCCAGGTGCGGGGAAGTGAAAAGACCGGTGCGGAGCCCGGCGGCGCGCAACCCCGATTCGATCATGGCGCAGGTGGACCCTTTGCCGTTGGTCCCGGCCACGTGCACGAAGCGCAGGCGATCCTGCGGGCGGCCCAGGGCGTCGAGAACGGCGCGGATGCGCTCGAGCCCCAGCTTGGCGGTTTGAATTTCGTTGCCGAGCGCGTAGAGGAACTGGACCGAGTCGGGGTAATTCACCGCATGAACTCAGGCCGCGAGGAAGCGCAGGGCTTGGGAGACGTAGGCTTTCATCTCCAGCCGCGGCACAATCGCATCCAGCATGCCGTGCTGCAAAAGGAATTCGCTGCGCTGGAATCCTTCGGGCAGTTTCTGGCGGATGGTTTGCTCGATGACGCGCGGGCCGGCAAAACCGATCAAAGCTCCAGGTTCGGCGATGTTGAGATCGCCAAGCATGGCATAACTGGCGGTGACGCCGCCGGTGGTGGGATCGGTGAGGATGCTGATGAAAGGCACGCGGGCTTCATCCAGGCGCATGAGGGCCGAGGAAATCTTGGCCATCTGCATGAGACTGACAGCGCCTTCCTGCATGCGGGCGCCACCGGAAGCGGACACGATGACCAGCGGCCGGCGGCTTTCGAGACACCGTTCAATGGAGCGCGCAATTTTTTCGCCCACCACGGCGCCCAGGCTGCCGCCGATGAAACGGGGATCGTGGACGCAGATTTCGACCGGGCGTCCGTCGATCTTGCCTTCCGCCGCAATCACCGCGTCCGAGAGACCGGTTTCCGCCCGCGCCGCCTTCAAACGCTCGGTGTAAGGTTTACTGTCGACAAAACCGAGAGGGTCGGAGGATATCATGCCGCGATCATATTCGGTGTATTCGCCGCCGTCGAGCAGCAGGCGCAGACGGGTGGGAGCGTCGATACGAAAGTGATTGCCGCATTTCGGACAGATGTTCCAGTTGGTCTCGAGCTCCTTCTTCCAGATAATCTGCCGGCATTTGTCGCACTTCTGCCACAGGCCTTCGGTCTTGACCTTGCGCTCGCCGCCTTCCGGCACTGCAAGCTTTTCTTGTTCCGGTCTGTCGCGCCTGAACCAGGACATGCAAATCTACGTTAGCGCGGGTAGGGATGACCCCGCAAGGTGGCGAAGGCGCGATAGATCTGCTCGGCGAGCATGGCGCGGGCAAGCTCATGCGGGAAGGTCATGGGCGAAAGGGAAAGCAGCAGGTCGGCGCGCGCAGCCCAGCCGGGCGGCAAACCGTCGTGGCCACCGATCAGAAACACCAGATCGCGGCCCTCCATTTCCGCCCGCCCGAGAAATTGGGCGAAAGCGGCCGAATCCATCGGCTTTCCGGCGGGGTCGAGAAAGATCTTGCGGGCGGAAGGGTGTTTGCTGAACAGGTCGGCGTGATCGGGCCGGATTTCGCGCATTTCGCAGGGCGCGTAGCGGCCGGCCCGCTGGCAGAAATCGGCTGCCACGGAATTGGTATGCGGGTCTTTAGGCTTGCCAATGAAGTACAGATAAAGCTTCACGCGGCTGGGATCTCGACCGCTTTGGCGCCGCGCCAAAGCCGCTCCAAGTCGTAATACTCGCGCGATTTGGGAGAGAAGATGTGCACGATCATGTCGCCGTAATCGGCCAGCACCCATTCGGCCTGCTGAAAGCCTTCCAAACTGAATGGTAATTCACGCGCCTGGCGTTTGATGGCAAGGCCGATTTCCTCCGCAATCGCCTGGATCTGGCGCTGGTTGGCGCCGGTGCAGATCACGAAATAGTCGGTGAACGAGGTAATCCCGGTCAAATCCAGGACCTTAATGTCGGTCGCTTTCTTGGATTCCGCCGCGCGGACTGCGATAAGCCAGGTGGGAATGCCGCTTACTTCCGATGCGCCTTGGTTCGGTTCGATTTCGTCCGAATCGGTTGGTCTAGGGTGCGTTTGAGTCAGAACACGCTCCTATGGGTTATGTTACTACAGGCGCGGAGCGGCTACCGGGCGGATGTTCCCGCCGCCGCCACAACATAAACGTATTCCAGAACAACACGGCCGGAGTTGGAGATATTGTGGCGGGTCGAAGGAGAAATATATATCAATCGCGGCGCCGCAAAATCGAGCTTGGGCTGTCCTTCCGCCAGAGCTTTGCCCTCACCACGAAGAATGACGAGCGATTCCTCATTTGCTCCCGTCGAGTGCCATCCAACCGACTCGCCCGGCTTCAGCCGCACAAAGCCGCTCCGCATCCCCGCGGTCTGAGGCTTCCCTTTCAACAGCGGGCAATCGCCGCCGGGACACTCGAACGTCAATGCCAGCGGCCGGGGCGGCGGAGCCTGAGCCGTGGTAGGCGCTAGCTACGCTAGGCTTTAGTTGAACCGTGGCCATTCCTCTTTTCGAGGAACGGAGCCGCTGCGGATGGGGCGAACCCAGTCACGGTCGATTTCGACGGCAACCGACCGCTGAAGTATGTGAATCGAGACGACGAGGCGAAAGATCTTATCCACCCGCAAGGCGATACCTTCAATGCCGGCAAGAGGGCCGTATTCAATTAAGACGCGGGAACCGAACGTAAGATTGGGCCAAGGGCGCGAGGGGAGACCGGAGCGAACTATGGACTGGACGGCGGCGATCTCGTCATCGGAGACGGGAAGGGGCGTCTTGCCCGCGCCCAGGATAGCGACGACACCGGGGGTGGTCAGGACGGGAAGTAAGCGGTCGCGAAGGTCGAGCCGGCAAAAGACGTATCCCGGAAAAAGGGGAAGGTCGAGTTCCTTGATGCGATCAGACCAGCGACGCTTGGAACGGTAGAGAGGTAGGAATTCCTGATAGCCCTTGCCGCGCAAGCCGGCGGAGACCACATTCTCAAACTTGGAGTGGGTGTGGATGGCGTACCAGCAGCGGTTGTCGCTCGGTAGGACGGGAGGAGAAGGAGCGGGTTCCAGATTAGAGGCGAGACGATCCCAGGTTGAGGGCACGAGATTTCCTCCGAGCAGTTGCGTGGGTTGAGCTGCTAGTGGGCGGCCAAGCTTCCGCGCCTAAACTCTCATCTACCGGATAATCCTTAGTACCGCCACTTCCTCCACTAGAACTAATTCTTGCGATCCAAAGTGACAGAATACGGGTTAAGATGGCGGGCGTCAACCAGATTCTATGGCGGAAGGGCTAGGGACGCGGCGGAATGGGTACTAAGTGGCTATTAAATGATTGCTTTACATTGTAATACGGCGAAGTACGCAGCGCCAAAAGAATTTCAAGGCTAGCGGATAAATCGGTTCCGGCCGGCATGGGGATCACGCCATGCGTGGCGGCGGGACAGCAGGGGATCGAGGCGTCTTTTCGCGGCCGGCCATGGCGAGCATGGCTACCAGGAGGAAGAACCAGGAACCTAAGGCGGGCCGCGAGAACGGGTAATCCACGGTGGCATGGAGGAATACGGCGATAACGCCGATGCCCCACACGGTACGGAAGGCGGGCCGCAGGCACCAGACGAACAGAGACAGGAGGACCAAGCCGAATGGAATACCGCCGTCGGCGGTCCACTGGAGCCAATCGCAGTGCGCGCGGTTGGCGAAGACGCCGTAATCGAGGATGGCGTAGCGGGGATAGACAGTAGTCCAGGTTCCGAGGCCGGTGCCGAACCAGGGGTGGGCGGAGATCATGTGCAGGGACGAGATGGCGAACTGGCGGCGCATGGTCATGGGATCGGGCAGCCAGAAGCGGTCCCAGAGGCGTTGCCAGCCTACGACGGCGGTGAAAGCGACGAGCGGGACGGACATGCGGAGCAGCCACAGGCCAACGTCCCGGCCACTGGCGCGACCGCGCCCCCATAGAACGCCGAGCACGACAAGGATTTCAGCGGTGGCGAGGATGGAGCCGGCGCGGGAGGCGGAGGCGATCACCGAGGCGTAGAGGACGGCGGCAATAGTGGGATACAGGAATGACTGCCACTGGCGGCCGAACGATTTGTAGAGAGCGATGGGCAAAACAGCTTCCACGAAAGCTGCATAGTGGTTGCGAGATAGGATCGGGCCCATGACGAATTCGGTATAGCCGGTGGGAAAGAGCCAGAATACCTTACCGTCCGAAGTGAAAGTTTGCAGGGTAGCGAGGATCGCCACGAAGAAGGCGAACCAGAGCATGGCCGCGCGGAACCAGCGGAGCGCGCTGGAGTCTTGAAATATGGTGAGCGCCGTGAACAAGACCGCCAGGTACGTGGCCCACTGGACGACGTCGGTCTGGGTGGCAAAGGCGTAGACGGTGCGGCCGGTGGTCCATTGAAATATGCCCCAGGCGACGGCAAACGCCAAGGGAAAAACAGGATAGGGCAAACGTACGGGGGTCCGCGCGGCGCGGATCGCGGCGAAAGCCGCAAGAGCGAAAACTCCGACCTGAAAGACCGTCACCGGCCAGTAAGCAGGAACCCAGAGAGTCAGTATGGCGAAGCAAAAGAGCGCCGCCAGCAGGAAGTGCATGAACAGACAGGATAGCGCCTTGCGGCTGAGAGTCTAGCGGCCGGTGGATGCCCTCGTCCCGCACTTCATCCGGAGAATCGAGTCTCCGAAACCAGCGAAGAGCCGGCCAGGGGGCCGGCTGCGGACGAGGGCGTCCGCCCTACAACCGATGCGGGCGTCCGCCAAGGTGAAAGGTATGTGGCGTCAGGATACTAGGGGATGCTGGCGGAAGACGCGCCGCCGCTAAATGCTCCGGCGGCGCCCAGCCCGGCGAGCGTCCCGCCCACGGCCACGCCGCCGATGATGAGGCCGATGGTCAATCCGGACATGCCCGTGGCCACCAAGTTGATACTGACGACACGCACGACTTCGGCAGCTCCGGGCGCCGCGGTCGCGTTGGGAATCGTGGACCCGGTGACGGTGACGCGCTTACCGACGTACTTGGCTAAGTCGGGGCCCTGCAATTCCACGGTGACGTTGGTGGTGGTATCGGTAAGAAAGTAGTTACCGCCCTTCTCTTGCAGCACGCCGGATACCTTCATGGCTTCGGCCGCGCCTACCTGCGGGTCGAAAGCCAGAGCCTCGCCAGGATGCAAGTTCGCCAGCAACACGCCGGTGGCATTGCGTACGTTAACGGAGCCGATCGTGGTGGCAACCGCCACCGTGTTAGAGCCGCGCATTTCCACCTGCACGACGGAGTCTTTCGCTGCGGGAGCAATACGGAGGACGTTGGCCTCGATGACGAACTTGTCGGCGCCGCGGGCTACGCCCGCACCCTTCTCGAAGACGGCATGATCGCGGTAAAGCCTGGCGCGCGAATCGGGAAAGAGGGCAATTTGCACGCCGCCGATCTGCACGATGGAACGCGCTTCCGCAGTTTCCACCACGTTACCCTCCACCAGCGTGCCATTCCCGCGAATCGTGGAGCCATTCACGCGGAAGGTCCCGCTCGATCTGACGAAACCAATCGACAATGGAGTCGCGATAGAGAGCGATAACCCGCCACTTAGCACCAAAGTAAATAGGGTCTTCATTGCGTTCCGCTCCGTATAGATCTCACCGTACTCAGAATATACCGAGGGGCCAGAGGGTACAAGGACAAAGTCACAGGAAACAAAAGTGTTACTGGTGTCATACGCTTCGGCCAGAGAGCTTGGGCGGGCTCAATTTCCGGTTGGCGGCGGGAGAGAATTGAGTTTACTGTAGAGTTGGTGCGGGACTATCGGTAGGACGCGCTGTATTACGAACATCATACAAGTGTCCATGCATGAACTACTACGAGGAATTTGGCGTCCAGCCAAACGCCACGGCTGGGCAAATTCGCCTAGCCTACAAGACGTTGGTCCGCCTCTTGCATCCGGATAGTCAAACCGATGAGGCGTTGAAGGCGGTGGCTGAGCTGCAGATGCGGCGGCTCAACGGCATGCTCGAGACGCTGCTGGATGCGGAGAAGCGGCGCGCCTATGACGAAAGCCTTGGCGAGAATCGGACGGTCAGGCTGCCGCCGCCGGAGTTATACCATGCCGGCCGGGAGGGCGGTTGGCCGGGGATGGCGCAGACTGTTCTGCGGCATTGGTTCTGGATTCTGACCGGGCTGGTGGTTGCGGGAACGGCGGTATGGTATGCGGCGATTAAAGACTCCGCCTTGGCGGAGGTGGCACGGGCACCGGGACCAGGGCCGTCCGTGCCAGGGCCGTCTGTCCCGAGCTCGCCGGCGCCGGTAGCGCATCCGGCCGCGGCGCCGGTGGCGATGGAAGCACAGCCGGCGCCGGCGAACGTTCCCCACAGTGCGGCGCCACTGGCTACCGACGGCTCGGGACCGGGCGCCGTGGCGACGGAGTTGCCGCCCGCCAAGAGCGACCGGGAGAGCCTGGACGCCAGCAACCCTTCGGCGCCGGCGATGGGGTTGCCGCCCGCGGGTTTACCCGCAGCCCCGGTGAATACGGCCGGAGAAGCCGAGAGTCCGCAGGTAAACCTCCGCCGCCCCGGCGACAGCGAGCGGCAGTGCTCATGGGCGGGGAATTGGTTGTATGCGCCGCAGTTGGAAGACGCGGCGCAAACGGGGCTATACGCGCCGTCGTATATCGAATTCATGCTCGTGGAAGACCATGGGAACCTGGTCGGCAATTACCGGGCGCGGTACAGAGTACCCGATAAGGCATTGTCGTCCGAGGTAGGATTCCGGGCTCAAGGAAGAGCGCCGAGCGGAAACCTTGCCCAATTGGCCTGGGCATCGGACGAGGGCGCCAAGGGCGGCGTGGAACTGGAACTGCGCTCTTCGGACCTGCTAAAGGTGACTTGGTGGACAACCGCCTTCGGCCGCCATGCAGGCTTGACATCGGGCACGGCGACGCTGGTGAGACAGCGGACGAGGTGATGCGGGCGCGTATACAGCGGTGGGTCGCAGCGGTGGCCGCGGTGGCGGGCTGTGGAGTCGCGGCTGTGTGGTCAGTGCGCGCCGGCTGGGCGGATTACTGGGGGCGGCAGGAGACGATCGCAGCGACCCAGCGAGCCATTGCTCTCACGCCCGGGCAGTCGCTGTATCGCTATCGGTTGGCTGTGCTGGTGGCGGACCAGGATCCACGCGGCTCGAACGCCGCGCTAGAGCGCGCCTTGGCCCTCAATCCGGCGGATGCGGATTCCTGGATCGAGCTAGGCCTGCGGTCGGAGGCCGCCGGCGACTACGCCACCGCGGAGCGCAGTCTCGAGCGCGCGGCCAAGGAAAGCAACCTGTATCTGCCGCGATGGACGCTGGCGAATTACTATTACCGCCGCAACGATACGGTTCGCTTCTGGCTATGGGCCAATCGCGCGGCGGAGATGATTTACGGCGATCCGGCGCCGCTATTCGAGTTATGTGAAAGAGTCGCGGAAGGGAGCGACTTGGCCGAGCGTCTGGACCTGCGGAGTCCGGACTTGCGGGCAAGTTATCTCTCCTATTCGATGAGCCGAAGAGAGACCAAGTGGATTGCGGCGAACGCCGAGGCGCTCGTGGAGGCAGACCGGCCATCCGACACTCCGCTGCTGGTGGCTTCATGCGACCTGCTCCTGGAGGGAAAGCAAGTGGACGCAGCGTTACGCATATGGAACCGCCTGGCAGCCGGGCACAGGATTCCCTTTGCGGCCCTGGAGCCCAAGAGCGGGCCGTATTTGACCAATGGTACGTTCGCAACCTCGCCTACCTCGGGCGGCTTCGACTGGCGGCTGGCCTCGCTCGAAGGAGTGACTGCCGCGCGGGAGGAGGACCGGGCGGGGCTGCGATTGACCTTTACCGGAAACCAACCGGAACACTGCGAGCCTCTGACGCAGTTCGTACCGGTGGAAGAAAACGAGGCCTACGAGCTTCGGTTTGCTTACCGGACCTCCGGAATTTCACCGGGCGCCGGTCCGCGCTGGCAAGTGGTGGACGCCCTCGGCTCCGGTGCGATCGCCGAAAGTGAGCCACTCTCTTCGCCAGAAACGGCCGAAGGGCGGGTCAGCTTTGAGACACCCGCGGGCTGCCGGTTGTTGCGGCTTGCCCTGGTATACCAGCGGGTCCCAGGGACCACGCGCATCGACGGATTCGTGGTCTTGCGCGAGGTACGACTCGACCCGCGGCCAAGGCAGGGGAAATGAGCCGCGGAGAAACCAGCCGGCTCCCGTCCGAAGGGCTGCGTTCGCGGGTGACGAAGTACAAGAAGACGAGAATCAGCACGAAGCCGGCGCCATAGAGAAAGAGCTCGCGGCGCTTTCCCTTCCACCGGATGGAGGCACGCGTAGACCTGATCTCCCGCTCCGTCGAGCTCGGCGCTGGCCCGAGTTTCGGGCCGGCGGCGTAGCGAAATCGCAGAAAACGATGGTTGCATTGCACGCAGCGGTAGGGATAAATGGCGAACCAGCTCGCCAGTTGCTCCGTCAGACCATGGCGGTGAGAGCGGTGGGCGTTGTCAGTCTTACATTTGGGACAGAACACGGCGTGGGATACCAAGAAGCCATTCTAATCTAATCTACCGACACTCCCAGGCGCAATGCCGGAGTTCCGTCTGCGAATCTCCGAAACAGGCCGGTGGCCCGCTTCGGCGGAGGCCATTTTCAAGATCCTACACAACACAGGCCTAGCGGGAGTTTACTGCCAACTCCAGATTCGTAGCCCGCACCTCCGGATAACCTACTGAAAAGTCACCACTTGTCACCGCTCTTGCGGTTCACTTGTTGTATTACCCTATTTGAGGCC
>JBEKYD010000040.1:0-34206 GCA_049511335.1 Bryobacteraceae bacterium | reverse complement strand
CCTCACGGCTGGACCATCGGCGACCGGATCTCGCCGCGCGCGGGACGTTTCTACCGCGTGGCGGAGCGCATAGCCGCGCCCCTGGCCGATGCGATCGTGAACGTTTGTGGCTATGAGAGGCGGCTCGCAGCCGCGCATTCGATCGGCCGCGACCGGCAGCACCGCGTCATCTATAACGGCATGCCCGACATTCCGTTCGAGTTGCGGGCCCGCCCCGAATCGGACCCGCCACACATCGCGATGGTAGCCCGCTTCGAGCCTCCCAAGGACCATGAAACGCTGCTGCGGGCGCTGGCTGGCTTGCACGAATTCGACTGGACCTGCGAGCTGGTGGGCGATGGCCCGGGCCTCGCGACCGCGCAGGCCCTAGCCACCCGGCTGGGGCTTCGCCCGCGGGTCCGTTTTGTGGGCGCCACCGCGCACGTGGCCACGGCCCTGGCCGACGCCCAGATCTTCGTCTTGACGACCTGTTCGGAAGCGTTTCCACGCAGCGTTTTGGAAGCTATGCGCGCCGGTTTGCCGGTGGTGGCTTCGGATGTGGGCGGAGTGGGCGAAGCGGTCGGGCACGGCGTAACCGGGTTGCTGGTTCCGCGGCAATCCGTCGCGGCGCTCGAAGACGCCCTGGGTGAGCTCATCACGGATCGGGACATGCGCGTACGTCTGGGCGCGGCCGGCCGTAGGATGTACGAGAGCCGTTTCACGTTCGGGCGTATGCTGGCCCAGACGCTTGCGCTTTATGAGGAAGTGATGGGGGTTTCGGTCCCGGGCTCGCTTCCTTCCAGGCTGTACCAGGGGCGGGAGAAGTAAATGGCGACTGCTTTAACCATGCGCGCGGCCCTGGCGGTGGAACGTCCCAGGCCTTGCCTGACAGGGGCGCTGCTGGTGCTGTCGGACGTCGGGGCCATCGCTTTTGCGATTGCCGCGGCGGTGCTCATCCGCCTGGCGCTGAGCGGCGTGTACGATCCCAACCTTTACTGGCGGCTATGGCCGCTGTTGGGATTGTTTACGGCGGCGTATGCGTTATTCGGGCTGTATCCCGGCGTGGCCATGAACCCGGTGATGGAATTACGCACCACCAGCTATGCCACTACGCTCGTGTTCCTGGTGCTGGGCGCGCTGACGTTTCTGTTGCGCAATCCGGGCGTCTATTCCCGGCTGGCGTTTTTCGGCGCGTGGGTGATGGCGCTGGCGGCCGTTCCGCTGGCGCGTGCGATGGTGCGCTCGATCGCGTCGCGAGAGCCGTGGTGGGGCTACCGGGCAGTGATTTTGGGCGGAAGCGGAACGGGCGCGGAGGTGCTGCGCAAGCTGGTGAGCCAGCCCGAAATCGGGCTGCGTCCGGTCGCGATCTTTGACGACGAGCTGCCGCGCGGCAGCGTGGTGGACGGCGTGCCCGTGCTGGGCGCCATCGAAGCCGCGCCGCGATTTGCCGAAGAATCCGGCATTAGCCGGGCGGTCGTCGCCATGCCCGACGCCGAAGTCACCAAGCTATTGAGTTTGCTGGACGAACACGCCCACACCTTTTCGCGCGTGTTCATGGTGCCGCGCTTTCAGGCGGTTTCGGGAATCGGCATGGAGACGCGGGACGTGAGCCGGCTGCTGGCGTTGGAGCTGCGCAGGCACTTGCTGATGACGGGACCGCGCATGGTCAAGCGAACCCTGGATCTGTTGCTGTCCTCGTTTCTGCTCGTCGCGCTGGCGCCGCTGCTGGCCGCGATCGCCGCCGCCATCAGGCTGGAATCGCGCGGGCCGGCCCTCTACCGCCAAAGCCGGGTGGGGCTCGGAAGCGGCAGTTTTCTGGTCTGGAAGTTCCGTTCCATGCGGGCGGACGCCGACCGGGCGCTGAGCCTCTATCTCGCCGAGAACCCGGAGCTCGGCCAGGAATGGGAGCGGGACCAAAAGCTCAAGAACGACCCGCGCATCACCCGCGTGGGCCGCTTCCTGCGCAAGACCAGCCTGGACGAGCTGCCGCAGTTGTTCAACGTGCTGCGCGGCGAGATGAGCCTGGTGGGACCGCGCCCGATCGTGAGCGGCGAGATTCAGAAATACGGCAGATCGTTTACCCTCTACCGGCAGGTGATTCCGGGCCTGACCGGCCTGTGGCAGGTTTCCGGCCGCAACCTGACCTCTTATCAGGAGCGGGTGGAACTGGACGATTACTACGTTCGCAACTGGTCGCCTTGGCTCGATCTGTATTTGCTGGCGCGAACAATAAAGGTGGTGGTGACGGGATATGGCGCGTACTAAACACTCAGTTTCGCAATTATGGTCACGAGTGGTGGGGCAGGCGGCACCGCCTGCCAGCGCCGCTTGCTGCATTGTGGGGCAGGTTGGTAACCTGCGGCGGGTTGGCAACCCGCCTGCTGACGTATGTGAGCAGGCCGGCCCGCGCCGATTGACAATCGGCGGCAGGATGCCATCCTGCCCCACAAATCTGGCGCGGATGCTCCTGCTGCTCGTCGCCAGCGTGCCCGCATTCTCCGCGGTGTACTACGTGGACAGCTATAACGGCTCGGACGCGAACACCGGCCTGAGCCCGTCGGCGGCATGGCAGACGCTGGGGCACGTGCGGCATTCGCGCCTCTACGCCGGCGATTACGTGCTGCTGGTGCGCGGCGGCGTCTGGTACGAGCAGTTGGCCGTGAACGCGTCCGGTAGCGATGGGGCGCCCATCACTTTCGGGGCTTACGGGCCGGCTACCGCCATGCCTGTGATCGATGGCAGCACCATAAACGTGTCGCAACAATCGGCGCTGGTCGGGGTTTCGCGCTCCTGGGTGACTTTCGACGGTATCGAGATCCGCAACTCCAATCGGGACGGCTTCATGGTCTATGGCGGGGCCAACGTCACCCTGCGCAATTGCGCCGTTCACGGCAACCAGTTCAACGGCGTGATCGTTTTCGATGCGAGCAGCGTCACGGTGGGCAACTGCGAGATCTACGGCAACAGTTTGAACACGGCGGCGAGCTATGCGGGTATCGCCATCGACGGCGATAGCAACACGCCGGCGGGATTTGCGATTGCCGGCAACCGCATCCACGACAACGTGGGCGGCCTCGGTTGGAACGGCGCCAATGGAATCACCCTCGGGCACACCGGCGCCAACATACCCACGCTGGCGGGCGTAGTGATCCGCGGCAACCAGATTTACAACAACGGCAATCCTTCCCAAAACCAGGCGGGACGGGGCATTTCGGGTAGCTTCAACGGCGACGTGACCGTCGTGGATAACACGGTGTCCAGCAATGCATCGGCCGGCATTTACCTGGGCGATGTGGGGCTGAGCCCGGTCATCAACATCAGCCAAAACGTTTTCTACGACAACGCGCTGCGCCAATTTGGCGGCTATACCCTGGCCAGCGCGACTGCCAGCCAGAACCTGCTGCTGGTGGACAATCCCAACATTACCGCGATGGGCGCGGAAATCGGCGGGTTGGGACCCTGGACCATCACCCAAAATACTTTCATCTACACCACCAACACCAGCGATCCCTACCGCGGCTTCATTCGCATCAACAATCCGGAACAGGCCCCCCTCCTGATCTCCAACTACAACACCTTTTACTCCGCCGGGCCCAACCGCTGGATCGATGCCAGCGACGACATTCTGACCTTCGCGCAATGGCAGTCGGGAGGATACGACGCCAGGAGCGCCAACCCGAGATGACCATGACAACTACTCTTCCACTCTCCAAGCCGGTGTTCATCGTGAGTCTCGATTTCGAGCTGCTGTGGGGGACTGCCGACCGCTCTTATAAAGGAGCGTTCGAACGGCTCTGCGCCATCGAGCGATATGAGGTGTTCGACCGTCTGCTCGGCCTCGTAGCCGAGTACAATATCAGCGCCACGTGGGCGGTGGTAGGCAAGCTGTTTCTGGAAGATGGTGGCCGCGATCCGCTGCGCCACGCCTCCGATCTGGTGGAGAAAATCCGCCGTTGCCCCGTGCCGCAGGAGATTGCTTCGCACACGCTTACCCATGCCTTGATCGGAGAGATCTCCCGGGAAGAGGCGAAAACCGAGCTGGAAGGGTGGGCGCGGCTGGCCGGAGGGGAGTTTGAGTCGATCGTCTTCCCCCGCAACTGCGCGGGCCATCTGGACGTGGTACGAAGCACCGGGTTCCGCTGTTTCCGCGGACTGGAGCCAACCTGGTACGCGGATTGCAGCCGGCCGCTGCGGCGGCTGGGACACCTGCTGCACATCGTCACCGCGCGAACGCCAAAGAGCGTGCTGCCGCAGTTCGAAGACGGCCTCTGGAACATACCGGGTTCGATGCTCTACACGCCCGCGTTCGGAGTTCGCCGTTTCCTGCCGGTGTGGCTCCGCGTGTTGCGCGCCAACCGCGGCCTCGACCGCGCCATTGAGCGCCGCGAAATATTCCATCTGTGGTTTCATCCGACCGACCTGACAGTCCGCCCGGACGCGATGCTGGACGGCGTACGGCGCATCTTCGAGCGCGCGGCCCGGCTGCGCGACTGTGGCGAGTTGGAGATTTTGCCCATGCGGGGGCTTCTACCCGCGCGCAAGGAAACATTTAGGGAGGATGCCGTTCGTGTCGCCGCTTCATGTTAGCAACCCCGTCGTGTCGATACCGTTGACCGTCCGCCAACCGCTATTCGAGGACCGCGGCCCGCATTGGGCAGCCGCGGCGGTAGATCAGCCGATGTCCCTGGCCGACCGTCTGTCGCACGGCGACCTCGGGGCGCGCGAAGTGTTGCGGTACGCGACCGACCTGGCGGCCAATCTCGCCGAGCGCCATCGCCGGGGCGCTGCTCACGGCGCCATCGCGGCCGAGGCGGTGGTGTTGGCCGGCGGGTCCGCGCAGCTTCAGGATCCGCGAGGGAAGGGCGCCACGCCGGCCGAGGATGCCGTTCAGTTCGCCGCTTTGCTACGCGTATTGGCCCGCGCCGCGGTAGCCGAAGAGAGGCTCGCTCTCGGGGCCGCGCTGGGAGCCCTGAGCGGGCAGTATCTGACCGCGCCAGGCGGGGCACACGCGCAGACCTTCAAGAAACTGGTCTTGGCGCTTAAGGTTCTCCGTTTGGAGTATCGCGGCCGTAAGCCGGCGGCGGGGGAACTGCTGGATGTGGCGCCGGAGCGGACGGAAATGGTCTCGCGCGCCGATACCGCGACCGCGGTGCAGGCTGCAGCCGAAGCTCCGGCACACCGGCGCCGCACCATTCGGCTTTTGATTCGCGCCGTCCCTGCCGCCGCCCCGGTGCGGAATCGAAGGCTGGCGCCGCGCGGGTTTTTCCGCAGAATCCTCTCTTCCCCATTCCTGGGTTGATAGAGAACAAGGAGCACTCATGCATACCTACGCCGCCGTTGAACAACGAGAAGATCTGATTCACATCGATGGCGCTGTGCGCGCCGCGCCCGTGCCCGCTTCACGGCCCGGATCGAACCTGGCGGCGTTTTGGGAGAATCGCGGCCTGCGGGTGTGCGAGAAGGACGGCGTGTTTTGGGGGGAATACAAAGGCGGGTTTTTCACCAGCCTGCCTTTTCAACTGCATCTCGATGCCGGCGCCGGCGAGGTGCGCTCCATACTCGCCGTAACCAAATCAAGGGGATTGCGGTTTCCCTCCGCCAATCAGCCCGGCCTGGCCAGCGGCACTTACGTGTGCCGCCCCGCGGCTTACGATCTGCAGTCGATTTCGCGCAAACAGCGCGGACACGTGACCCACGGCATGGAGGTTTGCGAATTCCGCAATGTGGAGGCGGACGAACTGCTGCGGGAAGGCATGGCGTTGAATCGCGATACGCTGGAGCGCCAACAGCGTCAGGATGAGCGCTTTCTCGATCCCTCCCGCTGGACGGTTTTCGTGGATGCGGTGCGGCGCTCTCCCGGCGTCGCCGTACACGGCGCCTATATTGGCGGCCGGCTTTCCGCCTATATGGTGAGCTGCCGCGATGGCGGCTGGCTGCACCTGATGTTCAAGATGTCCCGCGCGGCCGACCTGGAACACTATCCCAATCATGCGCTCGATTACTGGGTGCTGCGCGAGGCCGCTCGCGACGCGGAAATTGAATACGTCGGCAACGGTTTCGCTTCGCTTGTCGGCAACGAAGGTCTGGACCGCTACAAACGCCAGATGGGATACCAGCTCCAGCCGCACAATCTTTGCCTGCACCTGAGCCCCGCGGCGTCGCCCTGGCTGGCGAATCGGTTGACGGTGTCGATGGTTCGGACAGTGGCGTCGCGGCTCAACAGTCCCCGCACGGCGTATGCCGCGGAAATCCTGGAAGGCGTGCGCCAAACCAGGACAGAGCCCCGGACGAAACCGGCGGAAGCGGCCAGCAACCCCGGCTCCGACGATATGTGCCAGCAGGAAGAGGCAACCGGCTTCTCGCGCATCCTTCGCCCCGCGGCGGCCTTCCCCCTGTTGCGCGCCTGGCAGACCCTGCGCAAGGGCGGAGTGCGCTATATGTGGCAGCGGGGAGTGGACTTTCTGCGCCGCAAAACGCGCAAGCGTTCGGCGGGCCCGGTGGTTGCGCGTCCCTTGGGGCCGGAAGAAGTGCTCAACCTGCAGCCCGGCGAATGGGTGGAAGTGAAATCGCTCGAAGAGATTCGCGCCACCCTCGACCCCCGCGGCAAGAACCGCGGCCTGTTGTTCACGGCGGATATGGACGGCTACGCGGGCAAGCGATTCCGAGTCTTCAAGCGCGTGGAAAGCATCTTCCTGGAAGAATCCAAACAGCGCCGCACGCTCAAGAACACGGTGCTGCTCGAATCCGTGTACTGCCCCGGCATTACCTTCCGGTGCGACCGCTCCTGCTTCCTGTTCTGGAAGGAAGCCTGGCTCCGAAGGGGGCCGGTTGACGCCACCGAGACGATCCAGTAACTTGGGCCTCGTGGAGCCGGCAGATCTGCCCGAACAGTTCCTCGGTCTCGGTCAGTCTTGCAGCTCGCCCGCGACAAGGGCTTCGAGGCGATCGCCAGCCTGCTCGAACACCAGGGCGCGTCTGGATAGCGTGGGGCAGACCATCGGTGTTTGTGGTCTGCCAGCCAGTGTTTTTCCCCCACGGATCCGGTCGAGTACAGGTGCATGGCAGACCACAAAAAACGATGGTCTGCCCCACGTTGACCCACCTGCCTGCTCCCCGCTCTACGGCGCCGTTCGAATCGTGGCCGCCCCGGCGAACAATCCCTTACTGCTGCCGGTCAATTGAATGCCGGCTTTACCGCGCGCCGACCGCACAATCACCAGCGCCAAGCCGCTGAAGGCCTTGCGATGATCCGCGTGGAACGGTTCGGTGGTAGCGGCGTTGCCGTTGTCCACTGCCTCGATCCGGCCCGCGCCTTTGATCTGGAACTCCACCAAATTGTCGGCCAGTGGGCATAAGGTGCCGCGCTGATCTTCCACGCGCACCGTCACGAACGAGAGATCGTCGCCATCGGCGTGAATCGTCGCGCGGTCCGGGACCAGGCGAATGCGCGCGGGCGCCTCCGCGGTCCGGACTTCATCCGTCGCCACCTCCCGGTTATCCCGGTACGCCACCGCCTTCAGTGTTCCGGCTTGGTAGGGCACCTCCCAAACCAAGCGGTACTTGGTGATGAAGTGCTCGTCCGGGCTGATGTCGGTTCCCACCGGCATCACCCAGGGCTCCGCGAACCGCTTCTTGCGGCCCAGCGATTTGCCGTTCAGGATCAGCTCCACTTCGCCGGCATTGGTGTAGCACATCACCGGAATCGCCTGTCCCTCGCGGCCCGCCCAGTTCCAATGCGGCAGCAGATGCACCATCGGTTTGGTGGTCCACTGGCTCTGGTAGAGATAGTAGCGGTCCTTGGGGAAGCCGGCCAGATCCACCATGCCGAAGTACGAGCTGCGCGCCGGCCAATCCGTCTCCTGGGACGCCCGGTCGTTAAAATACGGCGTCGGCTCGCCCAAGTAATCGAACCCGGTCCAGACGAATTCGCCCAGCACTCCGGGCAATCGGTCCTGTGCGTCGAATTCCGGGTCGGGGCAATATGCCCAGGGGGGAGCGATGATGTCGTAACTCGAAATCTGAAGCGACGGGTGCTTTTCGTATTTTTCGATGGGCAGATGATAGACGCCGCGCGAGCTGACGCAGGAAGCTGTTTCCGATCCGTAGATCGTCCACTTGGGATGATCTTTCATGATCTCGGCGTAGTGCGTCGGCTTATAGTTGAATCCCGGAATGTCCACTTCGTCGGCCATTTTGTTCTTGATGGCTTCGGTCCAGTCATTGAATGCCGAGGTAGTCGGCCGGGTGGAATCTTCCTCATGGAAGAAACCGGTCAGGCGCCGCGCTTCCTTCCACCCGTCCGGCTCGCGCTGCTCGGGAATTTCGTTGCCGATGCTCCACAAGATGATGCTGGGGTGATTGCGGTCGCGGTGCACGAAATCGCGCACGTCGCGCTCGCTCCATTCGTCGTAAAACTTGCTCAATCCGTTGGGCACTTTGGGAATGCGCCACATATCGAACGCCTCGTCCATCACCACCAGGCCGAGGCGGTCGCAGAATTCCAGCAGTTCCGGGGACGGCGGATTGTGGCTGGTGCGGATGGCATTCACGCCGCCGGCCTTCAGGATCTGGAGCTGCCGTTCGGTGGCGCGGCGGTTGACGGCGGCGCCCAGCGCTCCCAGGTCGTGGTGCATGCACACGCCCTGCAGTTTCCGATGGCGGCCATTCAAAAAGAATCCCTTGTTTTTATCGAACGCAATCGAGCGGATGCCGAACGGCGTTTCATAGCGGTCTTCCACGCGGGTGCCGTTGCGCACTTCGCTCACCAGGCGGTACAGATACGGACGGTCGAAATCCCAGCGCTCGGGCTTGGGCACGGTCAGGCTCGCGGCCACGGTTTGCGTCCCGCCGGGCGGAATGGTGGCATCGTCGTCATGCCGCGCTACCTCCTTGCCCGCCGCATCCAGCACTCTGGTGCGCAAGGAGACGTGGGATTCGAACGCCTCGCGGTTGCGTATCTCGGTCTTCACGGCTACGGTGCTTTTGTCCGCGCCCACCTCCGGCGTGGTGACGTAGGTGCCCCAATGCGCTACGTGCACCGGCCCGGTCACGGTCAACCACACGTTGCGATAGATGCCCGCGCCGGGATACCAGCGGGAGGCGTGGTCCTCGGGCGTGAGCCTCACCGCCAGCACGTTCGCGCCGCCGAAATGCAAAGCCGGCGTCATATCGAACGCGAAACCGATATAGCCGTAAGGCCGCGAGCCCAGCTCCTGGCCGTTCAGCCACACGTGCGCGTTGGACATGGCGCCATCGAACTCGATCTCGAAGTGGCGCCCCTTGGCGCTATCGGGCAGGGTAAACGACTTACGATACCAGCCGGTGCCGAAAGCCGGCAGCGCGCCGGTGTGCGGATTCAAATTGCGGTCAAAGGGCTCGCCAATGGCCCAATCGTGGGGCAGCGTGAGCTCCGTCCATTTGGAATCGTCGAAGGCCGGCGCTTCGGCGCCCGGCGCCTCTCCCTTGAAAAACTTCCAGCCATCGTTGAAACTCATCCGGCGTTCCGCGCCGATCTTGACTTCGGTGGCGGCGCCCGCACGTGGCGCCGTCAACGATAAAGTCATTGCAGCCAGACACGCAGCAGGCATCCAGCTTCGTAATCCCAGGGTTCGCATAAGCACACCTCATGATATTCCCGAGCAGGATTTCCGTGGGATTTTGTGGGCCGGACCCCCAGGTCTGCGGTCGACCTTCCCCATCGCGAAAACCCGCCGCAATCGAGAGCGCAAGCCGGCGCGTCGTTCGCGGCTTGCTGCCCGGTCATCATCGGTCGCCATGCTTCTTCACGGGAGCTGACGGTAGATTCCCCCCCCGCTGCAACGACTTTTTCGTGGAGCGGACTCTCAGTCTGCCACGCCGGGATTCATCCCGGCGCTGCTGTTGCGCCTACGCCGCTCCCCCATGCTCCCGCAGTTGAAAAAACAAAATTGCGGCATATGTAAAGCTATTAGTTTCTGTTTGTTATGACCGGTTTGGGCCTCGCCCATCGGAGGGTGTCTTGTTGTGCATTTTTGTGCGTTTACGCCTGTTTTTGTTTTTCAGCGCGGCAAAGTGTCGGGATGAGTCCCGACACGGCAGGCACGAGTGCCCGCGCCACTTTGTTTACCCTGACTGGCGGGTTTCCTCCCTCCACCATGATAGAACGGCGGGAACGGGCTGTTTTTGGTTGGCGGTTTGTTTTCAGTTGGTTACGGGATGAAATCGGGCGTGACTCAACTACGCGGCCCTTGCGGGGCCGTCACCGGGACGGATGAAAAATAGGGGTGCCGTTGGGGCTAACTCCCTAATTATCAATCGCTTCGCCAGGTTAATTTTCGTAGGACCGGGTTTTTGAGGGCGGGCGATTTTCAGAGGGGCCGTCGACCTTCGGGGAAACTGGAAACACGTAGCCTGTCACCGGTTTCGGTGTCACCGGTTTCGGGTTGTCGCCGGTTTCGGGTTTCGGGTTTCGGGTTTCGCAACAACACGCAGGGCCGCGTGGCTGTCGTGTTTTCGCGGGAACTGGGCGCTGGCGACGGACATCGCCCGGTCCAACGTGCAAGAACTGAAAATTAATGGAGGTTGCGTGAACGGGCCGCCAGCCACGCTCAGCAAACGCGCGCAATAGGTCACGAGGTCGTAACACTTCGACTGGTCCGAAGTACTATCGCAACATCCTCGGCCGCCTTGCGCAGCAGGCGTTTGACATCGCTGCTCCAAAGACTGTCAAACGAAATTGGACAATCTCGATCGAAGTTAACAGAGATGCATCCGACGGCTTCATCTCTTGCCACAATTGGGCTCGCACCGATAGCTCGGAAATGGCGTGTGGTCTCGGCAAATTCAGTGAGGTTTAGGCCTACCCGTATCTTGGAGGGAAGTTTGAGCCAGTCCTCTTCAGACTCGATCTTATAGGGAAGACCAGCGAGATCTATTGCTACATCAGTTTGTTCATCCCAACACCGGCCTACTACGCCTTCGCCGCGATGCCAAACACGCGGTTTTGAGGGTGTCGAATCGGAGAGCCGGATCCTAGCTGCGCGGCTGAGGGCGGCAGTTGGCGATGAGCTCGGAGCATCGGCGAGCCACACGTGGAGGCCGATTTCGCTGATGTGGGCACCTGTCGTGTCGGAGATGTCAGGCAAGACCCTAAGGAGAATGCGCTCGAACGCCTCGCGCAGGTTGCCAAAGGCGTTTCGAACCCGCCGATATTCGCCTTCGAACGAAACGTTCATCCCAAATTGTCCGACGACGTAACGCCGCTCCTTGGCGACTGCTCTTTCACCTTCGAATCTGATCTCAAGGACATACGTGCTGCCCTGAGGCGTGCGATCTACTAATTCGATCTGGTGGCCATTGATCGACGCCTCGAAATCGAGCTGCCCAACATTCGGACCATATTTGCGTCCTTTGCCCCACAAGGCGAGCCCAGTGACGCGAACGCGGTTTCCCGGCAGCATCTTGACGTCGAATTCCGCACTTTCATACTCTGTCTCGCGGACATAATGCCCTGAGAGGTCTTCAGGCCCGCGAGCCTGAACATCACCGAACCAGACCGGTTGCTTCCAGGCCTCCTCGATTATTTCGTGGAGGTCCTTTCGAAATCTTTTTACTTCAGCCGCGGTAAGTCCTTTAGATTGGCTTGTTCTCGTATCGTATTGGTCGTGATGTTCAAAGCAGAGGAAAGCCAAGTTGTCCGGGCTGTCGTTGGCTGCATTGCCATCAAGATGGGCGATTTGGCCAGTCTTGATAGAAACATCGCGCGTGAGGCCGTAGCAAATGCAGCATCTCCTTCGGCATAAGACTAGAACCTCGGCTTCGATACCGGGTGCAATGCGCTTTCGTGGCATACCTTTTCGCGTGACAAAGAGAAGCCTTCATTTTCACACAGGCTCGGACTGCTGGTATATGTCCGCATTCCATCGGCCGCATCACCGTCCCAACGCTGGTCAATTCCGGCCAGGCATCCCCGCCCACCGTCCAGGCCCCGTCCGGCTTCTCCGTCCAGCGCCCGGTGGTCGTCCACCGCTTTGGTGCCTCGATGCGAAGCGAGTAGTGGACAGCCCAACCCGGCGTTTCTTTTGGCGCGCTAAGGCCGTAAGGGTCGTCCGTCGCAAACCAAGGGAACAAAAAGAAACGGCATGGTTTGCGCCGCGCTGGCTTGACGGAGTGGGTTGCGGGCTACTCTTTGACTTCCCGTATGACGAGGTGCCGCCGCATTTCGTCTTTATCGGCTGACCACTTCCCGTCCCAGGCAACCTCGATTACTAAGGGCTTTGACGGTTGAACATTGTGGCCGGAGGCTACGATGCTGACGCGCATCGTCTCGTTTGCGGCGACGTAACCCTTAAAGTTATTAGGTCTGACGTAAAGGGCTAGCTCAAAACGTGCCGCACCCTGATCCAGGAAACCGAAGTCGCATATGTCATCCTGCACAACCGTGGGGAACTGCTCATGGAAAGAAGCGAAAGCCCAATTCAATTGTATTGGAACCGCGAGGTGCTCGGGCAGGTAGGTATCACCAGGCCGCAGCTTGTCCACAGCAACAACCATGAGCCGTACTGCCTTTGCTGCGCTCCAGGTGCGGGTGTTCGTCACAGTGATGTGGTAGTAGATAACCCGCGTTCCATTGGCTCTGGAATTCAAGTCCCCGAGGGGGTCCCGCAACGATAGCTCAAGCTTCGGCCCTGCGAAAACGGATCTGAACCAATCGCCCCAAATTGCGAGGATGGCTACCGCTATGGTGCCGATTGCTGCCAGCCATGCCGGTAGAGCCTGTTCAAGATCGCAATTCATCAGATAATTCTCACGCTATCATAAGCTGGGATCAGTGGCCGGCTTACTATGCACCCTGAATCTACCGAATCGCAATCCAAACCGCGCGATCCTCGCGCTCTCAACGCATTCCGCCACGGCCTCACCGGCCAAATCCACATCCTCACCCCGGAAGACCGGGTCGCCTACGAGAAACACTGCCGCGACATACGAGATTACTTCAACCCCGCCGGCGGGTTCGAAGCCGGCCTCGTCCAATCCATCGCCGACGGCCGCTGGCAACTGCAGCGCGCCGTCGCCATCGAAGACGCCATCTTCGCTCTCGACATCGGCGTCCTCCAACCGGGCCCCACCCACCCCGAAGCCGCCGTCGCCGCCGCCAAAGGCCGCACTTGGCTCGCTCACGACAAAAGCCTCGAACGAATTGCCCTCTACGCGTCCCGCATCCAGCGCCGCGTGGAAAAGGACATCGCCATGCTCCGCCAACTCCAGGCCGACCGCAAAGCCGCCTTCGAGAAAGCCATCGAAGACGCCCAGTCGATCTCCGAACTTGCTGTAAAAGCGGGAGAAACCTACAACCCTGCTACCGATTTCCCGCGTGAGCTGCTGCCCCCGCAATTTGATTTTTCAAATCCGGAAATCCTCCGCTTGATCGTCCACCATAGCCGCCTCAAAGCAGCCCAGCGCTCAGTCTCTAACCCCGAAAAACGCTTCAAAACCGCCGCCTGACCTATGCCCACCACCCTCTAAATCACGATTCGCGCCTCGAAGCCATGCCTCGGTTGTTCATGCGAACCGGAGGTCTGCCCAAAGGCCGGTGGAAAGCGGGACAGAGCCGCAGGCAGAGGCGCCGGCGACAAAGATCGCCGGCGCTACGGAACGTCGGCTGGGAAACCGAATGCAGCAGGCCGGACGGCCTGTGCCACGGACAGGCGCGGGAATGCACAAGCGCACAGCGGCCGCCTCAAATGCAGCTTGCAGCCAAGAGCGCCTGCTCCACGAAGGCAACAAGATGGCGTACGGGGAATCGAGAAACTCCAGAGACCGGCCGGGAGGCCGGTCCCACTTTCGGCCGAAAACGCTTTCTCTCCAGGCCGTTGCGGCGGCCAGACCTTTGTGTTATTCATGAGTCAAGTCGGAAAACCCAACTGAAACCGCCTGCCTCGAACGCGAAGCTGACGGCCAATTTTCGTCATACTAAGGATGGCATGCCGTGGAAGCTGTCAATCGCAAGCTCATACGTCCGTCTCTGAACGAGATCAAGGAGCAAATCGCACCTCCCCGCAGGGCGGCGCCGCCGCAGCAGAAAAAGCCGGTTCCACCGGATCATACCAATGCGGAGAATTTTTACTACGTAAAACAGATGCAGGCCAAGACCCCCATGGTGTTCGTACTGTGCGATGGAGAGACCTTGCATGGCGTGATCGAGTGGTACGACCGGTGTTGCCTGAAGGTGAACCGCGACGGCGCGCCTAATATTCTGCTCTATAAACCGGCCATCAAGTACATGTACAAAGAGGGATAAGCCGCGGCGGGCCGGGACGCGGCTGGAATGTTATGATTGCCACGGACCGCCAAAACCGTGCAGCGCGACGAGATTCTTGCCCGCCTTCGTGAAAGGATCGCCGCCTTCGCGGCATCTCATGGATCGAGAGAGGCTGCCGAAGACCTGGCGCAGGAGGTGCTCATGCTTTTGCATGAAAAATACGCGCACCTCGAGAGCCCCGACGAGTTGCTGCCGCTGGCTCTGAAAATCGTCCGTTTCAAGCTGCTGAGCCTGCGCCGCAAGTCCGCGCGGCGGGGGGAATACCACGCGGTGTCGATCACCGATATCCCCTTGCCGGATCTGGGGCCCGATCCGGCCGAAACGCTGGAACGGAAGGAAATGCTGGAACGGCTGGAGCGGGCGATCCGGCAGTTGCCGCAACGTTGCCGCCGGTTGCTGCGCTTGAAACTCGAAGGCCGGACGTTTGCGGAGATCCAACGGATGTTAGGCGCCGGCTCCATCA
The DNA here is from genome assembly GCA_049511335.1 of Bryobacteraceae bacterium. Taxonomy (GTDB): domain Bacteria; phylum Acidobacteriota; class Terriglobia; order Bryobacterales; family Bryobacteraceae; genus JBEKYD01. Next base: position 19,465 of record JBEKYD010000040.1, on the reverse strand, counting down.
ACACGGTGTACACCTGGGACCATCGTTGCCGCCGGAATCTGCTGGAACTGATGGGCGGGGATTGGGAGCGGCCGGGGGGAGGGAAACCGTGAGGCCGGGCGATCTGGAAAAACTGTTGGGCGGATACGCCACCGGCACGCTGACGGCGGAAGAGCGGCAGGCGCTGATGGAGGCGGCGCTCGAGGATCAGCAACTCTTTGACGCGCTGGCGCGGGAGGAAGCCTTGCGCGACGTGCTCAGCGACCGGGCGGCACGGGCGCGTTTGCTGGCGGCGCTGGACCGGCAGCCGGCGCGGTGGTATCGGCGGGCGTGGTCCTCGATGCCCTTACGCGCATTCGCTGCCGCGGCGGCGCTCGCGATTGCGGTTGGGGCGGGCTATTGGATGTGGCATTCCGAACAGCGGCAAGCGGTCACGGAAGTGGCGGTGCTGAAGCCAGCGGCGATTCCCGCGCCACCGGCCGCCGCAGCGGAGAACAGCGCGGCTGGCGCGCCTGCCAGGAAAGAAGCGCGGGCGTTGGCGCGGCGTTTGCCGGCGGGGTCGAGTGCGTTTCGCCGGAATGCGCCTGGCGACCCTATCGTTGTGATACAGACGGCCCATGCCGGTGCGCAAAGCACCTCCGATGTAATGGGGTCGTTAGTCCCGCCACCGCCGCCCGCGGCGCCTGCGCCAGCGCCCGTGCCGGCAATAATGAAAGCCGAGGGGGCCCCGACTCCGCCTGCCGCGGTGCCCGCCACGACGGAGACGGTACAAGTGACGGCGGCGAACTCGAGTCCGGTGGAACCGCAAGCGACGGACCGGTCCCAGGCGATCAACCAGCCGTCGCCGCCTGCCGCACGGGGTGGAGGTGGTGGAGCGGCCGAAAACAATTTTCGACCGGCGCGGGCTCCCATTATGTCGGCGCTGGGGGTTTTGGCTTCGGGTCCGCTGCAGTGGACCGTGTTGCGGCGCAACGATAGCGGCGCGTTCGAACCCATCGGGCAGGGCGGCTTGCGGGAGGGCGATACGGTCGAGTTGCGGTTAGAGTCGAGCATGGAGGGTGACATCAGCCTGACCGACGGCGACCCGGCAGCGGCGGATTCGACCGTGTTGTTGCGGCCGACGCATATTGGCTCCGGGGGAACGGTGGTTACGCCGCCCATCGAACCGGCAGGCGCAGGACTGCGCACATTCACGTTGCGTCTGACGCGTACGGAGGGACCGCCGATTTTGAGTGTGGTGCGGCTGAATTTCCGGTGAAAGTTTTTCATTTCGGAATTGCGGCGACCGATTCCGTAGCCGCTCCCTGCCGGCCGCGGCTCCGACTCGCGGCTGGTGCAAGGGTTCGAATGTGGTACGACTGCGTCGCCGGCCATCTTCCAGGCAAGCTGACCCAAACCAGAGGTGGGACAGACGATCTTTTTTTGTCGTCTGTCGAGCGTTGCGGCCCGGCGAGAGCCCGACAGACCACGAAGAACGATGGTCTGTCCCACCTCTGGGTCACCGGAAAGTCCTCCAGTCATCGGTCAAAGCTGCCACCCCGCCGCCTCCAGGAACTTTTTTGCTACGCATGAGGCGTCGAACTGGCGGACCCATTGGGCGCCGGTTGCGGCCTGCGCGGCGCGCAATTCGGGCGCGCGATACAGTTGGCGAATGCCGCCGGCGAGCGCTTCGGCTTGATCGGGGGCAATCAGGATGGCGTGGGGGGCGACCTCGGGAATGGCGCCGGCGCGCGCGGCGATGATCGGCTTGCCGGCAGCCATGGCTTCCAGCAGCACGATGCCGAAACCTTCCTGCACGCTGGGCAAGCAGAATGCATCGGCGCGCCGGTATTCGCCGGCCAGTTGCGCGCGCGTCACATCGCCCAGCCAGCGAACCGTGCGCCCCAATTGCAATTGCGCGGCCAGGCGGCGCCATCTCCGCGCGCACGGGCCGTTCCCCACGAGGCGCACTTCGAGATCCGGAATTTCCCGCCGGAGCAGGGCTGCCGCCTGGAGCAGCCGGTCGATCCGCTTGCGCCGGTAGAAGCGGCCTACGAAGAGAACGGTGAAGCAGGAGGAGTTCGGCGCCGTGGACGACTGATCGAGCAGTTCCTTCCAGGCGCGCAAATCGATGAGCTCGGGCACGACGGCGGGCAACTGCGCTAGGCCGTAGAACTCCCGCGCGCGCCCGGCCGAGTAGCGGCTGGTCGCGATCACCCGCGCGGCCCTTTGGGTGTGCAGGCGCTCGCAGCGTGCTTGAACGCTCATGGTGAGCTTGGTGAGGCCGCGCTCGAAGCGGACTTCATCGGCGATCACACCCTTGAGCGATGCTACATGGGCGCCGGAATCGGCGATGCGGTAGCCATCCATGTCGAATCCCACGGTGAGGTCGAAGCCTGGCTCTATGCGGAGGCTGCGATTGAAGCGCAGCCGGTCCAGGGTGTAGAGCGGCAGGCGATGGTGGGGCGTTTCGACGTGGACCGAATGCCCGAGCCGTTCGAGCGCGCCGGCCAGCACGGAGATGCCGACGTAAGTTCCGCTGCCGCGGCGGACATCGAGCGGGGTGGAAGTGAGAAAGCGAATTCGCACTATCGCTAGGATAATGCGCTGAGAGGAGTGGCAGAAGCCCGGGGAGGGTGTGAAGAAACATAGCCGCCGATGAACGCCGATAAAGAAACCAACAAAGCTATCGGCGTTCATCGGCGGCTCGAATTGTTTTTTCACAGCCTTCGCCCGTCCGCGCCACGGGTGCGTTCTATGCCGGCAGCGGGCCGGCGGTGGGCAACAAAGATTGCGCTCCGCCTTGTACCGCCAAGGCGAGCCGCAAATTGTCAAGCGACTGCCGGATTGGCTCTAAATCCCACTCCGAGCGGGCAAGTTCGCGCCAACGGGACAGCACGTCGCGGTGCAGGCGGTGGAAAATCTGAACCAGCGCCGGCTCGAGCCAGCCGCGTGCCGCTTCCTGGTCGATGATGCCCATCGTCTCATCGGCGGTAAGGGCCCGTTTGTAGGGACGCTCGCTGCGCAACGCGTCGTAGATATCCGCCATTTGCACGATTCGCGCCAGCAGCGGAATGTTCTCGCCAGCCAAGCCGTCCGGATAGCCGGATCCGTCCCAACGCTCGTTGGTGATGCCGAATGATGGGAAGAACAGGTTCCAAGGTCTTCAAATGGCGGCAGATTTCGACTCCACGGGCGGGGTGGGTCTTCATTACTTCCCATTCTCGGGCATCCAGCCGACCGGGCTTGAGCAGAATACTGTCGGGAATGCCGACTTTTCCAATGTCGTGGAGGTGCGCTCCCCGGTAGAGAGTTAATAAGCTCGTGCGATCCAGACCGTAGACGATCCCCATCGCAACGCTGACAAATTTCATTCGTTCGCAATGCTCCGCAGTTTGGCGATTGCGCTGTTCCGCCGCCTGCGCCAGAGCAAACAACGTCGCTTCGGTAGGATCCACCAGGGCCTGGTGGTAATCGCCGCGCAATTCCTCCAGGCTTCGGTAGCAGGACTCCAGTAGGTCATTCCACCCCTGTCGAAGCCCGCTTGAAGATGCCGTCCGCATACCTCGCATTTCTTACCTGCTGAGATATATCGGCTCTAACCGCCCAAAACAGGAGGGTGCGCGGAAAGAAATCGAATTCAATTAGGATTCTTTTTCGCCGTGGCTTCTTTTTCGGAGAATTTACCGCCCCGCCCGCCACTATGAAAACGTGGGTCCCTATTGTGGTTGGACCACGTCCGGCGGGTGAAGAGAATATCTTTGAACCATTTATATCGACTCCTTTTCTTAACGTTGTGGGTGATCTTGGGGGCGGGCGCTTCCACCGCCCCCGTTTACACCATCGCCACCATCGCCGGGTCCAGCTCGCTGGGAGACGGAGGACCGGCCGCGGCGGCCCAGATGGGCGCCATTCAGGGGATTGCGGTCGATTTGTCCGGTAACGTTTATCTCTCCGATACCGATCACCAGCGGGTGCGCAAGATCGACGCCGCCGGAACGATTACCACCATTGCCGGGACCGGCGCGGCGGGTTTCAGCGGCGATGGCGGCCCCGCCACCGCGGCCCAGCTCAACCTGCCTTATGGTGTAGCGGTGGATCTGGCGGGCGATGTTTATGTCGCAGACCTCGGTAATAACCGGGTGCGGAAGATTTCGCCGCAGGGCGTGATTTCAACCGTGGCCGGCACTGGAACGGCGGGTTCGGCCGGCGACGGCGGAGCGGTGGGGAACGCTCAGTTGAACGCCCCGCGCAACCTGCTGGTGGATGGCTTGGGCAACCTTTATATCTCCGAATTCAGCGGTCAGCGCGTGCGCAAAGTGGCGGCCGGGGTCATCACCACGATGGCCGGTACGGGCGTGGCCGGTTTCCGCGGGGACGGCGGCCTGGCCATCGCCGCTGAACTGGATTATCCGGCCGGCCTGGCGCTGGACGCGACCGGAGCTCTGTACGTGGCCGACTCCGGCAATGAGCGCGTCCGCAAGATCTCCGGCGGCCTCATCGGAACTGTGCTGGGCGGCGTCTCGGCCACCGCGTTGTCCACGCCCTTGGCCGTGGCAGTGGACCGAAACCTGAATGTCTATGTTGCCGATGCCAGCGATACCGTTCACAGCTACAGCCTGGCGGGTGTTTGGAAAGTGGTGGCGGGCACGGGAACAGTGGGTTTTTGGGGCGATGGCGGTCCGGCCAGCCAAGCTGGGCTGACCATGCCGCGCGATCTGGCTTTCGATCTGGGGGGGGACCTGTTCCTGGCTGACGGCGTCCGCATTCGCGAAATCAACGGCCAGGGCGTGATCGAAACGCTAGCCGGCGACGATTACCAGCACGCGTTGGGCGACAACGGTCCCGCCAAGAACGCCATTCTTCTGGCCCCGAACGCAGTGGCGTTGGACGCAACGGGAAGTCTGTATATCGCCGATTCCGGAACCAATCGGGTGCGCCAGGTTTTACCCTCGGGAGCGATTCAAACATTCGCCGGAACCGGGAGCGCGGGATTTAACGGAGATGGCGGGACGGCGGTGACGGCGGCCCTGAACGTTCCCCTGGGAGTGGCGGCCGGCGGTGGCGCCAACCTGGTGATCGCCGATAGCGGCAACGAGCGGGTCCGGCTGGTACCCGCCAGTTTGTTGATCCAGACCGTAGCCGGAAGCGGGACGGCGGGACAGGGACCGGCGGGCTTGCCGCCTACCAAGACCAATCTGGACGGGCCGGGCGCGGTTTGCAGCGATGGCGGGAACAATATTTACGTGGCCGATACCGTCAACAACCGCGTGTTGCGAATCCCTGCCGGAGGCGTGACGGCGGCCGCCGCGGGCGCGGGTTTCACGGCCGGTTATGCCGGCGATGGCGGGCCCGCCGCCCAAGCCGAGCTGAACCAGCCGAGCGCATGCGCGGTGGACCCGGCCGGCAATTTGTTCATTGCCGACACCGGCAACAACGCGATCCGCGAGGTAACCGCGGACGGCAAAATCCGCACCGTGGCCGGAACCGGCGCTGCCGGCAACAGCGGCGATGAAGGCCCGGCAACCGCCGCAACTCTGCATGCACCCGCCGGCGTGGCTGCGGATGCCTTCGGCGACGTGTACATTGCCGATACCGGCAACAACCGGCTGCGGCTGATCACGGCGGACGGCATTCTGCACACCATCGCGGGGCAAGGAAGCGCGGGCTTGGCGGGTGACGGAGCGAGCGCGCTCTCGGCGCTGGTCAACGCTCCCGCCGGATTATGCCTGGACGCGTCCGGCGATGTCTACTTCGCCGATCGCGGCAACAATCGCGTTCGCGTGTTGATACCGGGAACGCCGGTCACGGCGGTGTCGCTGGCGCCGAGCGTGGCGGTGGCCAATGCCGCCAGCCTGGTGAGCGCCAGCGTGGCGCCGGGTGAGCTGGTCACCATCACGGGCAACGGCATCGGACCGGCAGTGGGCGTGGTCGGAACGGTTGGCTCGAATGGCTCGGTGGCAACCGCGCTGGGTGGCGTGGAAGTGGATTTCGACGGCGTCGCGGCGCCGCTGCTGTACGTCCAGGCCAGCCAGATCAACGCCCAGGTTCCGTACACCGTGGCCAGCGGCGGCGTCACTGAGATCGCCGTTCAATACCAAGGTCAGGTGCTGGGGTCGGCGCTCGAAACCGTGGCCCTGGCAGTCCCCGGCCTCTTTCCCGTGGCGATCGATCAGGATGGCACAATCAACTCGGCTATCTCGCCCGCGCCCGCCGGCAGCGTGGTGATGTTGTTCGGCACCGGCGAAGGCCTCACCAACGGACCGAACCAGGCCGGCGAGCCCGCTAGCACGCCGTACCCGCAACCGCTGTTGGCGGTCGGCGTAGCTTTAGGCCAGACCAGCTTGCCGTTGCTGTATGCCGGGAGCGCGCCCGGTGAGGTGGGGCTGCTGCAAGTAAACTGCTGGCTACCGAATAATGCCACGACTGGCATGTACCCGCTGGTGCTGAGCGTAGGCAGCTTTCAGTCTCCTCCCGTGAACCTTTGGATCAAATAGGCTGGGCCCAAGGCTCTTCATTTGAGCCGTGGCGCAAAGTGCCCGCGGAAGACGCGCGGAAAGCCCAGGCCGACGGCTGCCAAGAAAAGCCGAGAAGAATCTGGGCTCAGCAGGCTTGACAGCCCGCGCCGCGAGCTACATGATGCGAGTGTGACGGCCTCGCGCGTGGCGTTGAGTATCGCCGGCTCCGACCCCAGCGGCGGGGCTGGAATTCAGGCGGATCTCAAAACCTTTCATCGATTCGGCGTTTACGGCGAAGCCATCCCCACGCTCATCACCGTGCAGAACAGCGTGCGCTCGTCGCGGGTGGAAGTGCTGGAGCCGGGGCTGGTGGCCGAACAGATCGCGGCCGTGCTGGAGGACATGCCGCCCCACGCCGCCAAGACCGGTGCGCTGGGTTCGGCCGCGGTGGCCCGGGTGGTGGCCGAAGCGGCGCGCGCGTTCGCCTTTCCCCTGGTGGTCGACCCGGTCATGAGCGGCAAGCACGGACTGGCATTGGCGCAGAGCGACATGTTGCCGGTGTTGCGCACGGAGTTAATGCCTCTGGCGGCGTTGCTGACACCGAACCTGGCCGAAGCCGAGGCGCTGACCGGGTTACGAATCGTATCGCTCGAAGATATGCGGCACGCGGCTCGCGAGTTGATCCGCCTTGGCGCCAGGGCCGTGCTGATCAAAGGCGGGCATCTGGCGGGCGACCCGGTGGACCTTGGCTTTGACGGCGAAAGCTTCCGCGAATTTGCGGGCGAACGAATCGCCACGCGCCACACGCATGGCACGGGCTGCACCTATTCGGCGGCAATTACCGCCGGTTTGGCGCGAGGCGTTCCTTTGTGGGAAGCGGTCGCCGTGGCCCGGCGTTTTGTCCAGGAGGCGATTCGCACCAATCCCGAATTTGGCCGCGGGAACGGGCCGCTGAATTTTCATGCGGAGAGCGGCATATCCTGACCGAAGCAGGCCAAAGGCCTACTCCACTTGCTCTGGTATTCTGGAATTCCGATGACCAAACTCGAAGCGCGCTTCCGCCTGTTGAAGCAGCCCGATGAGACCGTGCTGGCGCGGCTGACCAAGACTTCCGTGCTCTATGGCATCCAGAAACTGACCCTCGCGCCGGCTCTCGATACGCTGACCGTGGAATACGATGCCTCGCGGCTGCGCCCGGCCGAAGTGGAATCCGCACTGGCGGCCGCCGGAGTGGATGCCGAGCCGGTGTAAGCCCAACTACAAGAAAAGCCAAGAAGAATCTCGGCTCAGCAGGCTGGACAGCCCGCGCCACGAGGACTCCGTGCCCCTGCCTAACGCTATAATCGGTTTACTAATGGAAGGTGCCTTATGCAGTCACGGCGTATTTTTATCGGCTCGGTAGCCTCCGGATTGGCCGGCACGCTGGCATCTTCCAGGGTGCTCGGCGCCAACGATCGGGTTCGCATCGGCATCGTCGGCGCGGGGGCGCGCGGCTCGGAAATCCTGCGCCAGGCCATCGATTGCGGCAACGTGGAATGCGTGGGCGCGGCCGATGTCTACACCCGGCGGCTGGAAGAAGTGAAAACCGTCGCACCGGCTGCCAAGACTTATCTCGACTATCGTCACCTGCTGGAAGATCGCTCCATCGACGCCGTGCTCATCGCCACGCCGCAGCACCTCCACGCGGAACACTTCATCGCCGCGCTCGATAGCGGCAAGCACGTCTACCAGGAAAAGACCATGGCGTTTACGGTGGAGCATGCGCGCGCGATGCGGGCGGCGGTGGAGCGCGCCGGCGCCGGACGGGTCGTCGAGATCGGCCATCAGTGGACTTCGAGCGGTCCGGCCAGCGACGCCGCCCGGTTCCTTCGGCCCGAGCTGATGGGCCGCATCACCGCCATCGAAGCTCACATGTACCGCAACACGCCGCACGCGAAGCCACAGTGGTCGCGGCCCGTCTATCCCGACATGACGCCGGAGAACATCCTGTGGAAGTCGTTCCTGGGCGGCGCGCCGGACCGTCCATTCGACGCCAACCGGTATATCAACTGGCGCTTTTTCTGGGACTACTCGGGCGGCAACGTTTACGAAAACATGTGCCACCAACTGGCTTTCTGGTACCAAGCGCTCGACCTCGCCATTCCGCGCAAAGTCACCATGACCGGCGGCCTCTATCTGTGGAAGGATGGCCGCGAAGTGCCCGACACCATGAGCGTCGCCATGGAACACGAAGAGGAAATTCTGTTCAGTTGGGTGTCCGGTTTCGGCAACGACTCGCTCGGCGTGGAGGAAAGCGTGCTTGGCACCGACGGCAGCATTTCGCATACGCCGCAGAGCATTCGCTACGCGCCGCAAAAAGTGAATCGCCGCGACGGCAAAGACATGCTGGGTGTGACGCGCGCCGATCCCAAGGCCCACATGCAGAATTTTCTGGACTGCATTCGCGGCGCCGCGCGCCACCTCAACTGCCCCTTCGAGCTGGGCTACCGCGTGTCGATCGCCTGCCGAATGGCGGTCGAGAGCTACCGCGAACGGCGCAGCGTGAGCTGGGACGCGGCTCGCGGCGAAATCGTCTAGCCGTGGATTTCGAGTACACCCCCGAACAGATTGCCCTGCGGCAAAGCGTGCGCGAATTTGCCGAAGCCGAGCTGGCGCCGCACGTCATGGAATGGGATGAAGGCCAGATCTTTCCGCTCGAGGCAGTGGGCAAGCTGGGCAAGCTCGGCTATCTGGGCGCCATCGTTCCCGAGGAGTACGGCGGGGCGGGGTTGAGCTACGTCGAATACGCCATCCTCATCGAGGAGCTTTCCCGGGTGGACGGTTCGGTGGGGCTCATCGTGGCGGCACACACATCTCTGTGCTGCAACCATATTTATAAGATGGGCAGCGAAGAGCAGCGGCGGCGCTATCTGCCGCGCCTGGCTTCGGGCGAATGGCTGGGATGCTGGTCGTTGACCGAACCTGAAGCGGGGTCGGATGCCGCTGGCACGCGCACCACCGCGGTGGAAACCCACGACGGCTGGCTGCTCAACGGCGCCAAAACGTTTACCACCAACGCTCACTTTGCCGACGTTTGCGTGGCCATGGCCGTAACCGGCGGTTTGGTTCGCTCGCTGAAAAAGGAACGCGGCATTTCGGCCTTCATCGTGGAAAAGGAAACGCCGGGTTATCGGCTGGGCAAGAAAGAAAACAAGCTGGGGATGCGGGCCAGCGCCACCGGAGAAGTGATATTCGAAAACTGCCGGCTGGGCGCGGAACAACTTCTGGGAGAACGCGGCGAGGGCTTCATCGACAGTTTGAAGGTGCTGGACGGCGGGCGTATTTCCATCGCCGCGCTGTCGGTCGGCATGGCCCAAGGCGCTTATGAAGCGTCGCTGCGCTACGCCGGACAGCGCAAACAATTCGGCAGTCCGATTTCCGAATTCCAGGCGATCCAGCATAAGCTGGTGAATATGGCAGTCGATCTGGATGCGGCGCGGCTATTGACCTGCCGCGCGGCGTGGACACTGGACCAAGGCCGGCGCGTGACCTACGAATCTTCCGCCGCCAAACTGTTCGCTTCCGAAGCGGCGGTTCGGATTGCCGGGGAAGCGGTGCAAGTCCACGGCGGTTACGGCTTCATCAAAGAGTACCCGGTGGAAAAGTTTTACCGCGACGTGAAACTCTGTACCATTGGCGAAGGCACCAGCGAGATTCAGCGCCTGGTCATCGCGCGGCAATTGCTCTCAAACGGATGACGGACCGGGCCCGACAGATTCGCAGCGGCGATTTGCTCAGCTTGGCGCGCGCGCTCACGGCGGTGGAAAACGGCGCCGCGGAAGGCGCGGCGATTCTGGCCGAGCTGGCGCCATTCGCCGGCCGCGCGCGCATCGTCGGCATCACCGGCCCTCCCGGAGCGGGCAAGAGCACGCTCATCGACGCCCTGGCGCGCCACCTGCGGCGATTGTCGAAAACCGTGGCTGTGCTCGCCATCGACCCTTCCAGCCGCATCACCGGCGGCGCCATTCTGGGCGACCGCATCCGCATGCAGCGGCACGCGGGCGACGCGGGCGTGTTCATTCGCTCGGTGGCGACGCGGGGAGCGTCCGGCGGCGTATCCGCCGCCACTGGCGAAATGATTCGCCTACTCGATGGCGCCGGCCGCGATGCCGTGCTGGTGGAGACGGTGGGCGTGGGCCAGGACCAAACCGAAATCGCCGCTCTGGCGCCCGTCACCGCGGTGGTGCTGGCGCCCGGCATGGGTGACGACGTGCAAACGCTCAAGGCTGGCATCATGGAAATAGCGAATGTGTTCGTGGTCAACAAGTCCGACCAGCCCGACGCGGATCGCGTGGCGGCCGAACTGCGGAGCGCGCTGGAATTGACGGCTCAAGCCAGCCGTCCCGCCGTGGTGCAGACCGCGGCCAGCCAGGATCGCGGTATTGCCGAGTTGTGGGAAGCTATCGAACAGGCCTGCGCCGGCGCGTTGCCGCGTCATGCCTCTAAAGGAGACTGAACGTTGGAAGCGGAGATTGGGATTATCGGCGGAAGCGGGCTTTATTCCATGCCCGGATTTGAAGCTCAGGAAGAAGTCCTGCTGGAGACGCCGTTTGGCGCGCCCTCGGATAACTATGTCGCGGGCACGCTGGCCGGACGCAAAGTCGCGTTTCTGGCGCGGCACGGCCGGGGCCATCGCTTTTCGCCCTCGGAGGTGAATTATCGCGCCAACATTTACGGCATGAAGCGGCTGGGCGTGGAGCGCATTATTTCCCTCAGCGCGGTGGGCTCGCTCAAGGAGGAGCATAAGCCGCTCGGTTTCGTGATCCCCGATCAATTCGTGGACCGCACCCTCGGCCGCGCCTCCACCTTCTTCGGGGACGGCCTGGTGGCGCATGTGAGCTTCGCCGATCCGGTATGCCCGCAGATGAGCCAGGTGGTGGGCGACGCCTGCCGGACCGCGGGAGTCCCGGTCACTCGCGGCGGCACTTACCTCTGCATGGAAGGCCCCGCGTTTTCCACCAAGGCCGAATCGTTTTTGTACCGGAGCTGGGGCATGGACGTGATCGGCATGACCAATCTGACGGAGGCCAAGCTGGCGCGCGAAGCGGAAATCTGCTACGTCACGGTGGCCATGGTGACCGATTACGATTGCTGGCACGAAGAGCACGATGCCGTCAGCGTGACTCAGATTATCGCCACACTCACTAAGAACGCCGAGAACGCCTGTAAAGTGGTGGCCGAAGCGGTGGCGCGCATGCCGGGCGAACGCGCCTGCAAATGCGGTTCGGCGCTGGCGCACGCCATCATTACCGACCGCAAACTGGCGCCGGACACGACGCGCCATAAACTGGGGATCCTGGTTGATAAGTACTTCGTGTAACGCGCTTGCCCGGGAGGTGCTGGACCGGGCGGTTGCGGGCCGGCCTCCCAAGCTGCTGCCCCGGTCATTGATGGAGGAACACTGCAACCGGGCGCTGTTTGGGGTGCTGGCCGAAGGCTTGGCCGACCGTTTCGAACCGCGGCTGTGCGACGTGTACGCGAAACTGTTCGCGCAAGCCATCGAGCACGCGGAGCCCAGCCTGGAAGCGGCCTCCCTGGTGGCGCGGTATGAGCGCGTGCGCCAGACCCGCCCCGTGGGCAAGGAGCCGCGCCAGGTGTTCGTGCTTTCGCGCGTCACCCTGGGCGCGGATATCGCCGTCACCAGCGTTTTGCTGGCCGCCGCCAAGGGCCGCTTTCCGCGTTCGGCCATCGTGTTCGTGGGACCGGAGAAAAACTTCGAGCTATTTGCGGGCGACCCGCGTTTACGCCACGCACCGATAGAATATCGGCGCGGCATCCTGCGCGACCGCCTGGCGGTTTGGAAAGAGCTACGCGATCTGGTGAGCGCCAAGACCGCGCTGGTGATCGACCCCGATTCGCGCCTCACCCAGCTTGGTCTGCTGCCGGTGTGCGCCGAAGAGCGCTATCACCTGTTCGAAAGCCGCGCCTATGGCGGCGACGGCAGCCGCGCTCTGAGCGAGCTGGCCGCGCGCTGGGCCGCCGACACCTTCGGGGTTCCAGCGGCGGAGCCCTATCTGGCGCTGGGCCCGCTACCGGCTGAACCGCCGCAAATCGCCGTCAGCCTGGGCGTGGGCGATAACCCGGATAAGCGCCTGCCCGACCCTTTCGAAGCGGAGCTGCTGCGCCTGTTGGCCGCGACCGGTCTCGGGCTGTGCGTCGATAAAGGAGCCGGCGGGGCGGAAGCCGTGCGCGTGGAAAAGGCGGTGGAAGACGCTGGGGTGAAGGCGCGTTTCTGGGAAGGGTCGTTCGCCGGCTTCGCCGCCATTGTGGCCCAGAGCCGCTTGTATGTGGGCTACGATTCCGCCGGCCAGCACGCCGCCGCCGCTTCGGGCGTGCCGCTGATCTGCATCTTCGCCGGGTTCGCATCGACGCGCATGTTCGACCGCTGGCGCCCGGTGAGCCCCAACGCCACGGTGATTCGCGTGGATCGGCCGGATGCAAGTGAAGTGCTGGAGCAGGTGCGCTTGGCGATCGATGGGTGGAAGGCAGAGGAATAGATGCCAGGTGGGACAGACGATCGTTTTTTGTCGTCTGTCGCTGCGTTTGTGGCCAGGGCAAGCGCGACAGACGACAAAAAGCGATCGTCTGTCCCACGGAGCCTGGAGAACCGGCGCAGCCAGAGAGCAAATAAAGGTGCTGGATTGACGGTCCTGCCCGCAGTTCCGCGGCCAGGTTCGAAGGACGGGGCTTGGAGCTCCTCCAGGAGGCCGCTTCTCCGGCACGTCCAAACAAGCTACAGTTGAGTGGGGGTTCGCGCACTTGGCAAAACAAAAAGAAATAGCAGACAAGAAGGAGCCGGCGGCGGTCTCAGGCGGCGAGGCTACGCCCGCGGCAGTCAAGCCGGCTACAAAGTCCTTGAAGAAGCCAAAGCTGGCGCCAAAAAACAAGTCCCGCCTGCCGCGGCGGCAGAAGAAGGCCCAACAAAAGGCCGCAGGTCGCCAATAGCCCGAATCGAGCGGCGCAGTCTGCATCCGCGTTTATTCCAACCTTGGGCTCGCAGCGACTGGCCCACATCGGTGGGCCGGGCGTTTTGCGTCGAAGCGACGTCCGATTCCCGCGCGCGGCCCAGGGTTTGGGAGCCGGAATCGCGGCATTCCACGGCCGCTGCTCGGTCACGGGCGCCGCGAACGCTGGGCCAGATAGTGTTGATCGAGAGCGTACCGGACCATCGTTTTGATAACGGCCTGGCGGCTCACGTTGAGGTCCTGAGCAGCCTTGTCCAGTTCTTCCAACATGCTGGCAGTGACGTCTACATTGACTCGTTGTATCGGCTGCACCATGCGGCCTTGGCCCTTGAAAAAACGCGAGATGTCTTTACCTTGATCGGCCAGCCGGGCGATCGCATCGGCAGAAACCGGCCCACCAGGTTTACGAGCCTTCTTCATATGATCGGACCTCCTCCTTGGTTGACCTCCACAGCGTGACGAGGCGCAGAATCTCACCCTCTTCGTCTTCCCATATTTCAAAAATGACGGAATACATCCGGTCGCCCACCCAGCCGACGGCCACATATTGCTCCGGAACATCCGACCGCTGGTCGAGCCAATATGGCCGAGAGAACAACTCCTGCGTCTCCTCGAACCCGATGCCGCGCCGTGGATTTGCTCTGAGGCGCCTGCTCTTTCGGGGATCGAAGCTAAACCGCATCTGATATGACTGTTATACCACTTCCGGTGGGACAGACGATCGTTTCTTGTCGTCTGTCAAGCGGCTGTCACCGGGCGAGGGCCTGACAGACCACGAAGAACGATGGTCAGTCCCACCCGCCCTCACTCGTCGCGAAGCGAGGTGAGTGGGTCCACGCGCGCGGCCCGCCGCGCGGGCGCCCACGTTGCCAGTAGGGTGATGAAGAGCAACAGCAGCGGGATGACGATGAAGATGAGCGGGTCGATGCGGTTAAACGTGAAGATTAGTGCGATGGCGGAACCGATGGCGCGGCAGGCATAAAGCGCCACTACCAGGGCGGCGGCAACACCGGCGAGGCCGAGCCAGAGCCCCTGTCGCAGCACCATGCGGACCACCGAACGGCGGTCGGCGCCGAGCGCCATGCGGATGCCGATTTCGCGCGTGCGCCGGCTCACCGAGTAGGCCACCAGGCCGTACAAGCCCACCGCCGCCAGAATCATCCCCATCAACCCCATGGCCGCGGTGATCTGGGCAAAGATGTCGGTTGTCTTGACGGCGCGCTGGGTATATAGGTCCTGCATGGGGCGAGCGTCGAAGACGGGCATATCCGGATCGCGACGCGGGCGGTCGGAGATTTAATTGAATCAGCTAATCAGGCCTATATGCGATGTCCGTTATTGGGACGCGCGGTCCGGTGTTAGTGTACTATTTCGGAAGTAAGGCAACATATTCGCGGGCAACGGCTCCCCTGAGAACCCGTAAAGAAATATGGCCACCGGTGAACACCGATGAACACGGATGAAGAAAATCAAGGTTTTATCGGCGTTTATCGGCGTTCATCGGCGGCTCGAATTTGATTTTTTCACCGCTCCCTGACGGTCGCGGCTCGGAAACGCGCATGGATTTTGACAATGACAGATTTCACCGAATTGAAACAAACCGGCAGTGAGGCGGACAGAAGGGCAATTCTGACGCTTCTCGACAAATGGCGCCTGGCAACGAAGGCAAAAGATATTCATGCAATCCTGGAGTTGGTCGCCGACGACATTGTGTTCCTGCCAGCGGCCGTACCTCCAATCAGGGGCAAAAAAGAAGTCGAAAACATGTATCGGGCTTTTTTCCCGCGATATCGCGAGGTCGAACAGGAAAGCGCGATTGAGGAAGTTCAGGTTGCCGGAGACTGGGCGTTCCTGTGGGGCACCGATGAGTTACGTCTGACACCGGAGCCGGGCGGCGCCGAGATCCACTTGAAGGGGAAAGCGGTGAGTATTCTGAAACGGGAATCCGACGGCTCGTGGAGATTTTGGAGAGGGATCAATAACATGACGCAGCAGCCGGCGGGGGAGCAGGGGTAGATCCGGCCCCGCCGCCAAGTTGCCCGGCATCCTTTCATTGCGCTATCCTAAAGGCTCAAACGCTTTGTAAGGATTCGATTTAGCAGATGGCCAACACGTATTCCGCGCTCAAACGCGTACGCCAGACCGAACGGCGCACGGAGTTCAACAACCGCAACAAGAGCCGCCTTCGCCACCACATTCGCACCATTCGCCGCGCGATTTTGAATAAGGATGCGGCGGGCGCTGCCGCACTCTTGCCGCAGACCTTTTCGCTGATCGACCGTTCGGCGCGGCTCGGCGCGATCAAGAAGAATACGGCCGCGAGGTACAAGTCCAAGTTGCACGCGCGGGTGAAAGCGCTGTCGGCGTAGTGGGGTCAGATCTCACAGGCTAAAGCCTGTGCCACCTTTGGCAGAGACTTTAGTCTGTGATCCTCGCCAGTTTCAGAATCAGCCGTTCCATGACTACGCGGTCGTCCGGGCGCGCGTCGCGGAAGCCTTTGTCGGCTTCGTAGATCGATTCCATGGCGCTCTCGATCTGCGCCGGGCTGAACTTTGCCGCGGTTTGAGCTACCTGCTCGGCGCGCGAACCCCACATCGGCACGCCCATTCGCGAAAAATGCGATTGGATCTGGCCCGCGGTTTTCAACCCCGCTTCGCGCGCCGCCAGCGCAGTACGGAACTGAGTGGAAAGGAACGATAGCGCCAGCGGCAGATACTCGCCTTCGCGCACCAAGGCATCCAGGTATTCGAGCGCGCGGGCGCGGTCGCGACGGCCCATGGCGTTCACCAGGGCGAAGATGTTGCCGGCGCGGGCATCGGGCACCAATTGCGCAATGTCGGCTTCGCCAACCGGCTTGCCGCCGGCATAGAGCGACAACTTCTCGATTTCGGTGGCGATGCGGGCGACATCGCCGGCGAGCGATTCCACCAGCAGGTCCAGCGCGGCGTCTTCGAGGCGCAGACCGGCGCGCGCGGCCAGGGATTGCGCTTCCTGGCGAGCCTGAGCCGGGGCGTAGCGCTCGAGCTCCACCACGACGGGGATGCTCGCGTAGAATTTGGCGACGCGCTCGATCTTGCGCTTGTCCTCGCCTTCGAATTCGTAGCGGCTGGCCTCGAATACCAGCGTCACGCCTGGAGTGGGGTCCTTGGCATAGGCGGCCAGCAAGGCCCCATCGCCGGCGCCGCCTTCGGTTTCGCCTTCCTCTTCGCTCGACCCACGCCCGCGCGGCAAAGCTGCTTCGGCATTGACGACCCAGATCAGGCGCTCGGCGGCAAAAAGCGAAAGCGCGCGCGCGTCGTCCAGAATCTGGGCAAAACTGGCGGCGGCCAGGTCGTGCTCGGCGAGCGAATCCTCAGGGAGACCGGCGGACAGCGTCTGGCGGATGCGGCGGCGCTGGTAGGCCTCCGGCCCCAGCAGCAGCGAAAGCGGCGGGGAACCTTGCTTTTTCAGCAAGGTTAGAAATTGGGAGGGGGTCACTTAGTCCACCAGTTCATAAGTTCACCAACGTATTCCCGGGCAACCGCTCCCTAACGGTCGCGGCTCGGAAACACACGAAACCGAGCCGCGACCGTTAGGGAGCGGTTGCCGAATACGTGACCGTAATTCCGAAACCGAATACTTACGCTGCTCCTCACACTTACCACAGGCTGAAGCCTGTGCTACCCTAGAAATGCTCCAGGATGGTGCTGACCACGGCGCGGGCTACATCCTGGCTGAGCCTCTGCATGGCCGGACTGCTCTCGTCGAAGTACGCCTGCGGATCGGTGGAAACCTCGTAGCGCTCGCGAAAGTCCCAGCCGTTGCGGGACCACAACAGCTTGCCGGTGGCTCGTTCGGTGAGGGTCAGATTGAGTTGCACCACCAACAGCGCGCCGGTGGCGCGGCCGGTTGCCGGGTCGGAAGTGGTAGGGCTGGGAAAGACATTGGCCACGATGCCCTCTAAAACCACGTCGGCCTGGTTACGGTCGTCCACCACTTTGTAACGCGTGCGTGTCAGAAACTCGCGCGTCACCTCGGCCGGCAGCATGCGGGCGAGGTCGTAGCGGGTGGTGCCGTTGCGGAAAGCGATGGCCACGGTTTTGGCGCTGGCCGGCATCAGGTCGCCATGGCCGGAGAGATGATAGCCGCAGCTTGCGGCAAGCGCCAGGGCGGCCAACACCGAGCCTGACAACAGGAGTCGGTTCTTCATACCAGTTGCCGCACCACGGCCACGCCGTTCTCGGCGGTCAAACGCAAGTTGTCCGCCACCAGCCAGAACCAGCAGGCTTCGGCGCTGTTGCGATCAGGCGCAATGGCCCCCACGGAAATACCGCTTTGGCCCGCCTGGCCAACGTTGGTGGGCGGTTCGAAATCCGCGCCGCGCACGTCGATCGAGGGCGAACTGAGCGCGCTTTCGAGGGTTTCCACCTCGGGACTGGATTCGAATTCCACCCATAGCGACATGCTGTAGCCATGAAACACGGGGGCCTGAATGAGGCGTAGCGATGGCGGCGGCACGCCTTCGCCATCGCCCGGCAGGGCCAGCAGGGTGGCCAGATGGCGCTCGATGCGCAGTTCGGCCTCTTCGAGCGGCCGCGGCGCATCGGCCCCGTATCGGGCCAGCAGGCTGAAGGCAGTCTGGGCATCGAAGATCTTTTGCGGCAGCGGCTTGAAAGACAGCAAGTGGATGGTCTGCTGTTGCAGTTCTTCCACGCCCTGCCGGCCATGTTCGCTGGCGGGAGCGAAAATCTGCGCGACGGCGCGCGCCACCGGTTCATGGGAGTGAAGGCGGCGGAGGAAAAGCGCCAACGCGATCGCGGCCGGATGAGCGATCACCTGTACTCCACCGCCGGCTTCGGGTTCCTCTTCTTCCACCAGGGGTGCGCGCAGGCGAGCATCCGGCAATTCTTCGGCCACGCCGGTGAGATCCACCACGGCGAGGCCGGCCGGTTCGGCCAACTCCAGCGCGTGGCGGCCGGATTCCGCGGAACCGGCCAGCACCACCACCCGGGCGCCGTCGAAGCTCCCGGCTCTTAGCTCTTCCACGATGGCCGGTTCGTCGCCCACGCGGGTGATGGCGCCGGCCTGCCCGGAATCGGCAGCGAGCAGGCGGAGCGTGAAAGCAGACTGGTTGGCGGCAAGATCGCGAACCTCGCGCCCAAGCAACGATTCGGAGCCCACCAGGGCGACAGCGGCGGTGTTAGTCATGGTTGGTTAAGCTAGCACAAAACGATTTGAGCCACGGATGAACACGGATAGACACGGATAAGTCCATTGGTTTTTATCTGTGTTTATCTGTGTTCATCCGTGGCCATTTCTTTCTTACCCCACCGGATGCTCCGCCGGGCCGCGCATGGGGGCCGGCTTGAAGCGGCGCCGGATCATGCCGCCGAGGCGAATCACGATGCCGCTGGCCATGTAACAGGTGGCCATGACGAGCAGCACCGGCTGGGCGTAGTTCCAGATCGCGTAGATGAACGTTGCCACCACGATGATGATGAGAGGGGTATACGGTTTCGAGAGGTTGATGCCTTTGAAGCTGTAGTAGCGCCAGGTGCTCACCATGAGAAAGCTGAGCAGCGCCAGCAGCGCCAGCCAGGCCACGGCCAACGGCCACCATGTGACCGGGTATCCATCGGAGGCATAGACCACCGCGGCGACCACGCCGGCCGCGGCCGGAATCGGCATGCCGACAAAGTACTTTCGATCCGGCCGTCCGGGATTCTTTGGCACCGGATTCTTCTGAATGTTGAAACGCGCCAGCCGGGCGGCGCCGCATATAAGGAAAAGAAACGCGAAGAAGTAACCGGCGTTATGCAGCCGGTCGCCGGCGCCAACCGCGAATTGCACGCCCCAGGCGAATGCCAGTACGGCGGGGGCCATGCCGAAGCTGATCACGTCGGCCAGCGAATCCATTTCGCGGCCGAAATCGCTGGTGGTATTGGTCAAGCGAGCGATGCGGCCGTCCAGGCCATCCAGCAAAAACGCCGCGCCGATGGCTCTGGCCGCGGTGGCAAACGAGAGGTGCGCGTCGGGGGAGCCCGCGGCGGCCAGCGTGGCGCCCTC
>JBEKYD010000039.1:0-34400 GCA_049511335.1 Bryobacteraceae bacterium | reverse complement strand
TGCCCTATCCTCCGCTCAGGTCCTTCCAGAGTGGACACCATCAACCTCGCCGTGCAATGATTTCTCATCGAACGGCGATTACCCCCTTAACTTCGTGTCTCACTCCAGGGGTTCACTTCAGACTGTCAGCCTAACGCCACGGGTCTTTCACTAGAGCGCTCGCGGCATAATTAGTAGGGCGGACCCCCTGGTCCGCGCGGGACGCCCTCGTCCCGCACTTGTTCCCAAGAATCTGGTCCCAATGCCGGCGAAGAGCCGGCCAGGGGGCCGGCTGCGGACCAGGGGGTCCGCCCTACTACTACTGACGCCCGTGTACTGACGCCCGTGGCGGCTACAGGGTTCTATTCTTCGCGCAGGGTACGCGCGGGGTCGATTCGGATGGCGCGGGTAGCGGGGCTCCAGCAGGCCAGGAGGGCGACTGCGGCCATCAGCAGGATGGCGGTGGCGAAGGTGAGGGGGTCGCGCGGGCTTACGCCATAGAGAATGGCCGAGAGGAAGCGGCCGGCGGCCAGCGCGGCGAGCGCACCCAGTGAGACTCCGATGGCGCAGAGCACCAGAGTGCGCTTGAGGACGGAAGAGAGCACGCGTCCGGGGCGCGCGCCCAGCGCCATGCGGATGCCGATTTCGCGGGTGCGGCGCGAGACGGCGTAGGCCATGAGCGCGAACAGGCCGGTGGCGGCAAGCACCATGGCCAGGAAACCGAAGACGCCGAGGACGACAGCGGCGGCGCGGGCGGGGAAGAGGGGAAAGTCCAACTGGTCTTCGAGGCTGCCGACCCAATAGAGGGTGAGCTCGGGGTCGAGATCGAGGATGGTCTGGCGCAACAAGCGGAGGGCTTGTTGCGGCGGCAGGGAGGTGCGCGCCACCAGCGTGGTTTCCGCAGTACCGGTCTGTTCGATCGGCTGAAAGACGGCCGGTTTGGGGTCTTCACCGAGCGATTCATACTTGCCGGTCTCGACGACACCGACGATGGCCATGCCGGGGTCGGACGGGTTGCTGCTGATACGGATGTGTTTGCCGATGGGGTTTTCGTTGGGGAAGAGCAGATCCACGAGCGCTTGGTTTACGATGGCCACGGCGGGCGCACCTTCGCGGTCGTGACTGGTGATATCGCGCCCGAGCAGAAGCCTGGTTCCGGCGGCGCGGAAATACCCCGGAGAGATCTTGTCGGTGACGGCGCTTTCGCGATCCGAGGGCCGGGGGACGGGGCGATCGGTGCGGGACACGATGGAGCTGTCTTCGCCGATGCGCAAGGGGAAAAAGCTGACCGATCCGGCGGCCTGGATTCCCGGCAGGGCGGAGGCTTTGGCGACGAGAGCGGCATCGAAGCCTCGGCTCTGTTTCTTGCTGTAGCCCTGCATGCCGAGATCGAAGGAGACGGAAACGGCATGGGCGGGTTCAAAGCCAAGCCGGATGGTGAGGGCGTGTTGGAGGCTGCGCACGGCGAGCACGGAACAGACGATGAGGACGACAGAGAGGGCGACCTGGGCGGTGACGATGAGGTCGCGGACGCCCCAGCGGCGAAAGCGGCTGGACGGAGCGTTCTTGAGGCTGGGCACGAGATCGGCGCGGATGGCCTGGAGCGCGGGCATGAGGCCGAACAAGAGGGTGGTAAGCAAAGCGGCGGCGGCGGTGAAGGCGAGCACGAGCGCGTCCGGCTGAAGGGTGTTGTTGAAGGGGAGGTCCATGTTCAGGTGCCAGAAACTGAACAGGCGGCAGGAAGCGAAGGCGATGGCAAATCCGAGCGCGCCGCCCATGGCAGCCAGTAAGAGGCTTTCGGTCATGAGTTGGCGCAAGAGGCGCGATTTGCCGGCGCCGAGAGCGAGGCGGATGCCGATTTCGCGGCGGCGATCGGCGGCGCGCGCGGTCAGCATGCCGGCGAGATTGACGCAGGCGAGCAGGAGCACGAGTCCGCCGATACCCATGAGGACGAGGCCGAAGCTGGTCACCGGGCCGCGGAGGGCATCGCCGATCAAGCCGGGCGGGGAGAGATGGAGGTGGGACCTGCGATCGAGTACGTCGGGATACGCGGCGGCGAGTTGCTGCACGATGCGGTTGAGATCGGCTTGGGCCTGGCTGGCGGAGACGCCGGGTTTGAGGCGGCCGATGACCCAGATGTTGGCGGCGTAGCGGGAGTGGTACCAATCGTTGCCGGGCTCGACCTGGAGCTCCATGGTGACGGGGACCCAGTAATCGGCGGACACGATGAATTCGGTGCCTCCGAAGCCGGGCGGCGCGACGCCGATGACGGTGAAGGGGAAGCCGTTGATCTTGACTTGCCGGCCGATGATGTTGGGGTCTGCGGCGAAACGATTGCGCCAGAGGCGGTGACTGATGACCAGGACGGGATGGGCGCCTGGGCGATCGTCATCCGCGGGGCCGAAGAAACGGCCCAGGAAGGGCTGCACGCCGAGGGTTTCGAAATAATTGCCGCTGACCTCATTGCCCCAAACGCGACGGTTTTCGCGCGCGGCGATGCTCAGGCTCAGGGGCATATAGCGATAGGCGATGAGGTTCGAGAAGACGCGGTTGCGGTCGCGGAAGTCGGCGTAGTTGGGGTAGGACATGGTGACCGAGCGCGTGCCCCAGCTCAGGAAAGCCAGATGCTGGGGATCGCGAACGGGGATGGGGCGGAGCAGGACGTTATCGATGAAGGTGAAGACGGCGGTATTGGCGCCGATGCCCAAGGCCAGGGTGAGAATTGCCGCGGCGGTAAAGAGCGGCGTGCGGCGGAGCATGTGGATGGCGTAGCGGAGATCGCGGGCGAAGGTATCCAGAAAAGCAGTGCCGCGCCAGTCGCGGCAGGCTTCCTGGTGAAAGGAAATGGGGCCGATC
This sequence comes from Bryobacteraceae bacterium, assembly GCA_049511335.1. Lineage (GTDB taxonomy): Bacteria > Acidobacteriota > Terriglobia > Bryobacterales > Bryobacteraceae > JBEKYD01. The sequence continues at coordinate 31,565 of JBEKYD010000039.1, read as the reverse complement.
AGGCGGAGGGCCGCGAGGCGCGCTTCTTCGGGCGGCATGCCGACGCGGAGGTTCGATTCGATCTCGCGCTCCAGGTGATAGCCGAACTCCTGCTCGAGATCGGATTCGGCGCGGCGGCGTTGGAAGAGCGATCGGACGGTGTTGCGGAGGATGGTCAGGTAGCGCATGGGGAGTGCCTTGGGAAGGAGTGGGAGGCTGGGAGGTAGAAGCCGGAAGTCAGGAGACAGAAGTCGGAAAGAAGAAAAGCCGAGAAGAATCTCGGCTCTGCAGGCTTGACAGCCCGCGCCACGGGAGAAGCGGGTCCGGCGCCTACGAATCTCATATTGGTCAGACTGCCTCGATTACCAGGCCGATGGCACTGGACAGGCGATGCCAGTTGTCGAGCTCGGACTGCAGGCGCTTGCGGCCGGCGGCCGTGAGGGAATAGAACTTGGCGCGGCGATTGTTCTCCGATTCGCTCCATGCGGCCTTGATCCAGCCTTGATGCTCCAGGCGGTGAAGGGCGGGGTAAAGCGAACCTTGCTGCACCTGGAGGACGTTGCCGGAGATCTGGACGATACGCTTGGCAATGGCCCAACCGTTCATTGGCTCGAGCGAGATGGTTTTCAGAATCAGTAAATCGAGGGTGCCCTGGACGAGGTCTGTGGGTTTGCCCAAACGGAAAGCTCCTCTCGACTATCTACAATACGCTAGAATTTGTAGATAGTCAAGGGGAGAGAATCTTACCACGCTTGCGAAGCGCGGAAGTAGAACGGATCGGCGCCGGCCTCGATCAGGCCGGTGGGGTACAGACGGATCATCACCGGCGCGGCCCCGCTGGCGTAGCGGGTGCGCATTTCGACAACGTGCTTGCGGGCCTTTAGCTCGGCCACGACGGCATCCGGCGTGCGTTCGTCGAGCAGCAGCTTGCCGGGGTCCATGGCGTGGTTATCGAAGCTCGATACCAGGTGCTCGCTCTGAAAGCGCGGGGTCTCGACGGCATCCTCCGGGTTCAAACCGAAATCGATGGCGTTGAGGAAGGCCTGCAGGAGCGCCTGGTCCTGGTTGTCGCCGCCGGGGGTGGAGAAGGCAAAAATGTTGCGGTCGGGGCCAACTGCGAGGGTTGGGCTGAGGGTGACGCGCGGGCGCTTGCCGGGAGCGAGCTCGTTGGGATGGCCGGGCACCAGCAGGAAGCTCTGCGCGCGCTGGGTGAGGGCGACGCCGGTGTCGCCGGCGAGAAACGTGGGCATCCACGCGCCCGATGGGGTAATGGAAATCGCTACGCCTTCCTGATCGATCGCGTCCACGCAGGTGGTGTCTTTCGCCAGCAGGGCGTCGTCGATTTTGTGGCGGGTAATGGCGGAAACGGAGGGATGCTTGGGCGGATTGGACTCGGCGTCGCCGGGGCGGAATTCGAGCGAAGCGTCGTGGCCGATCAGCTTGGCGCGCTCGGCGCCGTATTCCTTGCTGAGCAGGCGTTCGACGGGAATCTTATTGAAACGCGGATCGCCGTAGTAAGTGTCGCGATCGGCATAGGCCAGCTTGAGGGCTTCGGCCAGGGTATGGATGTACTCGGCGGAGTTCAGTTTCATGGCCTGGAGGTCGAAACCTTCGAGGATGTTGAGGGCCTCGATCATGGAAGGGCCCTGGCTCCAGAAACCGGGCTTGTAGACGGTGTAGCCATGAAACGTGGTCGAGACGGCTTCTTCCGGCTCGACATGGAAGTTGGCCATGTCTTCGTAGCGCAGCAAGCCGCCGTTCTTTTCCGAGAAGGCGCCGATGCGGCGGGCGATATCGCCGCGGTAGAAATAATCGCGCACGGCATCGAGGGCCTTTTCACGGCTGGCTCCGGCGGCGAGCGCTTTCTTTTCCACCGCGGCCATGGAGCGGAGGGTGGCCGCCAGCTCCGGCTCGTGGAAAATGTCGCCCAGCTTGGGGATCTTTCCGCCGGGCAAAAACACTTTGGCGGAAGCGGGCCAATCCTTCAGGTAGCGCTCGCTGTTGCGAATCGAGAAGACGCGAAACTCGTCGATGGGGAAGCCGTCGGCGAGCTCGATGGCGGGTTCGACGGCTTCGGAAAAAGACTTGGTTCCGAAATCCCGGAGGGTCACCAGCGCGGCGTAGACCATGCCGGGAACCAGCGCGGCAAGCGGGCCGGCAACCGGGACCCAATCCTTCAGACCGTGCGGGCCGGGTGGATTGATGATCTCGTCGGCGCCGAGCTCGTGCTTACGGTAGAAATCGGCGGTGCCCAATTTGGGCATGGTGCCCACGCCGGCGATGGCGTAGACCTTGCCGGCCTTGGTGCGCACCAGGATGGGCGCTTCGCCACCCCAGCCAATGTGCGAGAACTCGGTGGTGGCCGATGCGAACAAGGTGGCGATGCCGGCGTCCACGGCGTTGCCTCCGGCCACGAACATGCGCATTCCGGCTTCGGTGGCATACTCGGTGCCTCCCGCGATGGCGCCTCGCGTGCCGCGCGAGGGAAGGCGCACGGGACGCGCCGCACGCGTTTGGGACTGCGCCCACGCGGGCGCGAGGATGAGAAATGTTGCCAGAGCCAGTCGAAGACCAAGCATAATGGCTCCATTGTAAGACACTGTCGGACGCGATCCGCGGAGAGGGGCCTGAAGAAAAGCCGAGAGGACTCTCGGCTCAGCAGGCCGGACGGCCCGCACCACGGGTGCAGGTTCTACTGCTTGTTGTAAACGTAGGTCTCTTTGGCGCCGGCGGGATTCAGGTGCTCCAACTCCACACTCATGGTCTTGCCGTCTTCGGAGAGGGTCAGGTGCTTCCTGATGACGTAAGCGCCGTCGCGCTTGGTTTCCATCATTACCAGGACGAGGCCATGGTAGTAGAACGTGAGCATGGCGTTCTGGCCCTGGTCTTTCACCTTGCACTGATTGCCGTCGATGTTGCAGTGAAATACCGATTTATAATCTTTTCCGTTCGCGTCGGTCACGGCGTCGGTGATTTCGATGGTCTCCTCGGTCTGCTGAATCGAGAGCGATTGAGACTTGACTCTGCCGGCAGGGCTATGGGCCGTATCCAGCGTCCAGGCGCCGGTGAGGTTAGGCCAATCTTGGGCGGCCGCCACACCGCAGATGATGGCTATCGACAGAAATAAGCGCGGGGCAAGCATAACTCACTCCTTCCAGATCATTTGTACAAGATAACACTGAAGAGAGGCCGCGGCAATCCTGTTGTGACAGTACAGAAACTTTGGGCTGTGCTTGCTACCCTAGACCCTAGTGGACGATACGGGGGACAACCAGGGCGCGGTGGTGAGCGAAACCGGGGAACACCCCTCGATTCCGTTCGAACAGGACGAAGAAAAGATCCTGCTCATCCTGACGCTGATCATCGGTGCGCTGGTGGGCCTGACCGTGGTGGCGTTCATGCTGCTCACGGAGAACCTGGGGCGGCGCTTCTACCCTCTCGGTGGCGTGCCGTGGCGCAGGCTGGCGATGCCGGTGTTCGGGTCGCTGGTGAGCGGCTATTTTCTGGCGCGGTACTTTCCCAACGCGCGGGGCAGCGGCATTCCTCAAACCAAGACGGCCCTGTTTCTGCGCGACGGCTACATCCGTTTCCGCACCGTGGTGGGCAAGTTCACCATGTGCTCCATCACGCTGGCCAGCGGCATTGCGCTGGGCCGCGAAGGCCCTTCGGTGCAATTCAGCGCGGGGATCGCTTCGGTGCTGGGGCGGCGGCTGGGGCTTTCGCCCAAGAGCGTGCGCGCGCTGCTGCCGATCGGCGCGGCGGCGGCGCTGGCGGCGGCGTTCAATACGCCGATTGCGGCGGTGCTGTTCACGCTCGAGGAAGTGATGGGGGACATGCACGCGCCGGTGCTGGGATCGATCGTGCTGAGCTCGGCCACCTCGTGGATGGTGCTTCACCTGCTCTTGGGCGACGAACCGCTGTTCCACGTGCCGCCGTACCAACTCGTACACCCGGTCGAATTTGTGTTTTACGCGCTGCTGGGGCTGGCCGGCGGGCTGGCTTCGGTGGCGTTCGTAAAGCTGCTGCTGTGGGAGCGACGGCACTTTCTGAGAATGCCCAAAGCCACGCTGCCGTTTCAGCCGGTGGTGGGCGGGTTGCTGGTGGGGGCGATGGGGTGGTTCGTGCCGCAGGTGCTAGGGGTGGGCTACGACTTCGTGGATCAGGCGCTGAACGGCCGGATGCTGATCGGCATCATGGCGCTGCTAGTGGCGCTGAAGCTGATCGCTTGCGCTACCTGTTACGCATCGGGGAACGCGGGCGGAATATTTGGCCCGAGCCTGTTCATGGGCGCCATGCTGGGCGGCGCGCTGGGCGGCGTGGCGCACCATATTCTGCCCGATTACACGGCCAGCGCGGGCGCGTATGCGCTGGTGGGGATGGGGGCGGCGTTTGCCGGCATTATTCGCGTGCCGCTGACGTCGGTGATCATGATTTTCGAGATCACCCGCGACTATACCATCATCGTGCCGCTGATGATCGCCAACTTGGTGAGCTATTTCATCAGCAGCCGGCTGCAGGAGGAGCCGATTTACGAGGCGCTGTTGCACCAGGATGGCATTCATCTGCCGGGCGGGGCGCGGGCGCGGGAAGCGTTGCTGACGGTGGCGAACGCGTTTCGCCCGGAGCAGCAAGCCTTGCCCGCCTCGGAGCTGGCGGCCCGCGCGGCGGCCGAAGTGGATTGGGGCCGCGGCGCCTGGCCGGTGGCGAATGAGTCCGGACTATGCGGGATGGTGACCGCCGCGCAACTGGAAGAGGCGGTCGGGAGCGAGCCGCTTTCGGCGCTGGTTCCCGATCCCGGTCCGGCCGAAGAGCTGACCGAAGAGAAATTTCCGCACGTTCACCCGGATCAGCCATTGGAGATCGCTTTGCAGCGTCTGGCGCAGAGCGGCTTGCCGGCGCTGCCGGTAGTGAGCCGCACCAATCTTCGCGAGTTGAAGGGCACGGTTTCGCTGCGGGACGTGATGGGGGCTTACGCCTTAGGCCGCCCGGCGCCGCTGACCGAGCCCAAGGCGCGCCGCACGCGGCACCGCGCTTTTATCGGCGCGATGGCGGTGCTGGTGGCGCTGGCGTTGCTGGCCGGCTGGTTGCAGTTCGCCTTCCGCGCCAACCGGGAGACGCGCAGCAGCAAATATGCCACCGAAGGGAACCGGTTGATGGCGGCGGGCCGCTACGACGAAGCCGCGGACCAATTTCGCGACGCCGTATCGCTCTCGCATTCGGCGGACGACCGGCTGGCGCTGGGATCGGCGCTGCTGAGCGCCGGCCACACCGAAGAAGCCGCGATGTACCTCAATGGGGCGTTGGCGGCGCAGCCGCGCAGCGGCCCGGCCAACCTGGCCATGGCGCGGCTGACGGCGCAGCAAGGGCGGACGGACGAAGCGGTGACTTACTTCCAGCACGCGATTTACGGCGTCTGGCCGGCCGGCAAAAAGGACGGGCCGTGGCAAGCGCGCATGGAGGTGGTGAACGCGCTGCTGGCCGCGGGGCGTAAGGAACAAGCGCGGGCGGAATTGCTTTCCGCGCTGCCGGCGGCCGGGACCAATACCAGCCGCAAGCGGCAAGCAGCGGCTTTGCTGGTGAACAACGGGTTCGCTGCCGACGCGGTGGCGGCGTTTCGCGAACTGCGGCAGAGGGAACCGCGAAACCCGGCGATTTCCGACGGCCTGGCGGATGCCGAATTCGCGGCTGGCGATTACCGGGCGGCGCGCGAGGATTATCGCGCCAGCTTGGAACTCGAACCCGACGACGAGGGGGCGCGCCGGCGGCTGGCGCTGTGCAACCAGATCCTGTCGCTCGACCCGACCCTGCCGCACCTGGCGGCGGTGGCCCGCTACACGCGCGGGCGCGAATTGCTGGCGGCCGTTCTGGACGATCTCCACCAGTGCGGCGCCGGCGCTTTGAATACGCAGGCGGCGCACGATCAGCTTGCGCGCGAGCGGCCCGCTAACTACGCCGACGCCGCGGAAGCGACCCTGGCCGATGCCGAGCAGCTTTGGCAAAGCCGTCCGCCGTCGTGCGCGGCCGCAAACGACGACGATCCGGTCAGCCTGGTCATGAAAAAGCTGGCGCGGCGGTAGGGCCGTGGCCTCCCCAAAAACCGGCGAAAGCAGCTTAGGCGCCATCCTTCTTGATGGTCTCTTGCTTTTTTTTCTCGACTCTGGTGGCGGCGCTCCGACCCTCCCCCAAGGAAGAAAAGCCGAGAGGACTCCCGGCTCAGCAGCCTTGACAGGCCGCGCCACGTTGGGGGTCCGGCTAGTGTGCATTTTGTGCAGATTTTCGGGTTTTTACGCGGCCGGTTGGGAGTTCTCTTTCTCTTCCCCTTCCTCTTCCTCCCTCTTCATCTCTTCCCGTTCCCGGCTAATTTGGGCCAGGATTCCGTTTTTGCCGAGGACTACGTCCCATGGCAAGTGGTCGATGTCGAGGGGCTTTTCCGGCTTATAGGATGGGGGGAGCGATGGCGGTTTTGATGATGAAGGTGGCGGCGCGGAGGCGGACGGAGGGGGAAGCTTCGGGATCGTCGAGGATGTCGCTGCGGGTTTTGAAGGCGCGGGCGGCGAGGGCCAGGGCTTGTTCGCGGAACTGGAGGGCTTGGCCGTAATGTTCAATTGCCGAGGCGATTATTACTCGCTCGTGCCGGGCCACGCCAACGCGCTAGGCGCCCGGCAAGCGGCCGCGGAGCACACTGCAAGGCACGCTGGTAATGAAAGACGGAAAACCGCTGCTGGTGACCGGCAGCCCGGGCGCCGACGACCAATGCATGCGGACGATTCAAACGCTGCTGAACGTGGTGGAGTTCGGCATGAACGTACAGCAGGCCATCGAAGCTCCGCGCTGGGCGACGCGCAGTTTTCCGGCTTCTCCATTTCCGCACACCATGTACCCCGGGGACCTTTCGGTGGAAGCGCGCATTCCGGAAGACGTTCGCGCCGAATTGGCGCGCCGCGGCCATAAAGTGGCGGCGCGAGGGCCATGGTCGATGAACGACAGCGCCGCGGTGACGGTGGAAGCGGAGACCGGTACGGTGAGCGCCGGAGCGGACCCACGGACGACGGCACTGGCGCTGGCATGGTAGGCGTGGGATCCGTGGGGCAGACCATCGTTGTTTGTGGTCTGCCATACATGCAGCACTCGACTATTAAGTACTCGGCGACCGCGAATGCGTTAGTGAACTTATGAGGTTGTCCGCCCTACTTAGCCGCACTGTATTTGTGCCACACGTCGGGGTCGGTCAGCATCTTTATGAAGACTCCACCTACCACGGACCTGGCTTGAAACCCTTGCTGCTTGCCGCTTACGGTGTCGTACCAGTCGGTCAGTGGGACGCGGCTGGGCGATTGGTTTAGCCAGCGATAAACCGGCGCGATGAGTTTTTCGAAATCGGCCTGGTTATCGGCTAAGGTGGCGCTCCAGACCGTCCAATCGAGCTTGGTGTAGTCGCGGCGGTTATCGAGCGGCACGCCGTAGCGGTTCAGGTGGCTTTTGTAGAAGGCAATTTCCTTGCCGGCGACTTCGGCGGGGAACAAATGGAGCCCTAGAATGCGGTCCCAAACCAGGTTGTATTTCTGGCTCCAGGTTCCGGGTTTGTCGAACGCCAAGCGGTAGCGATCGCCTTCGGCGGCGAGCCCGATCCACTTTTGGGCGTAGTCGCGCGAGAGATCGCGATAGGCCGCGGCGTCGGCTGTTCGTCCGGTAGCCTGGCAGAGCATGCCATAGGCGCCCAGCGCGAGGATGGCTTTGAGCGACAGGTTGGCGTTGTGGGCCAGATGGCCGGCAAAATCGTCGGTGGAGAGCTGGTTTTCGGGATCGAGCCCCTTGGTCTTCAGATACTCGGCCCACTTACTCAATTCCGGCCAGTATTTTTCGGCGTAAGCGGCGTTGCCTTCGACCTTGGCCAGCGCGGCAACCAGAATCAGCATATTGCCGCTCTCCTCAACCGGCATCTGGTTCTCTTCGGTGCGCTCACCGCCGCCATAGACCTGGCCGTTGGCTTGGGGGTAAGTTCCCAGGTCGTGCGGCGCGAAAGGCCACGGCCAGCGAGACATGCGGGCGTACTGGAGAACCGGTTCGAGCTGGGCCTTTAGCAGCAGCGGATTGAATAACAAGGTAAAGGGCGCACTGGGATAAATTACGTCGACCGTGGAGATACAGCCGTTGCTGAAATTTTCCTTGGGGAAGTACATGGCGGTGCCGTCGGCGTCGGCGGCCAGTTGGTGCGCGGCCAACGTTTGGCGGTAAGCCAGCGCACCCAGGCGGGCATATTCCTCGCCGCCGATGCGGCGCATGTCGGCCATGAGCTCTTCGTCGAACGCCTTGGCGCGCTCGAGCAAGGAATCGTGATCGCGGCGGGCGTTATTGAGCAGCTCGGCGGCGCTGGCGCCATTGCGGCGCCACCAGGGGCGCTCGGCACGGTGGAAATACTCGATGGAATAAAGGTCGTCGTAAGCAAGGATAGCGTAGCGGGAAACCGGCGTGGCGGCTACGCTGCCCAGATCGAAGCTGACGGCGAGCGCTTCGGGCGATCGGGCTGACGCGCTGCCATCGGAGAGATCGTCGGAGCTGGGCAGGGCGCCGTGGGTTTCGAAGTAGGTGCGCGCTTCGGAATGAGGAAGAATGACGCTGGAGGCGGGACGGCCGTCGGTGGCGAGGTAGAGATAGCCCCAGTCGATACGAACATCGTCGCCGCGGCGCTTGAGTACGGGTTGCTCGCGCGAGCCCATGCGCAAAACGGTTTGCCCATCGAGCGAATAGCGGCCCCACCAGACCGGCTGGTCCGGCGTATTCACTACTAAGTCGCTGGCGGCATCGAAATAGAGCTCTAACTTGTGCGCGTTGCCATCGGTGGAGGAAACCGTCCACTCGATGTAAGTTGCGGGGCGCGAGAGGACATCGAGGTCGTGCGGCAGGGCGGGAGTGAAGAATGTCAGATCGAGGCGGATGCCTTGTCCGGAGAAGTTATAAACGGTGCGGGTGGGCAGCACTTCAAGCCGTGTCTGTTCGAACGCCACCGAAGGCGTGCGATCGCGGCCCATCGGTTGAAAGGTCTTGCCATCGATGCGAATCAGGGCCGTGAGCCGGTTGGGCTTTCCGGTCCAATGCGCGGTTGCCGCGTCATTGAGGTGGTCCGCAAACGACCAGATGCTGAAGTAGGGATTGTGAGTTACCAGCGGAACGGCTGGCGGGTGAAAGGGCGCGGGCGGTTGGCCGAACGTGATCGCTTGGGCCGCGCAGAGTAGGGTAAGACGCGCAAGAACGTTTTTTGGAAATCTCATGGATGCGCTCGCAGGGCAGATGGACAACGCTCATGCTAGCAGAGCGGCTTAGGTTTGCGGGACCGCATTTGCGCGTTGCCATGGCCATGGCCCCTTGCGTCGAAAACCGCCTTGACCTAGAATCGGCGCTGAGGTTTTTGAGGAGACCTCTTTATGGGCAAAATGAACTGGCAACGAATCACTCTCGGCGGTTTACTGGCCGGGGTGATCATCAATGTCATCGAATGGGTGACGAACGGCATGATTTTCGCCAGCGATTGGGCCAGTGTAATGGCCCGTCTGAATTCGTCCGCCAACTTCAGCTTGAAGCAGATTCTGGCAATGAACGCATGGGGTTTCCTGACGGGGATTGCCATGGTTTGGCTCTACGCGGCGATCCGGCCGCGTTTCGGCGTGGGTCCGAAGACGGCGGTTCTGGCCGGGGCAGCCATGTGGTTCATGAACTATGGGCTTGGCGGGTCGTTCCCCGTGGTTGCGCACTGGGTCCCGCTTGGCCTTGCCACCGTCACGACGTTGATCGGTCTGGTTGAGGCGGTGATCGCGGCTGTGGCCGGCGCCTGGATCTACAAGGAGGCCGGTCAGCCGGAAGCGAAGCACTTCAGTCAGGCTGCGGGCCTCTGACCGGGCAAAACAGGGATCGATCGGCAGGCGGGAGCGGTCGGGGTTGGCGCCGGGGTAGGTGAAGGGCGGGACGCGGAAGCGCCCCTGGCCCGGGGTCCATTCATACCGCACCGTCTCATGGGCCGGGCGGGCCTGCGGTCAGCCGGTTGGATGCGGCCTGCCAGGTCGTTCGGGGTTCGATCCCCGGCATGCCGAAGAGGCTCGAAGCCGGGGGATGTCGTTGCCTCTCTGCCCAGCGATATCGCGACAGGAATGCGCTCGTCCAAACCCTTCGGCATTTTCCGTTGGGCAATCGTTTTGCACATGTTGTCGCGGTTGCGAACATAACCAATGCCCGGAAATTGCGGGAGAGCCCCTTCTTTAAATTAGCGCCAAGGGTTATATTTGAATTAATTTGAATTTATATGTGAATAAGAAGACACAAAGAGTTAGATAAAGGACGATTTGTATTGATGTTCATCAGCCTCGATGGCAAGCGGAGTTCGATCAGTTCGAATTTCTCTCCGACAATGCACGAGGGATTAGGCGGGTGCTGGGAGGTGACCGCATGAACATACCGGGCCAGACTGAAGACGCACCCGAGAACGACATCGAGCAACTGCGTGCCCGCCTTGCCGGCCTGGAAGGCGAAGTCGTGCAGCTTAAGGCGCGGCCAGCGCCGTCCATCGACGCCGACAGCGCGCTCGAAAATGCGACCGACGGCTTTCTGGTTTACGATTCCGAGTTCCACTTCAGCTATCTGAATGGTGACGGCGAGCGGCTCCTTGGAAAATCGAAAAGTGAACTGCTCGGCAAGACCCAATGGGAGGTGTTTCCCGAAACGATCGGAACCGAAATCGAGCGCCAGTACCGGCTGGCGATGAAGGAACGGGTTGCCGTCATTTTCGAAAGCGTTTATCCGCCCTCGGAGACGTGGCTGGAGATCCGCGTTTCACCCTCAACCATGGGAGGCCTGTTGGTCTGGCTTCGCGACGTCACCGCGCGCCGGCAGACCGAGATGCAACGCGAGCAGCTCCTGCGGGGAATCCAGGCTGAGCGGCAAATCTTGAGCGAAATCATCGAGAAGTCTCCCGTCGCAATTTCGGTTATGCGGGCGCCGGATTTCATCTATGAACTGGTGAATCCCGCGCTCCAGGCGCTCGCACCCGGCAAGCAGATCCTCGGACAGCCTTTCGCGGACATTTGGGGCGATGTGTCCGGCCCGTTGGTGGCGCGTCTCGAGAACGTCATCGCCACCGGACGGGCTTTCGACGAGGTGGATAGTCCCCGCACTCTCCAACGCGATCCTGGCTCCCCACCGGAGACCGTCTTCGTTACGTCGTCCTGGATTCCGCTGATTGGCCCTTCCGGCAGTCCCGATCGCATTCTAACGCTGACGATCGAGACGACCGAACGCAAAAGGCAGGAAGATCGGCTGCGGAGCAGCGAGGCGCGTCTGTCGCGAGCGCAGAGGATGGCTAACATCGGTAGCTGGGAACAAGATCCGGAAAGCGGAGAACTCCAGTTATCGCAGGACGCTTGCCGGATTTTTGGCATCCGGCCCGAAGAGTCCCGAACCACGATGGAGACCTTGTTGTCGCGCGTCCATCCGGAGGACCGGGTGTCGGTTCGGGAGACGATTCAGAACGCGCCCGCCCGGGGAGGGTGCTCGCAGACAGACCATCGAATTATCCTCCCGGACGGAACGGAGCGCTTCCTGCGGCAATACATCGAGCCGCTCGGAAATGAAGCCGGCCAGAGCCGCCTTCTGGGCACCGTCCAGGATGTCACCGAATACAAGCGCCTGGAAGAGAAGTTTCGCCGCGCACAGAGGCTGGAGGGAATCGCCCGGTTGGCTGGCGGCGTCGCCCACGACTTCAACAACCTTTTAGTGGTGATCAATGGTTACGCCCAGATGATCCTGTCCGGACTGAAAGCCGACGATCCTTTGCGGGACCGGGCGCAGGAAATCATCAATGCGGGGAATCGTGCGGCGGCTCTCACGCGCCAGCTTTTGGCTTTTAGCCGGAAGCAGGTCATGCGTCCCCGCGCGATCAATCTGGATGGGCTCCTAACCGGCCTCGAGAAGATGCTCCGGCGGCTGATTCGCGAGGACATTGAAGTTAAGCGGAACCTCACTCCGGGACTCTGGGGGGTGAAGGCCGACCCCGACCAGGTGGAACAGGTCATCATGAACCTGGTCGTGAATGCCCGCGACGCTATGCCGAAAGGAGGTGTGTTGACGATTGCCACGTCCAATGTCGAACTCGGAGAAGAGGAGGTTAAAGGATTCCTGGATCTGAAGCCGGGCCGGTACGTATCGCTGACGGTCACCGATACGGGGACCGGCATGACGGCAGAGACCAAACGGCGCCTGTTTGAGCCCTTTTTCACCACGAAACCATCGGGAGAGGGTACCGGGCTCGGCCTGAGCATGGTTTATGGCATTGTCAAACAGCACGGCGGCGATGTTTCCTTCTATAGCGAACCAGGGCTCGGCTCCACGTTCAAGATTTATTGGCCCGCCACCGATCAACCTATCGAATCGGCAGCCAGGCCGGAGGGGCCCCGCGCTCCCAACCACGGAACCGAGACGGTTTTGCTGGTGGAGGACGATGAGAAGGTGCGGAAACTGGTTCGGCAAATGTTGCTGCTTCAAGGGTACAAGGTTTTGGAAACAGGGCAGAGTTCAGACGCCGTCGGCGTGGCCAGCAAGCATGACGGCCCCATCGATCTGCTGCTCACGGACGTGGTTATGCCACAAATGAGCGGCCAGCAGCTCGCCGAACAGGTGGTGGCGCTTCGGCCGGGCATCAAAGTTGTCTTCATGTCCGGCCACCCTGGAAGCATGGCTTCTGAGCGCGGCATGTTCGACCCGGCTGCCTTCCTTCTGCAGAAGCCATTCACAATGGATACGCTGGGGCAAATCCTTCGCCATGCCCTGGACCCGGGCAACCGGGCGTAAATCGGCTTGCCGCGCAGCGTCTATCCGCGCGGTTAGATGCGCCCTGGTTGTTCGATCCATTGCCGGAGCCGACTTATATCCAGGTGCTTCCGCAGATGGCCGGCCCACCGATCGATGCGCGCATTCCTTTCGCCGGTGACATTGACGGTCTCGCTTGCCGCCTCTAACCCTACTAAGGTGCGCGCGCGTACGATGAAAGCGTGGCGGAACGCATCGTCGTCGAAGAGACCGTGCACATAGCTTCCCCAAACCCGCCCGTTTTCGGCGACAGCGCCATCGGGCAGCGGGTGGCCATCCGGCTCGCGGACGATTTCGGCGAACGGCTGGCGGCCGGCTTCGCAGCTCGTCTCTCCCATGTGGATTTCGTAGCCTTGAAAGCGTGGGGCGTCCCAGGCAAGCACGCGACCGGCCGCGCGGCGCACGGTCTTTTCCCCACGCAGCACGGTGCGCACCGCTAACAGCCCGAGGCCGGCAACGCATCGAGGCTGGCCGCCGCTTTCGACGCCTTCGGGATCTTCGATGGCGAGGCCCAGCATTTGAAATCCGCCGCAGACGCCGATGACCGGACCGCGGTGCGCGTTCAGGCAGGCTGAGAAGCCTCGGGCGCGCAGCCAGGCCAGATCGTCGAGGGTCTGCTTACTACCAGGCAGGATCACCACATCGGCCGCGGAAACTTGGGCGGGTTCGTCGAGAAACGCCAGTGCGACGGAAGGTTCCATGGCCAGGGCGTCGAAATCGGTGAAATTGGCCATGCGCGGAAATGCGACGACGCCCACGCGCAAGGGCCGGTCCGGTGAATCGGGCAGGGAAGTGGGCCGCCAAACGCGCTGGGGCGTGCGCCGGTCTTCGAGCGCGACGCCATCCTCTTCTTCGAGGCCCAGTCGATGAAGGAACGGAATCACGCCCACGCAGGGGATGCGGAGCCGGCGCTCGATCGTTTCGACGCCCGGAGTGAGCAGCGTCACGTCGCCGCGAAATTTGTTGATGGCGAAACCGCGGATGCGCGCGCGGTCTTCCGCATCGAGCAATTCGAGCGTACCGACGAGCGATGCGAACACACCGCCGCGATCGATATCGCCCACCAGCAGGCAGGGCGCATCGGCGGCGTGCGCCATGCGCATGTTGACTATGTCGTGCTGGCGCAAATTGATTTCGGCGGGCGAGCCGGCGCCTTCGAGCAGAACCAGATCGTAGGCTTCGGCCAAGGCGCGGTAGCTGGCCAGCGCCTGGGGGAAAAGATCTTCCACGCGCCGCTCATGATAATCGAACGCGGTGACGTTTCCCCAAACGCGGCCCAGCACCACGATTTGGGAACATGCGTCGCCGGCAGGCTTGATGAGCACCGGGTTCATTTCGGCCGAGGGAACGGCGCGGCAGGCTTCCGCCTGGAGGGCCTGGGCGCGGCCGATCTCGCGGCCGTCCGGCGTGGCCGCGGAATTGAGCGACATATTTTGGGCCTTGAAAGGGGCGACGCGAAGGCCGGCGTCGGAAAAGATGCGGCCCAGGCCCGCGACGACCAGCGATTTGCCCACGTGCGAGGCCGTGCCCAACACCATCAAAGAGCGGGCGCTCACTCCGGGGTCCCCGCTTCCGCGCTGCGCGGGAAAAGGGCAGCAACGCGGGCGGCGTCGCGGCGGCCCCAGCCATCGAAATGGAGCAAGGATGCCAGATCCTGGCGGCGCTCCCACCCATGCTCTTCCAGGTCCGGCTTGGCGCGAAACTCGGAAACGAAGCCGAGACAGAGGTACGCGATGACGGTGTGGCCGGGTGGAATGCCCAACAAGGCCTTCAAGGCTTCGAGATCGAGAATGCTGACCCAGCCTACGCCCACGGATTCGGCGCGTGCCGCCAGCCACAGGTTCTGGACCGCGCAGGCGGCCGAGTAGAGAACCGTGGCCGGATCGGTTTGGCGGCCGAGCCGATGGCCGAGGCCGCGCTCGGGGTCGCAGGTGACGCACAGATTGACCGGCGCGTCCAGAATGCCCTCGAGTTTCAGACCGTCGTAGATTTCGCGTTGCGAGCCGCTGTAAATGGCCGCAGCGCGGCGGTTGGCGGCGGCGAAATTGGCGTGCACCGCGCCGCGCAGGGCGGCGTCTTCAATCAGAATAAAATCCCAGGGCTGCATGAAGCCCACCGATGGCGCATGATGGGCGGCGCCGAGAATGCGGCCCAGAACCGGAGGCGGCAGTGGCCGGCGGAGGAATTGGCCGCGCACGTCGCGGCGTTCGTAGATGGCGCGGTAGACGCCGCGTTTTTCGTCAACCGAGAAGGGATCGCCGGGGTCAGACACGGGTTAGAGTCCTGTTCTGGGCAGGGTGGGGCAGACCATCGTTTCTTGTGGTCTGCCATACGGCCCGCACGCAACCAGATCGAAGGGCATCGGAAAAAAGCCTGACTGGCAGACCACAAAAAACGATGGTCTGCCCCACGGTTTGCTAGAACGCCGCATCAGTTCTCCGTCGGGGCTTTTTCCAGGTGATCCACGGCGATGGTTTCGAGCGGCTCTTTGCGCGCATCCAGCTTGAGGCCGAAGGCTTGAATGCTGGCCCAGATCGCGGAACTGGACGGATCGGCGGCCGCTTCGGCGGGCCCGGCTCCACCGCCGCCACGGCCCCCGCGGCCGCCCATCATCATCCCGCCGAATCCGGCGGCGCGCGCGGTATTACGCAAATCCTCCATGGAAAGGTCGAGCGCCATATCGTATTTGCCCGTGAGGCCGGTCTGGTCGACCACGGGACGGTCCACCAAACCGGAAAGCAGCTCGGCGAACTTCGCCATGCTGACGCCCGAGCCTTCCATGTGAATGCTGGCGCCATTCATGGTGATCTTGGTGGTGCTGCCCAGGCCGCCACCGATGGCGCCCGAGCCAGTGCCCCGAACGGTTACGGTATTGCCGCTGAGCTGAAACTGGGGCTGATTGTCGCCCGGGCCCGCGGAGTCGCCCGGTTTCGCGTCGGCGGTTGGCGCCGGGGCGTTCGGATCGGACGCCGATTCTTTCAGCTTGAGACCGCCTTTTGCCACCACCAGCGCGTAGACGGAGTGCTCCTTGCTGTCGCGGTGAACCGCCAGCTTGAAACGGTCCGCCAGCAGGGCCTGAAGCATCTCCGGGACCTGGTCTTGGTTGGAGCCCTCGGGCATTTTCGCCACGATATCGAATCGCTGGTTGCTCATCCAATCCGGGCCGGTCAATTGGTAGGGTTTGATGTTGTAGGCGGTGCGAATCAGGTCCCCGAGCGACATGAAGCCGATGTCGACGCGGGCGCCGTCCACCTTCATTCCGATGTGCAGCTTGCCGGCCATCATGTCGGCCGGGTTGGGCGGAACGGCGGGCTTGATGGATGCGACTTCGAAGGCCGGCGCGGCGGCCGGAGTTTGCGCCAAGGCGGAAGCAGTCCCCAGCGCGGCAATCCAGCCGATCCGCGCGACAATGTTGCGGTTCATGTTTTCTTTCCTCAGGATAACAACCCGCCGCGAGTCTCGATGTCCTTGCTCCTGCTATCCTAGACGCAGCACTCTATTTCTTATTAGGTACAACGCTTGAAAGTCGGTTTTGTCAGCCTTGGCTGTCCCAAGAACCTGGTGGACAGCGAAATCATGATGGGGCAATTGGCGGCCAAAGGCCATGAGTTGACCCCGCACCCGGACCTTGCGGATTGCCTGGTGGTGAATACCTGCAGCTTTATCGATCCCGCCAAGAAGGAATCCGTCGAAACCATCCTCGAAATGGCCGAGTATAAAAAGGTCGGCCGCGCCAAACGCCTGATCGTGGCCGGATGCCTGGTGGAGCGCTACCGGGAAGACATTCGCAAGCAAATGCCGGAAGTGGACGCCATTGTCGGCACCAACGAGCTGGAACGCATCGTGGCTCTGTGCGAAGGCACGCCGGTGGCATCCGACCCGCTCGAGCCCTATCTCTATCACGACCTGACGCCGCGCGTGCTGGCGACGCCCGCCCATTTCGCCTACATCAAGATCGCCGAGGGCTGCGACCACCCCTGCACCTTTTGCGTGATCCCGCAGTATCGCGGCAAGTTCCGCAGCCGGCGTTTTGAATCGGTGATCTCCGAAGCTACCCGGTTGCTGGCGCAGGGGGTGCGCGAGCTGAATTTGATCGGGCAGGATACGACTTGCTATGGCGAGGATCTGGGTTTGAAGCACGGCCTGGCCGATCTGCTGGAGCGGCTCGCCCGCATTCCCACGCCGCGCGAAAAGTGGATCCGTTTTCTGTACGCTTATCCCAATAAGGTGACCCAGCGGCTGCTCGATACCATGGCCGCTCACGATTCCCTCGCCAAGTACATCGATATGCCGCTGCAGCACTCGATCGCGACCGTGCTGAAGCGGATGAAGCGCGGCGGATCGGGCGAAATTTTCCTGAGATTGATCGAGAGAATCCGCCGCACCGTGCCCGGCGTAGCCATTCGCACCAGCTTTATTGTGGGATTTCCTGGTGAAACACGCGAAGATTTCGACCAACTCTGCCAGTTTGTGGAAGCCGCTAGGTTCGACAATCTCGGCGTGTTTCTTTATTCCGACGAAGATACCAGTGCCAGCTATGCGCTCGACGGCAAAGTGGATGGCCGCACCAAACAGAACCGGAGGCGGCGGCTGATGGCCATCCAGCGGCGCATTGCGCGCGCCCGCAACCGCGCGCTGGTGGGCAGGGAATTGCCGGTTCTGGTGGAAGGCCGATCGGAGGAAACCGACCTGCTGTGGAAGGCGCGGCTGGGCACGCAAGCGCCCGAAATCGATGGCGTCACCCTGGTGAACGACGTGGAGGGTGAAGCTCCACGCGCCGGTGAAATCCGCCCGTTGCGCGTAACCGCGGCGCACGATTACGATCTGGTAGGCACGCTGCTCGCTGCCACCGAACCCGCGTCAATAATGCCGGCAAGTTCCGCGCTGGTACAACTGGCTCTATGAAGTGCCCCATCTGCAAGAAAGAGGTGTCGCCGGGAGACCCTGAGTTCCCCTTTTGCAGCGAGCGCTGCCGGGTGACGGATCTGGGCAATTGGGCGTCGGGGAAATATGTGATCTACGAAGCGGTGCATGCCACGCCCAGCGCCGAAGAGAACGATGACGACAAAGTCTAGTCGGACACGCCGGCGTGGACGCAAAGTCCGCGGTTTACGCCCTTGGGGCGACCACAAGACCCTGTTCACCGCCGTCAGCAGCCTGCCAGGCCCATGGGCTACCGGCTTTGTCCCCCGCCGCCGATAGCCAGCATCACTGCTTCTACCGAATCGGGCGATCCCGTGAACAGATTCGCCGGCGGCCGGCGGTAGGCCAGAATCTGCCGGTAGATGGCCGTCTCCTGGCTGGTGTTGAGCGCGAGGCCGGCCATATATTGCAGCCGCAGATTGCCGTCGCGATTGATCTCGGCGCCGGCGAGCCAGGGGGCCAAGTCCCGAGCCTGGCCGGCGTAGGTGGAAAGCAACCCGGTGATGGCGCTGAAACCGACGCTGCGCAGCGATTCGCGCACGCGCGCGCAGTCGGGCCGGTGCATGCGCTCCACCAGCCGGTCTAAATCCACACGCATGGGCTCGGCGGTTCCCAGCAGGAAAATGTCATAGCCGGCGCCATCCACGTCGTTGGCCCAGACAGTGCCGTTGGGAAAGACGTCGAAGAACGTGGCCATCTCGCTCTTCACGGTTTCGGCGTTCGATTCGTAGAGCGGCACCCATTGCGTGACCACGCCGCCAGGGTTCAGGTGGTCTTTGACCAGTTGGAAATACTCGCGGGAATAGAGCGTCGCGCTGCCTTTGACCCAGGGGTGGATGGGGTCGGAAGTGATGATGTCGAACTTCTCCGGGGTGGTGAGGACGAAATGGCGCGCGTCGTCATAGACGATCTCGGTGCGCGGGTCGGTGGCGACGTGAAAGTTTTCGTTGCCGAAAAAGTGCGTGGCCACGGGCGGAATGAGCGGCTCCATTTCGCAGATGACGATGCGCTGAACTTCGGGGTGCACCACGAACGTGCCGGCCGTGACGCCGGCGCCGAAGCCGACCACCAGCACCGAGCGCGGTCCGGAATGAAACAGCGCGGGCATGTGGCCCAGCATGCGCTGCAGCCGCATGTCGTAGGATTCGGTGGAAGCTTCTACTTTGCCGGAAACGTGGAACTGCACGGCGCCATCGTCCCAGCGCGTGATGGCGATGGAGGAATTGATGCCTTCGCCGGAGTAGAGCAACTGGGAGCGGGGTGCGGAAATCATGATCCGGCGGCCATAGGCGATCAGCATACCGGGCGTGGGTCCGACGTTGGCCGCGAGGTAAACCGCGAGTACCAGAGCGGCAGTCGCCGCAGCCGCGGCGCCAATGGAGCGGGTGGTTTCGATCCGCGGCACCAGCACCGCCAGACCGCCGAGTGCCGCCATCAGGATGAGCAGCCGGTTGCAGCCGGCCGTGCCGATGGACGGAATCAGGATGAGGCTGAAGATCAGAGCGCCCAAGATGGCGCCCAAAGTATTGGCGGCATAAACCGCGCCCACCAAGCGGCCGGGCTCTTCGCCTGGGCGGGCGGCGGCAGCCAGGGCCAAAGGAAAACTCGCGCCCCACAGTAATGTGGGCGGCAACAGAGCCCAGATCACCCGCACCAGGTCGATCTGGAAGGTGAACCAAGGGCTGGTGGAAAGCAGCGGATTGACCGGCCAGTTGGGCAGCGACTGGCCGATCATAAACGCGGTCCAGGCGATGGCCGCGGCCAGCGCCAGTTGCGAAGCGCCCAGAGCGGCGCGCGCGTCCACCCGCCGCGACACCAGCGCACCGCCGGCGCTGCCGATTCCCAAGCCCACCAGGAAAACCGCGAGGATGATGGAAAAGGTGTAGACGGTGGCGCCGAGCATCAGCCCGAGCAGGCGGGTCCAGACCACTTCCGCTCCCAATGCCGAGGCGCCCGAAAGAGCGATGGTGAGGTAGACCGGGCGAACGTTCGGGCCGGCGGCGATTGGCGCCTCGGGCGCGGCGGGCTTGGTTTCAGATTTGACGCGAGCTTCCTTGGCGTCCACGGGTTCTTTCCGCGCCAGCGCCAGGCTCGCAATTCCCACCAGGGCGTTGATGCCGGCGGCGACCAATGTGGTGGCGGTCATATTCGAGACGCGCAGCAGGTAGAAGCCGGCCGCGAGGCAACCTAGCACGGCGCCGGCGGTATTGGCGCCGTACAGCAGGCCCAGCCGCGAAACGTCGCGCGGGCTCGATTCCACCCAACGCGAAATGGCGGGCAGGGAAGCCCCCATCAGGACCGTGGGCGGCAGCAGGCAGAGAGCGCATATCAACGCGCGCAGCAGGACGGCCGGCATGCCATGGCCCACCGCGGCGGCATAGACGCCATCCACCAGCGGCATGCCCACCAGCGCCAGAATGCCGCAAGCGCCAATGGCGAACTCGATATAGGCGTAAACCCGCAGCGGATGCATTTGGGCAGCCCGCCGGTAGCGCGGCAGTGCCAGACTGCCCAGGCACAACCCGCCCATGAAGGTGGCCAGCAATACCCCGAGCGAAACCGCGGTGGAACCGATCGCCAGTTGCAGCAATTGGTACCAGACGATTTCGTAGATCAACGCCGAACAGCCGCTCAGCGCAAACAGCACCAAAAGAACGGGAAAAAAACGGGAAGGCCCGGAAACACCAGAATTCATGGAATGAATGGATAATACCACTTCCGGGGAATCGTGCTTTCAGCGATGAGATTAGCCACGGATGAACACGGATGGACACGGATAAGACAAGAATTGCTTCTATCCGTGTTTATCTGTGTTCATCCGTGGCTTGGCGTTTTACTGCCCGATCAGGCCTCTTTGCTCACGTCGCCAGGGCGACTCAACCAGGGCCTGATCGCTCTGCGCCGCTCGATGCCGATGTCCTTCCGCCCGGCAGCCTCGCGCAAGATGCGTCCGATCGAATCGAGCGCGTCGCTCACGCGGTGTTCGGTCTCGGAGAGTTGGTGGCGCAGATCGTTCACTTCGCGGCCTTTGGCTTCGACCAGCAAGCTCAGCTTCTTTTCCACCACCGCGCCGGCTCCGGCCGCCTGCTTCTCCGCCGTCTGCGAGAGCAGCTCCACCAGTTCGCGTCGGGTCGATTCGATACGTGATTCCAGCGCCCGGTCTTGCTCCGCGATTTGCCGGCGCAGGGCTTCGACCTGATCCGACCATTGCGTTTGCACGTCGCCGATCCGTTCCTGGCAGGCCGCGACGATGGTGCGGTCCTGCTTTTCCAAAGCCCGGCTTTCGGAGCTCAGGCGCGATTCCAGGTCCGCCATGCGTTTTTCCCATTGCGCGGATTGGTCGCGAAGGCGCGTCTCCAGGGCTTCGACCACCGCTTCCAGCACTTTCTGAGAAAAGGGCGGAAGGGCGGGCGCCGGCAGCACGGCGGGCGTGTGTTCCACCCGCGCCAAGCGCTGCTCCACGGCGTCCAGGCGTCCGCTGAACGCATCGTTTTCGGGTTCCGTCGCCGCCGCGGCCGGGCGGCTCGAACCCTGCGTGAGCTTCATGCCCACACCGAAAGCCACCCCGTCGCCAAAGGCTACGGCCATGTCGCGCCAGACGGACGAATCCCGACTGGAATCCATATAGCATAATGTAGCGGAAATGTTTCGGCAGCGCAAAGGGTAAAAACGTCTCCCTGGCACTCGATTTCGGTAGGATAGACCACAGTATGGCGATATCTGTGGACTGGCAGCACGGTTCGGCGAGCGAGATCCTGCGCCTGGCTCTTGCCTATTTCCTGGCCTTGCCCATCGGATGGTACCGGGAAAAGGAGGCGCACTCGATCGGCGTGCGCACGTTTCCGCTGGTTTCCATGGCAAGCTGCGGCTACCTCATGCTGGTGGCGAATGGCAGCACCGACCAGTCGCGGGTCATCCAGGGCCTGGTGGCCGGAATCGGGTTCATCGGCGGCGGCGCCATTCTGAGAGCCAACGGCAACGTGCACGGCACCGCCACCGCCGCCAGCATCTGGAATACCGGCGTAATGGGATCGGCCGTGGCGCAGCAGCGCTATGGGCTGGCGGCGACGCTGGCGATTCTGAATCTGTTTGCGTTGCGGGTGCTGTTGCCGCTCAAAGAGAAGCTGGACGCCCGCGCCGAGGAACGCCGGCGGGATAAGGATTTGTAGGGGTGGGCCCGGCCTCCTGGCCATCTGTGGGGCAGACCATCGTTTTTGGTGGTCTGCCAGCCAGCCCAAGACAAGCGCCCCAACCGATCCCGTGTAGCGCAGACCACGAACAACGATGGTCTGCCCCACGGTGGATCAACCATGCCGCCAGTCGAGCGCGTTGAGATATGCCGCTTGCTCGCGCCAGCCGGGCTGGACGTGGACGTGCAAATCGAGATAAATATGCACGCCGAATAGCCGCTCCATCTCATGCCTTGCGGCGGTGCCGATCTGTTTTAGGGTGGCGGCTTTGGCGCCGATCACAATGGCCTTCTGGCCGTCGCGCTCCACATGGATGGTGGCGTAGATCGAGGTCAGCCTGGGAGTCTCCTCCCAGCGATCCACGATGACGGCGACCGAATGCGGCACCTCGCCGCGAGTCACCGCCAGGATCTTCTCGCGGATCAACTCGGCGGCCAGGAAACGCTCGGGCTGGTCGGTGACGTGGTCTGCGGGGAAATAGGCCGGGCCTTCGGGAAGTCGCGCCAGAATTTCGTCGCGCAAAATCTCGACGCCGTCGCCGCGCGCGGCCGAAAGCGGAACCGAAGCGGCGAAGTCGAACGACTTGCGATAGCGGTCGATGAGCGGCAACAAGCGCGATTTGTCCTTCACCAAGTCGATCTTGTTGAGCGCCAGAATCACCGGGGTTCCCGTCTTCCCCGCCAGGTCGATGGCGCCCTGGTCGGCCGGGGCAAACTCCCGGCTCGCGTCCACCACCAGCACCAGCGCATCGCGCTCCTCCAGGGCCCCGCGCACCGTGTCCATCAGGCGCTTGTTGAGCGGCGAATCGGCTTTATGAATTCCCGGCGTGTCTACAAACACGATCTGCGCGCCGGCCACGGTCAGCACGCCCTGGATGGCGGTGCGGGTGGTTTGAGGCTGCTCGGCGACGATCGCCACTTTCTGCCCCACCAGCGCATTCAGCAGGGTGGACTTGCCGGCGTTGGGCCGCCCAATCAAGGAAACAAAGCCCGAGCGGAACGCTGCGACAGGCTGCGCTTCGCTCATTGCGCCACGGTCTCCGATTTGGCGATGCGCACCTGCTCCACGCGCAGCTCGTCGCCGGCCAGCACGGTGACCCGAATGCCGTCCCGATCCACGAATTCTCCAGGTTTGGGCACACGGCCGAGCCATTCGCTCACCAGGCCTCCAATGGTGGTGGATTCGATGTCTTCCTGGCGGTGAAAGGAGCCGAACAGATCGGGCACGCGCGCCAGATCGAAACTGCCGGAAACGATGAAGCCGCCGTGGCCGTCGTCGGTCACGTCGGTGGCGGGCTCGTGTTCATCGCGGATTTCGCCGATGATGACTTCGAGCAGGTCTTCCATGGTGGCCAGGCCGGCCGTGTTGCCGTACTCATCCACCACTATCACCATGTGGGTATTTTCCTGCTGCATGTGGCGCATCAGGTCGTTTACGGGCTTGGTTTCGGGCACGAAGGGGATGGGCCGCGCCAGCTCCCGCACCGGCCGCTCGCGCTGGTCGTCGTCGAGCTCGAACATGTCGCGCACGTGGACGAAACCGATCACCTGGTCGATGTTCTGCTCATACACCGGGATGCGCGAATACTGTTCGTGAATTACCAGGCGGCGAAGAGCTTCGAGGGTAGCGTCGGCGGCGATGGCGACGATGTTGGGGCGCGGCGTCATCACCTCCCGCACCACCTTGTCGCCGAACTCCACCACGGATTGAATCAGCTTGCGGTCTTCTTCTTCGATGAGGCCCTCTTCGGCGCCGGCGGAGATCAGGGCTTCGATGTTGTCTTCCATGGATGGCTCTTCATTTTGGGAAGCGTCCGTGTCGGCGAGGTCCACCAGCGACTGAAAAAACTCGAGCAGCGCAACGCACGGGCGCGCGATCCAGGCAATGCCCCGCAGCAGCGGCGCCAAGCCCACCAGCCAGTGCGCCGAGGTGCGGCGATACAGCAGTTGCGGCAGCGCATAGGCTACCGCGACCATGGTCAGCCACGCGGCCAGAGCGGCCTGCCAGGCGCTGTCTTCGAACCACCCGAAACAGAAAATGCCGAGCAACACCAGCAGCGTGTGCTTGATGAGCGAAAACGTGCCGGCGCCCTGTTCGGTCTCGAGGCCCAGCTTCTCTTCGAGCGTATCTTTGAAGAACTTCAAGGCGGGCAAGTCGCGCGTGCGCAGGCGCAGGCTTTCGAGATAGAGAAGCTGCACGAAGGTGACAATGCCCAATAGGGGGGCAGCCGCCGCCGCCAATGCCGCAAACGCGTAACTCATGCCCGCGCCCGTTCGATGAGGGTGGCGGGCAGTCCCAACCGCGCCCGCCAGCGCGTTTCGGCGCGGGCCATGCGGCCCCGATCGGTCTCATGATCCATGCCCACCAGGTGCAGCAGCCCGTGCAGGATCAGGATCTCAATTTCGCGTTCGGTGGAATGTCCGAAGACGCGCGCCTGGGCGCGTGCGCGGGCCAGCGAGACCGCGATATCGCCCAAGCTTGTTTTTGGCATCAGGGCCGGGGCAGGGAAGGAAAGCACGTCGGTAGCGTAATCCCGGCCGCGAAATTCACGGTTCAGGCGGCGCAGCTCTGCGTCGCCGGTAATCAGGCAATCGAATGCCCTGCCTCGCGCGACCTCTGTCTGAACGCGATGGACGAAGCGCTGGATAGACGCACGGTTCAAACTCTGATGCGCGCGCCGGAATGTAACCGTACTGCCTTCTGGGCTGGACATGGGAACGTTCAGGCCTGCGGCGCCGTTTCGGCGGCTGCCGGTTCCTGCGGTGGCTCGGGCTCGGCCAGTTTGAGCGAAAGCTGGCGGCCAGCGCCGCAGACTTCGTTGTAGCGCTCATACGCCTTCACGATGCGCTGCACCAGCAAGTGGCGCACCACGTCCTTCTCGTCGAACTGCACGAAGCTGATGCCTTCCACGCCGCGCAGCACTTCGATGGCGTCCACCAACCCGCTGCGGCGCCCGGTGGGAAGATCGATCTGCGTAATATCGCCGTTGACCACCATTTTGGAATTGAAGCCCTGGCGCGTCAGCACCATCTTCATCTGCTCGGAGGTGGAGTTCTGCGCTTCGTCCAAAATAATGAAGCTGTCGTTCAAGGTGCGGCCGCGCATGAAGGCGATGGGCGCCACTTCGATGACGTTGCGCTCCAGCAGTTTTTCCACCCGGTCGCTCTCCAGCATGTCGAAGAGGGCATCGTACAGCGGGCGCAAATACGGGTCGACTTTTTCCTGCAAAGTGCCCGGCAGGAAGCCCAACCGCTCGCCGGCTTCCACCGCGGGGCGGGTGAGAATAATGCGCGCCACCTGCTTCGAGATCAGCGCCGAAATCGCCATGGCCACGGCCAGGTACGTCTTGCCGGTGCCGGCCGGGCCGACGCCGAACACCAGGTCGTGGCGCTCGATGGCTTCCAGATACCGGCGCTGGTTGATGGAACGCGGCGCCAGGACTTTTTTGCCGAAGCTGCGCTGGCGTCCGCTCGAAACCAGGGCGCGCAGGGTAACGTCCGGATCCGCCGTGACCACCCGCAGATAGCTGTTCAGGTCGCCGTTATTGAAGACGTGACCTTCGCGCAGCAGCGTGTTGTAATCTTCCAGGATATTTTGCAGGCGCGCCACGCTGGGCTCTTCGCCTTCGATTTCCAGGTTGCCGTCCACCAGTTGGGTATGAACGTTGAAGCCGGACTCGATCAACCGGATGTTTTCGTCGCGTGTGCCGTATAGGCTTTCCACGCCGCGGACAATGCGCACGCTAGCTTTCATTTAAGAAGCGGTGGATACCTCCGTTGTTGGGAAGGGACGCTGCAAAGGAAACGAGACAAGATACCGCGTTGCGATGGGAGAGGAGCGAACCTTCGACAACCCGCCGTGGCGGGTGGTAAACAACCATCTGGTTGAATTATACCAACCTTTGCGGTTCGGATAAACGCGGTATTCTCGTAGTCAATGGAGGGGCGCCGGAAGATGCCCCGGAAGATGACTCCGGACCGCAAACGAATGCGATGGGCGAGGGGCGCGCTGGCTTTGGCGGCCGCGCTGTCGCTGGGCGCGCTAGAAGCGCAGCGGCCGTTCCGCCAATTCCCCGGCGTGGAGTACCGCATGGGCGACATTCCGCTGCCCCGCGACTATCTGGAAAACGCCGAGTGGACTTTTGCCCGCCTCATGTTCCCCCCCGGCCCGCTCAACGGCTACGAGGGCCGCGACCTGGACTGGCACGTGGGAGTTTCCTTGTGGACCCAGGATTTTCCCCGCGCCGACCGCCATTTCGCCCTGGCCGTTCGCCGCCTGACTCGCATCGCCACGCGTTCCGTAGAGCAGTGCGTCAACCTCGACGAAGGCGACGCGTACGACTGGCCCTGGCTCTACGCCGTGCAAGTGGGCGAATGGGGATTGACCGACCGTCAGGCCTCCGCCATGCGTGAGTACCTGCTGCGCGGCGGGTTCTTCATGGCCGACGATTTTCACGGCAACGCCGAATATCGCGAGTTCGAAACCCGCATTCGCAAAGCCTTCCCCGACCATGCCATTCAGGACATTCCCGACAGCGATCCCATCTTCCACACGGTTTACGACATCGGCGACAAGCTGCAGATTCCCGGCGAGGCCCACTTACGAATGGGTTACAAATACGCCGACGGCAAAGGCGCGCACTGGCGCGCCATCTACGACGACAAGGGCCGCATCCTGGTGGCGATTTCCTTCAACTCCGATATCGGCGACGCCTGGGAGTGGGCCGACGATCCTTACTATCCCGCCAAATTCTCCGACCAGGCCATCCGCATGGGCGTGAATTATATTGTCTATGCGATGACGCATTAGCGGCCGGCACAATATTGGATGCTCACTTCACTTTGGTAGGATCGAGCATGCGCTGGTTTCGACTTGCCGTGTGTTCCGTCTGGATTTTGCCTCTCTTCGCCGCTGACGATCTGCCGCCCGGTCCGGGCAGCGCGGTTGCCGCCAAAACCTGCACCGTGTGTCATGGCGTGGATAACATCCGCCAGAAGCGGCTTTCGCGGGACGATTGGGCGGATGTGGTGGACGAGATGATCGATCGCGGCGCGAAATTAACCGATCGGGAAAAGGAAACGGTTCTCTCGTACCTGGCGGAATCGTTGGGGCCGAACTCCAAACTGTGGGTCAACAGCGCGCCGCTCGCCGAGTGGAAAGCCGTGGCAGGCTTGACCGTGCCGGAAGCTAAAGCGGTGATCGAGTACCGGAAGCAGAACGGCGATTTCCACCAGATCGGCGACCTGCTAAACGTGCCCGGCGTCGACCCTCGGAAGATCGAAGCGAAGAAAGATATTTTTGCGTTCTAGGGCTCGGTTTCGCAATTACCGTCTTGTGTTCGGCCACCGCTCCCTGACGGTCGCGGCTCGGAAAGGTGCTCAAACCGCGGCCACCGGGCACGGGGCCTGGCGCAGGATGGCGTAGGCATTGGTGCGCAAGCGGCCGTGGATACCATGCGGGCGGCCGCGGCCGATCACGAGCAAATCGGCGCCAAAATCGCGGGCCGCGGCGTCGACCGTGGCGGGCACTTCGCCAATCTCAACCAGGGGCTCGGACGATATGCCGATCTGGGATTGGAGCTGGCACATCCAGGCGCGGGCTTCCCGAACGATATTGGCGCGCCATTCGGGATTGAAAGAAACACCGCCCATGCGTACGATGGTGATCGGCAGAACGTGTACCAGCGATAGACTGGCGCCGCAATCGGCCGCAAACCGGGCGGCCCAGTGCGCCGCCTCGAGATTGTCTTCCGTACGATCGACCGCGCATAGAATCTTGCCAAACCGGACCGGTTCGGAATTCCGTTCGCCGGCTTCCTCCAGGTGCGGGCCGGTCCAGACCGGACACTTGGCGTCGTGCAGCACCTTGGCGGTCACCGATCCGAGCAGGAAACGGCGGAACGGGCCGTAACCGTGAGTGGGAATCACGATCAGGCCGCAGCCCTCGCGGGCCGCCTCCGTCACGATGCGTTCGGCCGGGTCGCCGTTGTGCAATAGGACCCGGCGCACGCTAATGCCTTCGAACTCTCCGGCAAGGAACTGGTTCAATCTTTTCCGCCGGTCCTCGGTCCGTTCCGCGTCCAGCTCGGTGGCGCCCGAATACGCCAGTACCGGGGGCGTGCCGTATGGAATGGTGACGGCGGGGACGACGTGTAACAGAATGACTTCGCTGTGGAACTGCCTGGCAAGCGCTTCCACATATCGAGTCGCGCCCTGGCAACGCAGCGAAAATTCGACCGGGAACAGAATTTTCGATAACGTACCCACGGGCCACCACTTTCGATTCCGCGTCTTTAGTGGGTTTCCACCGCAAAGACGCCGAAATATAGAAAGACGACGACCAACAGGGTGAGTAAGAGCGATCCCGTAGCGAGGAGGGAGCTCAGGATACCAGCCCGGAACGGCTCTCCGGGCCGGAGGGACGGGTGGCGCATAACGCCCAACATGGCTTGATACCTCCCTGGGCCAACCCAGGCGCTTGGTCCACTTTATATTTTAAACCCAATTTCGGGCAACCGTATCCTTTTTAACGATTCGCGCTTCGGTCAGGCAAACAGCCCGGAAATCGCGATCGCCGCCCCGGTCAGACCGGCGACGATGCCGAAAACGGGAAACATCTTTTTCTTGGAAATGAAAAATAGCGAGGAGAGCACCAGGGCGATTTCGAGCAGGCCCTCGCCGACGTCGTAGCGTAGGGCGCGATGCTCGTCGGCTTCGGCGGCGGCATCGGCGTGCTCGGCGCGCTGCTGAATCTCGGCGCCCTGCTTCCCGTATTTTTTGAGCTGGCCGGCGGAATCGTCCAACAGCTTTTGCGCCGCGGGATTGGTTTGGGCCAGCAGGCCGGCGAGGCTCTGCCCCAGTTCGATGTTGTGAAACTTGACCCTGGTGGCCTGGTAGTGGGCCCACTCGTCGTTCGCGGTGGACTTGTCCATGATGGCCGCGGTATGGGTGCGGTGGGAGGCAATGGTCGCGATGGCCAGGGCCACCGCCAGCATGGCCGCCAGGATGCCCACCTTTTGCCCCATGGGGTCGGTTTCGTGACCTTCGTGATGAATTTCAAGCTCTGCCATTGGTTTCTCCGTATTATAGTCGCATGGCTGCCGATCGCAACGATGCCGCCGCAGACGAACAATTCATGCGCGAAGCTCTGCGCCTGGCCGGCCAGGCCGGCGCGGAAGGCGAAGTGCCGGTAGGGGCGGTGGTGGTGGTGGAAGGCGAAATCGCCGGCCGCGGCTGGAACCGGCCCATCGCGGCGGCGGATCCCACCGCGCACGCGGAAATCGTGGCGCTACGCGAGGCGGCTGCGCGCGTGGGCAATTACCGTCTCACCGGAGCGACGCTCTATGCCACGCTCGAGCCCTGCGTCATGTGCGCCGGAGCCCTGGTGACGGCTCGCGTGGCCCGGCTGGTGTTCGGCGCGCGGGACCTGCGTTTCGGCGGCGTAAGGAGCAAATTCCGCCTGGCCGATTCCGAGACCCTCAGTCACCAGGTGGAAGTCGTCGAAGGCGTGCTCGGCCCCGAGTGTACCGTCCTGCTGCGGGACTTTTTCGTGGAGCGCCGGTAAAACAAGAAGAATATGGCCACAGATGAACACGGATCAACACGGATAAAACTTGAAATTCCCCTTTTTTGGTTTTAACTACTTCTCGGTTTTATCTGTGTTTATCTGTGTTCATCTGTGGCTCAAACGGTTTTACAGCACCTGGCAGGCTTCCTCGAATTCCAGGCGTGGGGCGCGGGGATGGAGGGAGGATGGGTCGCCGTAGCCCAGGTTGCAGAGGAAATTCGAGCTCCATTTACCATCGGGGAAGAATTCGGCATCCACTTTGGGCTTGTCGAAGCCGGACATGGGGCCGGCGTCGAGGCCCAAAGAGCGCGCCGCCAGAATCAGGTACGCGCCCTGGAGCGACGAGTTGCGAAAGGCGGTCTCCCGAATGAGTTCGGGCTTTCCCGCGAACCAGGAGCGGGCGTCGGCGAACGGAAACAGCCGTGGCAGGTGTTCGTAAAACTCATTGTCCCAAGCCACGATGGCGGTCACCGGCGCCTGGCGCACCTGGTCGACGTTGCCGGGGCTCAGGGCTGGCGCCAGTCGCTCCTTGGCGGCTGGGGTGGTGAGAAAAACCACGCGAGCGGGACTGCAATTGGCCGACGTCGGCCCCAGCTTCATCAGGTCGTACAAATCGTGCAGCAGCTTGGTTTCGACCGGTTCGGGCAGCCAGGCGTGGTAGGTGTAGCCCTGGCGAAATACGCGATCGAGCGCTTCGGGGGAGAGAGGCGGTTTCATAGATTGGCTTTGCGGTATTGGATGTCGAAGCGGTGCCGGAGGGTTCAGAGGACGCCGCGAAGCCTCTCACCGGCTAAAGCCGGCGCCACCTATTGCGATAGCGCCGCCGCCCAGTAGCCCGGCCTGGTCTGCACCTTCTTGACCAGCGGAGAGGACACCTCGATCTTGATCTCGTGGAAGCCGCCCTGGCCCACCATTACTTCTTTGTTGGGGTTGTAACTGATCAGGTATTCCGAGTGCAATTGTTCGCCGATTTTTTCGACCGACTCCTCCAGGCCGGCGCCCCGAAAGAACGTGAACTGCTTCCCGCCGGTGGCCCTGGTAAATAACTGGGTGGGATTGGCCTTAATCACGGCCTTCGCGTCCCGATAGATTTCCATCATCAGAGGCATGAACTGGATCTCGTTCTCCGGACCGTAAGCCTGGCTGATGGTGGTGGGCGTGGCCACCTGGTTCTGTGGAACGTAATAAGCGGCCGGCGGCTGGGCGAGCGCGCGGCGGTCCGGGTCCTTGGGGGGGCCGCTAAGCATCTCGATGAAGCGCGACATGTCCACCTGAAAGAACATGATGTTATAAAGCTGCAGGTCGATCATGGTTTCGCGCCCGCGCGCCTCGCTGCCCATGTCGCGCGTTTCGCCGATCCAGAGCATGATGCGGCGGCGGTTCGTCGGCTGATGAGCGAGCATGCGCATGCCGGCTTCGACCGAATCCACCAGGCGGACGGAGGTGCTGCCGGGGTAAATGCCTTTTACGGCCTTGCTGATTTTATCCGCGTCGGAAGTGAAGTCCTGTAAGACGCGGATGCGCGAGTCGTAGGCAAGTACGGCGGCCTGGCCCTGGTCGCCCATGAGCAGCGGTGCGATCAGGTTTCCGATCTTATTTACCTCGGGCAGAATGTGCTCCACCTGCGAGTTGGCCTGAATGCCGATCACCAGCGAAATCGGCTGGAAGCTCACGTCCACCCGAGCCGCTTGTTCCACGCCGTTATCGAAGACATGGAACTGATCGGGCCGGAGCCCGTTGACGGGATTGCCGTCGTAGCCGATCGCGAGCACCGGAGCCACCACGTTAAACGTGGTGATGGTGATCTTGGGCAGGTCCATGTCAAGGGCATCGCCGGCATTTTCTTCCTGTTTCTGGCCGAGGCCCTGCTTCTGGACGGGCTGTTGCGTTTGGACGGGCTGTTGCGTCCTGACGGGAGCCGGCTTCGGAGTGTCGGGTATCTGCGTCAGGACCGGCTGATTCGCGTCTGGGGTCGGCGCGGGCTTCGGCTTCGAGCTCTGGTCCTGCTTCTTGACTTGGTCCTCTTGGTCCTTGTCCTTTTTTTCCTTCTTCTTT
>JBEKYD010000038.1:0-34551 GCA_049511335.1 Bryobacteraceae bacterium | reverse complement strand
CTCACCGCTTTCGAAAAAATGCCTATTTTACAGGTGTTTGAACGGCCTAACGTCCAAATGGAAGCAGGCCTCGACCCTAACCAACTGAATCTGTTCGACTTTTAACGGGACAGCTGTGCGTCCAACCGGCTAAGACGAGTGTCGATTTCCTCGATCTTGCCGAGGAGCATCTTGAAATTGGCTTCGTTGACTCGCCGCTCGGCGTCGAAGCGGGCGTCCATGTAATTCTGCAAATAAAGCTGCAAATCGCCGATTCGGGTGTCGACGTGCCGGTTGCTGAACAGCACACCGACGATGACCACAATCAACGTGGCGACCGGGCTCACAAGCGGCAGATAAGCCGGTATCCGCGGGTCCATCCTTTTATTTTACCGCGATGCCTTCTGGCCTCGCCACGGTTGTCACTCCTGGCGAAGCGCAGTCACCGGATCTACTCTGGTAGCGCGGCGCGCGGGTAAGTAACTCGCCGCCAGTGCGACGACGGCCAACAGCCCCGCCACGGCCGCGTATGTCGCCGGGTCGGTGGGCTTCACTTCGAATAGAAGACTCCTGAGCAGACGCGTGGCGGCGAAGGCGCCGGCCAAACCGAGCGCCAGTCCCAGCGCCACGTAGACGAGACCTTGCCGCAGCACCAGCCCCAGCACGTCGCCCTGGCTTGCGCCCAGCGCCATCCGCAGGCCGATTTCATTGCTTCGCTGTCCCACCGCGTACGCCATCACGCCATACACGCCGACCATTGCCAGGCACACCGCCAGGCCGGCGAAAATGCCCAGCAGCAGGGTGCGGAAACGGGGCGCGGCCACGTTCTCAGCCAGGTTCTCTTCGAGCGTCGAGAACTTCACCGGCACGTTCGGGTCACGGTCGCGCACCATGCGGCGCAGAGTCTCCCAAATCGCCGTGGGATTGCCCGCCGTGCGCGCCAGCAAGTAGAAATCTCCTTTAGGGTGCTGCTCGTATGGCATGTAAATCTCGGGCCAGGGCGGAGTCGCCGGGCCGAACTGCCGCACATCGCCCACCACACCCATGATCGTCATGGGCTTCAGGGAATCGTAGCCGCAGAAGAGGGAGCGGCCGATCGGGTTTTGGCCGGGAAACGCTTTGCGCGCCAGGCTCTGGTTGACGATGACGGTGAACGGGGCGTCGAATCCGTCGCTACCGTCGAAATCGCGCCCGCTGGTGAGCGGGATTCCCAAGGCGGCGAACGCGCCCGGCGACACCACCGAAAAGACCGCCTGCGGCGCGGATACCGACAGTTCACTCGGCAAGTGATCGATCCAGTAACTTCCGTCGGACATCACTTGGCCGGGCGGCATTCGCGTTCCGCCGGCCGCCGCGACTCCAGGCAGCGCGGCGATATCGGCAATCAGCGCTTTGTAGAACCGGCTCGCGCGGCGGCGTCCTTCCAAATCGAGGGCCGGTACGTCGGCCTGCATCACCACGACATGATCGGGGCGGAAACCAAGCGGGGTGCTCTCCAGCGTCAGAAAGCTCTTGATGAGCAGCCCGGAGCCGACTAGCAGCACCACGGAGAGCGCGACCTCGGCCACCACCAGTCCGCCCCGAATGCCCCGCGCGCCTCCTACCACCGCCCGCGCGCCGCCCTGCTTGAGTGCGTCGTTGAGATCCACGCGCGAGGCCTGAAGCGCCGGAACCAGTCCGAACAGCAGGCTGGCCAGAGCCGAAACCCCAAAGGTGAATGCCAACACGCCGCCGTCAATGCCGGTCTCCGCCAGGCGCGGCACATTGGCCGGCGCCAGCGCCACCAGAGCGCTCGATCCCCAATAGGCCAGCGCCAGACCGGCCCCGCCGGCCACGCCCGCCAGCAGCAAGCTCTCCACAATCAGTTGACGGACGATGCGGCTGCGGCTCGCCCCCACCGCCGCGCGAATGGCAATCTCCCGCGTGCGCGCGTTCGCCTTGGCCAGCAGCAGGTTCGCCACATTAGCGCAGGCGATGAGAAGCACCAGACCAACCGCGCCCAGCAGCACGTACAGCATAATCTTGACGTTGCCGACCATGGCATCGCGCATGCGCAACACGGCGACATTTTTGTTCCGATTGCTGGCCGGGTAGAGCCGTTCCAGCCGCGACCCGATGCCGGTCATTTCCGCCTGCGCTTGTGCCAGGCTTACTCCCGGCTTGAGCCGCCCCACCACCCTGTAGTTATGCGCCGAACGCGACTTGGTCTCGGGGAAAAAGGAATTCGCCGCTACCCAGATGTCCGTCTTCGCGGGATAACTGAATCCCGGCGGCATCACCCCAACTATCGCGAGATTCATCTCCGCCATGCGCACGGTCTGCCCCAGCACGTCCGGCCGGCCAGCGAAATGGCTCTGCCAATACCCATAACTGATCAGCACACCCGTTCCCGTCTTGCGCTCTTCGGCGGAAAACTCGCGGCCGATTAGGGGCTCGACGGCGAAGACATCGAAGAATTCCGGTGTCACAGCCGCGGCGGGCGTAAATTCGGCCACCGATCGCACCGTCACAGCGGTGGTCTCGTCACCGTAGTAGGCATAGTAGGCCATGGAGGAAAACGAGGTGCTCTGGTCGTGCCAGTCGTGGAAATCGGGCGCGGATACGGTTCCACGGTGGCCGTTCTTCATCCAGAGCGAAGAAAGCGTGACAATGCGGTCCGGGTCGCGATACGCCAGCGGCTTGAGCAACACCGCGTCGACGACACTGAAAACCGCCGTGTTGGCGCCGATCCCAAGAGCCATGATGAGCACTGCCAGCAGGGCGAATCCCGGGTCTTTCGCCAATGTACGAAGCGCAAAACGTAGATCCATGATGTGGGCAATTGAGCAGTTGCGGTGCCAATCGTGTGCAGGGCTCGGGATAGGCTTCGGCAACTGCTCCCACACGGTGTCCGACTCGGAATTTCACGGCGATTCGGGGACTGTGAGACTGGACTCGGAGAAAGTCGCAGGCGAAAACGCCTGTTCCACGTGGAGTTGGCCTTCGGCCTGCAAACCACGCCCCGCCGTTCAAAAGCGGACAGCTCGTCCTGAAATCGGACACTCGATGGATGCCCGATGATATCGGCCCCCGATCTTTCTCAGCGCTGGCTCTTGCCGTTGGAGTGCTCGGCGGTGATGGCGCGGATCAAGGCGTCGAGGTTGTCTTCCAGGCGGCGGGTGCGGGCGTGGGCCGCGCCTACGTACTGCCCGATGGATTCGGCGAGGCCCGTGATCGTCTGGTTGGTGTTGGTTTGGACCTGGATGACGGCTTTAAGGGCTTGTTGGATATCGAGCCAACCGTTTTCGATCTGCTCCAGGCGTTCTTCCATGGTCATGATTAGATAAGCGCGCCCTCCGGCCTTTCCGGGCGCCGCTCCTTTGAGTCTAGCTCATATTCGGGAATCGTCGCCTTTGCTCAACAATAATTGCCCGATAATAGAAACATGCGGCGGTTATTGGCCCTGGCGCTCTTCCCTGCCCTCTTGGCGGCGAAAGACGATTGGGTGAAATACGCCTCCGGGCCATTCGAAGTCATGACCGATATCACGGGCCGCGCCGGGCCCGATACCCTGGTGCGCTTCGAAGAGTTTCGTCAGGCTCTCAGCGACGTGCTCGGCCAGAACGATCTCGGCACGCCCCAACCCGTTCGCATCATGCTCTTCCGCAACGCCAAGGGCTTCCTCGGCGAGCCCGGCGTCACCATGGGCCGCGACCGTTACTGCATCGTTCTGGAAGAAAGCTCCGGCAAGGCGCCGCTCCCTCCCGGCCTCTACACCGCTCTCACCCGCCTGTTTCTCGAAACCAACACGTCGCGCATGCCGCCCGCTTTCGAGCACGGCCTAGCCGAATTCTTTTCCACCTTTCAAAACAAGACCGTCCACATCGTCGTTGGCGCGCCGCCTCCCAATCCCGATCTCGATTGGGCGCGCATTCATTTCCTGGTGACCGACCCCGAATATTCCGGCCGCCTCAAGATCCTGCTCTTCAATTTGCGCCAGGGCGCCGAACTCGATCCCGCCTACCGCAACGCCTTCGGCAAGTCGACCGCGGAAATGGAAGCTCTATTTGCCAAACACCTGGCCGCGGGTAATTTCCAAACCACCTCCCTCAATAACCGGCCCATGGCCGAGAAAGACCTCATCGCGCACCCGGTATCCGACGCCGACGCCCGCCTGGCCCGCGCCGACCTGCTGGCCGGCGACGCTTCCGCCGCCGAATACCGCGAGCTCATCCACAAAGCCGAGAAAATCGCCGAAGACCAGGAAGGCTTGGGATTGCTGGCGCTAGCCCGGCACGACGACTCCGCGGCTCGCCACGCCTTCGCCGAAGCCATGGCCGCCGGCTCTCCCAGCGCGCGCTGCTACATCGAATACGCCAAGCTGGAACCGGATCGCGACAAAGCCGTTCTGGCCCTGCGCAAAGCCGCTGGCCTCAATCCCAAGCTGGACGAGCCTTTCGCCCTGCTCGCCGCCCGCGATACCGATCCCGCTCAGCGGCTGGCTCACTGGAAAGCCGCCGCCGAACGCAACCCGCGCAACATGGCGTATTGGAAGGCCCTGGCGGATGCCGCGATTGCCGCGCACGATTACGCCGAGGCCGCCAAGGCGTATAGCCAGGCCGAGCATGGCGCTACCGATCCTGCCCAGCGCGCCGCCATGCACCAGGCGCTTCTGGCGGTGGAACAGCAGCGCCTCGATTACGAATCCGATGAAAAGCGGCGCCAGGCCGAAGAAGACGCCCAAGAGCTAGCCCGCCTCAAGCGGGAAGCCATCGCCCGCGTGCACGAAATGGAGGCCAAATACAATCAGGGCGATAAGCCCAGCGCGACCAAGCCGATCCCGTGGTGGGACGGTCCCGCCCCCTCCGGCAAAGTGCGCGGCACGCTCCGCCAGGTGGATTGCCTCGGCAAACAGCTCCGCCTGATTGTCGAAACCGCCGACCGTAAGCTGGTGCGCCTGCTCGTGCCCGACGCCTCGCAAATCGCCATTAGGGGCACGCAGCAAACTCTGGCCTGCGGCAAAGCCAACCCGCGCCCGGTGTACGTCGAATACTTCCCCAAATCCAATCCGCATCTGACAACCGTCGGCGAGGTCGCTACTATAGAGTTTCCGTGATCGCCGATCCTTCCCGATTCCGCTGGCTCGTGCTGGCCGCGTTCGTCTTGTCTTCGACCATCAACTTTCTGGACCGCCAGTCGCTGGCCACGTTGCAGGTTCTGATCCGCGGCGAGTTTCATTTGTCCAACCAGCAATACGGCTGGATCCTGACGGCGTTTTCTCTTACCTATGCCGCCAGCGCGCCCGCCGCCGGTTGGTGGATCGACCGCATCGGCCTGGTCGCCGCCATCGCGATTGCGGTAGCTGTCTGGTCCGGGGCTGGAATCGCTACCGGCTTGACCGGCGGGCTGGCCGGACTGGTTGCCTGTCGCGCCGTCCTCGGAATGGCCGAAGCCGCGGGCATTCCCGCCTCGGGAAAAGCGATTTACCAATATCTGCGGCCGCCGGAAAGGGCCTTGGGCAACGCCTTGAACCAGGCCGGTGTCAGCCTCGGCATGCTGCTCGCCCCGCCTCTCGCCACCTTCGTCGCACTTCGCTTCGGCTGGCGCCAGGCGTTTGTCGTCACCGGCGCCTTCGGTCTGCTGTGGATTCCGCTGTGGCTGTGGATCGGGCGCAGAGCTTCCCAGCCTTTGTGGGGCAGGTTGTCCAACCTGCGGACCGGTTGTCAACCGGTCCAGCCGGGCGCAGCCCGGCCGTGGGCTGATCGCCGTCTCTGGTCCATCGCCTTAGCCAACGCCCTTTCCATGGTCGGCTATTCTCTGTGGGTCAACTGGACCACACTCTACCTGGTGGATGCCCGCCTTCTAAGCCTGAAGCAGGCCGCGTGGTATGCCTGGATTCCGCCGGTATTTTTCGCCCTCGGTGGCGCGGCCGGCGGCTGGGGGTCGCTCATCCTCGTCCGGCGAGGCCGCGCAGCCGTGCCCGCGCGTTTCCGCGTTTGTCTGGCCGCCGCCGCGCTCAGCCTGATCACCGCCGCCGTTCCCGCCGCGCCCTCTCTCGGTTGGAGCATGGCCGGAATCTCGGTCAGCGTCTTCGCCGTCGCGGCCATGAGCGTGAATGTCTACACCTTGCCTCTCGATATCTTCGGCGGCAGCCGCGCGGCATTCGCGGTAAGCGTGCTGGTCTCCGCTTACGGCATCTCCCAAGCGGTGATCTCACCCTGCTTCGGCCGTTTGATCGACCTTCGCGGCTACGGCCCGGTCACCGCCATTGCCGCCGTCGCGCCGTTAACCGCCTGCGCCGTGCTGCGCCTCGCCGGGGCGTCGCGATGAAACAGCGGCTGAAACGATGGATCTTCGGCCTGCTGGGCAAAGATCCCGAAGCCGTGGTGGCCATTTTCTGCACGGGCGAGCCCGAAGCTTGCCACCGGATGATCGAAGAAGTGCGCGCGCTGGTCCCCGATCGCCGGCATTTTGTTGTCACCGAATCGAATTTCGACGCAATGCGCCGCACCCTGCGCCGCTACCGCATCGGCCTCGCACCCGTGCTGCTCGGCCCTCCCAGCGCCTTGCGCCGCGCGGCCTATCGCATGGCGCCGCGCAAAATCCTGGCTTACAATTCGCGCCTCGAGCGGCACCATCTGCGGCTCAACCTGGCGTCGCTGCTCTTTTGGCGTGGCGTCTCGCTCGACCGCATCTATCTGCGCCCGTGGTGGTGGCCGTGGCCCAAGCGCGAGCACTCGACGGTTCCGATCAGCGACCGCGTGATCGAAGGCCGCCCGTGTTCACCCCAGCGCCGCCGCGTGGCCGTGCTTTCGCCCTACTTTCCCTACCCGCTCTCCCACGGCGGCGCGGTCCGCATCTGGCACCTGTTGCGCGAAATCTCGGAAGAATTCGACGTCGAGCTATTCGCCTTCACCGATGGCGCCCAACCTCCGGGCGATCTTGAGCCCGTCCTCGCCTTTTGCGCCCGCGTGGTGCTGGTGGAAAAGCCGCGCTATCGCCAGCCGCGCTGGTCGACGCTGCTGCCGCCCGAAGTGCACGAATTCCGCTCTCCGGCCATGCGCCGCGCCATCGCCTGCGAGCGCCAGTCTTTCGGCTTCGAGCGGTTGCAGGTGGAATACACGCAACTCGCCGAATATGCCGGCGACATTCTGGTGGAGCACGACGTCACCTTCGACTTGTTCGGCCAGATCGCCCGCCGCACCCGAACGATTTCCACCTGGTGGGATTGGTTCCGCTGGCGCCGCTTCGAAACCCGCGCCCTGCGCCGTTATGCCAATGTCGTGGTGATGTCGCCCAAAGACGCGGAGATGCTGCGGCCGTACACCGCGGCCAACGTGATCGAAAATGGCGTTGACCTGGCTCGTTTCACCCCGCAGCCGGAAACTCCCGGCGAGCGGCTGCTCTTCATCGGTTCGTTTCGCCACTTTCCCAACATCGCCGCATTCCGCTTTTTTACCGAGGAAGTCTGGCCGCTGCTGTGCGACAAGTTCCCCGCCCTCACCGTCACCGTGGTAGCCGGGCCGGACCCCGAACTCTATTGGCGTTCTTTCAGCGATACTCCCGCGCCTGTCGTCGCCGTCGAGCCGGATCGCATCCGCCTGCTGGCTTTCGTCGCGGACGTGCGGCCGCTCTATGCCGAAGCTAACTTAGTGTTGGTCCCGACCACGGTTTCCGCCGGGACGAACGTCAAAGTTCTGGAAGCCATGGCAATGGAGCGCGCCGTGGTGTCTACCAGCTCCGGCGCCGCCGGCCTCGGCTTGCTGCACGGCCATTCGGTCTGGATCGCGGATACCGCCGAAGCCTTCGCCGCCGGCGTCGCCACGCTGATCGCCGACCCCGAACGCCGCGCCCAAATCGCCCGCGCCGCCCTGTTCCACGCCACAAGGAATTTCGACTGGCAGGCCATCGGCGAAAAACAGCGCAGCCTGCTGCGGGCAAGCACCGCGAAATGACACCGCGCGCCTAACCATCGGGTGGTTTCGGTCGTCTAAACGTCGAGCCTCAAGACGGGTTAGGCTATAGCTTCGTGCTCTATATCGGAAGTCCCGCCGCGCATTGGGCAACCGCTCCCTGACGGTCGCGGCTCGGAAACGCACGAAACCGAGCCGCGACCGTCAGGGAGCGGTTGCCGCAGCGCGATCGTAGAAAGGACGCACATGCACATCGCCGCGGGATTGGAATCCATGGTTCGACATCTGAGATACGCCGTGCGGGCTTTGGCCAGAACGCCGGCATTCACGGCGACCGTAATCTTGACCCTCGCGCTTGGCATTGGGGCGAACAGCGCGGTGTTTTCGGCCATCTATGCGGTGTTGCTTCGGCCCCTGCCGTTTCCGGACGGCGACCGTTTGATGAAGCTGGCTCAGACACGTCCCAAGAATTCCGACCCATTCGTGGCGCCGGTCCGGCTGGAGGATTGGAACCGTTTGAACAATACATTCCAATCCATCTCCGGATACTACGCCGAAGATACTTCGGAAACCACGGGGGAGCTTCCCGAAAAACTACGGCGAGCTTGGGTGGCGCCACGCTTTCTCCAAATGCTGGGAGTCGCGCCCGCGCTGGGCCGCGATTTCACTTTTCAGGAAGAGCGGTTTGGCGGCCCCAGCGCGGTGCTCATCAGCTACCGCCTGTGGCAGGGGCGTTTTGGAGGCAACCCAAGCGCGATCCTTGCTGCCCGCAATCCGCGCGGCGCGGGTCGAGCCCATGGAGGCGCCCCGGGAGGAGTGACTGGTGTCAATGTCACTTAGTTTTGGCCAAAAAAGTGCGGCGGCATAAATTGGGGGGCGGACGCCCTCGTCCGCGTGCGACCCCCTGGTCGCGCATCGGCCGGTCCGGGAAGTTGATTCCAGGGCAGAAGAGCGGGACGAGGGCGTCCCGCGCGGGCCAGGGGGCCCGCCCCACAGGTTTCCGAGCCCCGGCTCAGCAGGCTCGACATCCCGCACCTATTCCCGCCCTCGCGCCCGCACCATCAACAAATTCGTGCCATCCTGCATCACCTCGCCGTTTTGATTGATTACTTCCACCCCCAGCGTCAGGATGCCGCGGTCGCCGCGCCGGGTGAGCCGCTTATCCGTCACTCTCAGATGTCCGTGGATTCGATCGCCGGGATAGAGCGGTTTGCGGAAGTTCCACTGCCACGACAACGACGCGACCGCCTGGAAACGCTCGGACGCGCGGTTCTTCAGCCCGTCCACCAGAATCAGGCCGAGCAGGCCGTGGGCAACACGGCCGGTGAATCCCATCGACCGTGCAAACTGGTCGTCCATATGCAGGGCGAAGAAGTCGCCCGACAAGCCCGCGAACGCAACTACGTGGCTCTCGGTGACGACGATGCCTTCG
Organism: Bryobacteraceae bacterium; assembly: GCA_049511335.1. Taxonomy (GTDB): domain Bacteria; phylum Acidobacteriota; class Terriglobia; order Bryobacterales; family Bryobacteraceae; genus JBEKYD01. The sequence continues at coordinate 25,248 of JBEKYD010000038.1, read as the reverse complement.
GTATCGAAGGCCAGGCCGACCGGAGCGTCTTCGTAGAACAGTAGTTCACTCATCTCGCCTCTCTCCTCTTTCGGTTGCGCAAGAAGTTAAGATATTAATCCAACTTGTCGGAGGAACACAAAAACAGATGAGAGCCAGCGTTTCGAAGCGCCCGGTAGCGCTCGTGACCGGCGCGGCTCGCGGCATCGGCAAAGGCTGCGCGCTGGCGCTGGCGCGGTCGGGTTTCCAGATTCTGGCGAACGATCGCGAGGGCGGCGAGGATCGCGAATTACTGGACCGCCTGGGCGAAGAGCTTGGCGAGCGTGGCGCCGAAAGCTTCCCGTTTGCGGCGGACGTTTCAGACCTGCAATGCCATGGCGCCATGATTCGCGCCGCGCTGGAACGCTGGGGAAGACTGGATTGTCTGGTGAATAACGCCGGCGTCGGCGTGCTCCAGCGCGGCGATCTGCTCGACGTGACTGCGGAGAGCTTCGACCGCGCCATCCGGGTGAACACCAGGGCCGTCTTTTTCCTGAGCCAGGCCGTCGCACGCCAGCTTCTTGCGCAGGGCGAGATCGGCAGCCAACACCGCAGCATCGTCAACATTACTTCCAGCAATGCCGTCGCGGTTTCGATCAGCCGCGGCGAATACTGCGTCTCGAAATGCGCTTCCAGCATGACTACCAGACTGTTCGGGCTGCGGCTGGCGGAAGCCGGCATCGGGGTTTACGAGATCCGGCCCGGAATGATCGAAACCGATATGACTCTGCCGGTGAAAGCCCAGTACGACGCCAAGATCGCCGCAGGCCTGGTGCCGGCGCGCCGCTGGGGCTACCCGGCGGACGTTGCCTCCACCGTCGCGGCCATGGCGGAAGGGCGATTGCCGTATACCGTAGGACAGGCTGTCGCCATCGATGGCGGTCTCACCATCCCCCATTTCTAGGAACCAGCAAATGCCAACCGAACAAACCGAACCGGAAATTCTCTACACGCGAATCGAACAGAACGACGCCGCATGGGCGGAAATCGCCTTGAACCGCCCGCACAAAGGAAACGCGCTGACCATGCCGATGCTGGCGCAATTGGCGGCGATCGTGAGCGGGATCGAAGCCGACCGGTCGTTGCGCGTCGTCGTCATACGCGCGCGCGGGCGCTTCTTCTCGACCGGCGGCGATATCAGCGCGTGGGGGGCGCTCTCGCCGCACGAGATGGCGACGGATTGGATTCTCCCCGGCATCCAGGTGCTGCAGCGGATCGCGGCGCTTCCGCAGCCGGTGATTGCCGCCGTTTCGGGCGACGCTCTCGGCGGCGGACTGGAGCTGGCGCTGGCCGCCGATCTGCGCATCGCCGTTCGGTCCGCCAAGCTGAGCGTGCCCGAAGTCGCTTTCGGCATGATCTCCGGCTGGGGCGGCGCCCGGCGGCTGGCCGAGATTATCGGGGTTGCGCGCGCCCGCCACATGACGCTACTGGCGCTTCCCATCACGGCCGAGCAGGCGCTCGATTGGGGCCTGGTAACCGCGGTCGCCGAAGACGCCGCCGATTTGGACCGCCAGCTCGGCGCATGGGTCGAGAGACTGTGCGCCAACCGGCCCGAAGCCATGGCTCTGACCAAAGGCATTCTGGCCACCATGCACCAGGACATGCGCCATCACCACGCCAGCGCCGCCGCCGAGGCCGCGGGCACGGAGGATTGCAGGGAAGGCGTCCGCGCCTTCGTCGAAAAACGGAAGCCGGTATATGGGAAGCGGTAACCACTAACCAATATGCGCACCACCCAATTTTTGAATGCCGCCGGCGCCGCGGCCCTGATTGAAGACGGCCAGACGGTGGCCATCAGCGGCAACGGCGCCGGCATGATTTCCGCCGAAGCGGTCTTTGCCGCCGTGGAGAAGCGGTACCTCGAGACCGGCCATCCGCGTGACTTGATTCTGGTACATTCGCTCGGCATCGGCGACCGCGGCGCGCTCGGCGCCAATCGCTTCGCGCACGAAGGCATGGTGCGCAAGGTTGTCGCCTCGCACTTCACCTGGTCGGCGAAGATGCAACAGCTCATCCGCGAGGAGAAGCTGGAAGCGTACTGTTTCCCCGGCGGCGTCATCCAACAACTGCTGCGCGAGATCGGCGCCGGGCGGCCCGGCCTGTTCACGCAGTCGGGCCTCGAAACGTTCATCGATCCCCGCCAGGACGGCGGCCGCTGCAACGCCCGCAGCCAGGAACGGTTGGTGGAGCTGCTTGAAATCGACGGCCGGGAGGTGCTGCGCTATAAGCCATTCAGAGTCGACGTGGCCATCATTCGCGCGACCTATGCCGATACTCGCGGCAACCTTAGCCCCGAAGAGGAAGCCGTCGACCTGGATATCCATTCCATGGCGCTGGCCGCCCATAACAGCGGCGGCGTGGTGATTGCCCAGGTGCGGCAGGTAGTGGAATCGGGCTCACTCCACGCGCGCAGCGTGCGCGTGCCCGGCATCATGGTGGACGCCGTGGTGGAGGATCCGGCGCAGCAACTCTTCTACGGCCTGGGTTACGACCCCACCGTGAGCGGTTCGCGCCGCGCCGATCTGGGCGCGCTGGCCGCGGAGATTCCCGCCAAGCTCGAACGCCGCATCGTGGCTCGCCGCGCCGCCATGGAGCTGCGCGCGGGCGCTTCGCTCAACTTCGGTTTTGGCATGCCCGGCGGAATTTTCGGGGTCATCGCCGAACAGGGCAATGCCCACCAATTGTGGATGAGCGTGGAACAGGGAACCCACAACGGCCGGATGCTGGACGAGAGCCTGTTTGGCGCGGCGCGCAACACCGATGCGATTCTGCCTTCGGTCGAGCAGTTCGACTATTACAGCGGCGGCGGAATCGACATCGCTTTTCTCGGTATGGGCGAGGCGGATCGGGCCGGCAACGTGAACGTGTCGCACCTCGGCGGGAACCTGATCGGTCCCGGAGGGTTTATCGAGATCGCCCAGAATGCCAAAAAGGTGGTCTTCTGCGGGACCTTCGATGCGCAGGGCGCACGACTGGAGTGGTCCCAGGGACGTCTCATTGTGGTGCAGCCGGGGAAGGTGCGGAAGTTCGTCGACCGCGTCGAACGCATCACCTTTGCCGCCTCCTACGCGCGCCGAACGGGGCAGGAGGTGCTCTATATTACCGAACGGGCCGTGTTCCGGCTGGTTGCCGATGGTTTGGAATTGATCGAAGTGGCGCCGGGGATCGAGGTGGAACGCGATATCGTGCCGTACATGGATTTCCGGCCGCTGATCGCTTCGGTCGCCACCATGCCGGAATCTGTCTTCGCTGAGTGAGCAGAAGTATCGAATGAGACTGAATGTCTGTAGGGCAGGATGGTATCCTGCCGCCGATTGTCAAGCGGCGTTCGGCGGCTACTCACAAGCAGGCCGGAGGGGGTTATCGGCCCAAGCATCGCCAAGATGAAACTCCTTCTCGTTTCCCTATGGCTCGCCACTGCCCTGGCGCAAGATACGCGCGTGATCTTGCTAGGCACCGGCACACCCAATCCGGAACCGGAACATTCCGGGCCGGCCGTCGCCATTGTCACCGGTCCGAATGTCTACGTGGCGGATTGCGGCCCGGGAGTGGTACGGCGTGCCGCGCAGGCGGGGATTGAGATGGAGCAACTCACTCGGCTCTTTGTGACCCACCTGCATTCCGACCACACTTCCGGGCTGCCCGACTTCATTTTCACGCCCGCTGTCACGGGCCGAAAAGATCCGCTGGAGATTTATGGACCGCGAGGCATTCGCGCCATGACCGGGCACATCATGAAGGCGTGGAAAGAGGATATGGAGATTCGCCTCCACGGCCTGGAACCGGCGGTAGGGCGGGCTTACGTGGTTCACGCTCACGAAGTGCGACCGGGCGCGGTCTACCGCGACGATGCCGTCCGCGTCTCGGCCATCCAGGTAGCGCACGGTGCATGGAAATACGCCTACGGCTACCGCTTCGAAGCCGGCGGCAAAATCATTGTCATCTCCGGGGACACCACTTACAGCACCGCGCTGCTCGAGGCTGCCAAAGGCTGCGACATTCTCGTTCACGAATTCTACTCTCAGAAAGGCTGGGAAGCGCGCACGCCCGATTGGCAACGCTATCACGCGGCCTATCACACTTCGGCCATCGACCTGGGCAAATTGGCGGCGGCGGCGAAACCGAAGAAGCTCGTCTTGTACCATGACCTGCCGATGGGCCAGCCGCCCGAAGAAGTAATCGGCGAAATCCGCCAGCATTTCAGCGGAGAGGTGATCTACGGCAAAGACCTCGATGTCATCCGGTAGATATAATGCCAGACCAGGAGCCATACATCATGAGCAACCCTACGCCACGCCGCGATTTCATGAAGGGCGCCGCCACAGGCATCCTCCTGCTTGCACCACAAACTGTGAAAGGCTATCAGGCAAATTCCGCGCTTTCGGTTGGATTGATCGGATGCGGACGCCGGGGAACGGCGATTTCGAGCTTCTTCGCCCAAAACGAATTCGCTAAAGTCGCGGCTTTGTGCGACATCTACGAAGACCAGATTGCGCAGGCCGCGCAGAAATTCTCGGGGGCGCGTCAATTCAAGGACCTGAGCGATCTGCTGGCAAGCGACGTGGACGCAGTCTACATCGCCACGCCGCCCTATCTGCACCCGGCGCACTTCGAAGCGGCGGTAAAGGCGCGCAAGCATATCTTCATGGAAAAGCCGGCCGGCATCGATGCCGCGGGTGTGAAGCGGCTGGTCGCGGCCGCGAAGACGGCCGACAAAACCAAACGCATCAGCATCGATTTTCAGCAGCGCTACGGCAAGGATTACAAGAAGGCCTACGAGATCGTTGAATCCGGCCAACTCGGCAAGATCGTGGAAGTGCGCGCTTCGTGGCTCGGCGGCGGGCTGCCCTTGCGCGAAGGCCACGCGGCGGACCAAGAGGAAATGCGCAACTGGCTCTTCTATCGCGAAAAATCCGGCGACTTCATCGTGGAACAGGATTGCCACAATCTCGACGTGGTGAACTGGTTCACCGGCATGCATCCCGCGCGCGCGTTCGGCTATGGCGGCCGCATGGTCCGCAAGAGCCCCGGCAACATCCTGGACAACCTTGCCCTGACCTACCGCTTCGACAACGGCCTGGTCTTCAGCTATAGCGCCAACCAGATTTCGAAAGGCGGATTCAGCGACGTTTCCGAGACCTTCATCTGCGAAAACGGCGCCATCAACACCTCGCGCAAAGGCTACAAGCTCTATAACGGCGGCAAAGCGCCCACGGTAGTGACCACGAATTACGACATCACCAAAGATGCGGTGGACGATTTTGTGGACGGCGCGCGCAATGGGCGCCTCGAGAACGCCGCGTTCGCGGCGGCTGAAAGCACTTTGACGGCGATTATGGGCCGCGAATCGATTTACACGGCCAAAGAGAAGACCTGGGAGGAGATCGGCGCATAGCCTGGTGGGGCAGACCATCGTTGTCCGTGGTCTGCCATACATGCGGCACTCGGCCAGTTTCATTTGCCATCAAGGAGCCCGGCTGGCAGACCACAAAAAACGATGGTCTGCCCCACAGCTTATCGCCCTCCGACCGCTTCCAGCCCCTTCCGTGCTGTCTGATCGTCGGGGTCTATGGCCAGTGCCTGCCGATACTGCTCAGCGGCTTCGGAGTTGCGACCCTCGCGCATCAGCACCTCGGCCAAATCGTTGCGCAACCCCGCCAGCCCCGGCACACGCTCCACCAGTTCGCGATATCGGGCTTCGGCCTGCGCCCATTGCTGCTGGGCCGCTAACTGGCTGGCGCGCTGGGCCAGGGCTTCCTCCAGCCGGGCGGTGGGCTGCGGGTCGTTTGGGAACGCGGCCAACACTTGGTGCAGGTTGTCGATCGCGGCGTCTAAATCGCCGGCTTTGATCTGCGCGTTAGCCAGGTTGAAGCGGGCGCTGGCGCTGTTGGGCTTGAGCTTGAGGGCCATCTGGTATTGCGCGATGGCCTCGTGCGTGCGGCCCACCCGGGCCAGCGCCAGGCCCAGCATATTGTGCGCCTCCAGGCTGGCTGGATTTGCGGCGGCCGCGGTTTCGAGCGCGGCAATCGCCGCGGGTGCGTTGAGACGCGAGAGCAGCACCGCGCCCAGATTCAGATTGGCGGTGAAGTCGCGCGGGTTCTTGGCCAGACGATGGCGCAAGAGGGCTTCCTCCAGTTCGCGGCGCCGATCGCCCGCCCCGCGGGGCAACACGCGCAGCCACAGATGGCCCATCTCATCGGTGGATTGATTGCCGGCTTCGACCGGCTTGGGCGGCTGGTTCGGGTTGCGAATGTTGGCGGACGAATTGTCGTAGCGATAACGCATCTCGATGCGCGAGCCCCGCGGCAGAAACACAGGCGCGGCATATTCGAAGATAGATTGCCAGGCCGGGTCCCAGTCAGGAATGCGGATCAGCCAGGTGCGGCTGCCGTTGGGCAGCGTGGCCCAAGCTTCGAGCACGTGCCCCAGGTAATGGGCGTGCGGATAGACTGCCAGAACGTCCACGTCCATGGGGAGGGTGAAGGAATCGGAGACGGTGAAATCGCGTGCGCCCGCCGGGATGTGCAGGGCTTCGTCGTTCTCGAGCTCGAGGATCAAGGGGAAGCGGGTTTGCGGCTGGCCGGTGAAATAAAGCGCCAGCGCGGGACGGACGGCTTCGGCCTTGCCTATGGGATGGAAATGCGTGTTGAGGACGAGCTCGGTGCCAGGGTCGAGCCGCCACGCGAACCCGGGGGCTTCCACGCGGGGCGGCGCGCCCGGCTTCCAGAACAGGAAATGGCCGTCGGGATCGAAGGGGTTGCGGAACAGGGCCAGGTCCATGCCGGGGAAACCTTGACCGGGTGCGATTTCGCGCTCGTGGGCCACGCCCATGCGGTCGATCAACAGGTTGGCGTGATGCACGAGTTGCGCGCCGCCGGGGTGGATTTCGATGGCGCGGACGTAGTGCGTTTCGGCAACCTGGGAACGGAATACGAAGTTCCAATAGACGTCGGGGCCGGAAGCGGGAGCAGAGAAGGGTGCGGGCGCTTCGAGCACGAGGTCGGGCTTGCCGAGCTGCCAACCGTCGGGGAATTCGGGCGGAGCGGGAGTTTCGGCGGGCGGCCCTTCGGGCGCGCCTTGCGCCACCCAATCGGCGATGGTTTGGATCTGTTCGTCAGTGAGGCGCTGTTGGTGGGCGAAGCTGCCATAGCCCGGCTGCGGCAGCCACGGAGGCATGTAGCGGCTGCGGGTGGTGCGAGCGATCGGACCGGCGCGTTTGCGGGCATCTTCATAGCGCAGCAGCGAAAACGGGCCGGTGCCGCCGGGGTGGTGGCAAGATGCGCAGTGGGCGTAGAGGATGGGGGCGACGTCATGCGCGAAAGTGGGCGCGGCAGCGAAAGCCGGCGCCACGGTGAACGCGACCACGGCGCAGACTCTCAGCCAACCGTGGCGCACGCACTTTTGCGCAATGCCACTTGGTCTTGCCAGTATCGAACCTTGGCGCAAAAAGTAGGGCGGATCCCCTGGTCCGCAGCCGGCCCCCTGGCCGGCTTGTTGTCGGTGGTACGCGCCTGATTCTTCGAGAGAAGAGCGGGTCCAGGGGGAACCGCGCGGACCAGTGGGTCCGCCCCACCAATGATGCAGGGCCCCGCCTTTGTGAAAACTAAGTGGTATTGCGCACCCCTGTGCGCCACGTTGCCCCGCCCGCAGCCTCATACTCCTACCGCGAGGCCGTGTGCACCCGGATGATGGCACAGCCGATGGAGTGCGTGGTGGCGTGGGCCACGGGCTTGCCGGCGAGGACGGCTTCGAGAGCGTCGGCCAGATCGTGGACGGTGGCTTGATAGCGCTGCTTGCCGAAGTCCGCAACCCGATTGTCAATCCGGCCCAGGTACACCAGCTTGCCTCCGGGCGCCAGGACGGCAACCTGCGGTGTGATACTGGCGCCAGTGAAATTCACCAGTTCCTGCCGCGGATCGAGCAGCAGCGGGAACGAGTAGCGATAGTCGCGGGCATAGCGGGCGGCGTCGCTATCGGGGATGGTGACGTCCGCCTGAACAGCGAGAAAGCGCACGCCGCGGGGGGCGAAGCGCGCGTGGAGACGATTCATTTCCGGCACATAGCTGTTGGCCACCGGACAATCCGTGGTGACGAAAAACAGAACCGCGACCTCCGGCCCGTTCCATTCGGAGGGCTGGTGTAAAGTGCCGTCCGTGTCGCGCAGGGGCGATACGGGAGCGGTCGCCGCACGCAGGATCAATGCCATCGACATGACCGAAAAGGCCGGGCGAGCCAGGAATAAGGAGTGCATGGGAGCTACTAACTACTATGATCGCCGATTCGGGAGGGCTGAACGCTGACCGCTGAACGCAGACCGCTGACCGCTGAAAGCTCCCGTCCTCGAGATTTCGGGTGTCCTCGCCTATGCTCAGATCGCCTCCAGCTCCTCTTCGAGCATCTGCTTTTGGGCCAGGCTGGCGTATTGGCCGCCCAGCGCGAGCAATTCCGTGTGGGTGCCTTGCTCCACGATTTGGCCCCTTTCGAGCACCACGATTCGATCCGCCTGGCGGACGGTGGAAACGCGATGCGAGATCAGAATGACGGTGCGTCCGCGCATCACCCCGGCCAGGTGCGTCAGAATGCGCTCCTCGGTGAGCGTATCCACGCTCGAAAGGGCGTCGTCCAGAATCAGGATGCGCGGGTCTCTCACGAGCGCGCGGGCGATGGCGGTGCGCTGCTTTTGCCCGCCGGACAAAGTGATGCCGCGCTCCCCCACCACCGTATGGTAGCCATCGGGAAACGCTTCGATATCGCCGGAGATGCCCGCCATTTCGGCCGCGCGGCGGATCTGGTCCCCAGTCGCGTGTTCCACTCCGAAAGCGATGTTTTCGCCGATGGTGGCGCTAAACAGGAAGGTTTCCCCCGGCACGAAACCGATGGCGCGGCGCACCGACGCCGGTTCCAGCAGCCGCAGATCCTGGCCGTCGATCTCCACCGTGCCTTCGGTGGGATCGAGCAGCCGCGCCACCAGGTTCACCAGCGTGCTTTTGCCACAACCTGTCGGCCCGACCACGGCCAGCGTGCTGCCGGCTTCAACCGTCAAATCGATGCCATCCAGCGCGCGGGTTTCGTCATACTCCACCACCACGCCCTGAAAGCGGATCTCGCCGCGCACGGGCGTCGCTAGCGTCTTGCCGGCGTGGGTCAGGCTGGGGCGCTGGTCCAGAATCTGATTGATGCGGTCGAGCGACGCCGTGCCGCGCTGGATCAGGTTCACCACCCAGCCCAGCGCGATCATGGGCCACACCAGCATGCCCATGTAGGTGTTGAACATGACGAAGCTGCCGATGGATATCCGCCCCGCCAGCACCTGCTCGCCCCCGAACCAGAGCACCGCCAGAAATGTCGCGCCCACCAGCAGTTCCAGCAGCGGCTCGAAAATTCCTTGGATTCTCACCAGCGCCAGGTTTTGCGCGATGTACTTCCGGTTGAGCGTTTCGAAGCCCGCGATTTCGGCCCGCTCCTGCACGAAAGCGCGCACCATGCGCACTCCCGCCAGGTTCTCCTGGACGCGGCTCGAAATATCGGAGAAGATCTCCTGGATCCGCTCGAAGCGGCGGTGAATCGCGCCGCCGAACAGGATCACCGCCGCGCTGACCACCGGCGCCGGCGCCAGCGAGCACAGCGCCAGCCGCCAATCGGCGCGTAACATAATGGCGATGGCGAGAACGAAGGTCAGCCCGGTTTCGAAACAGTACATCACGCCCGGACCGAGCATCATGCGCACGGCATTGAGGTCGTTGGTGGCGCGCGCCATGATATCGCCCGTGCGGGTGCGGGCGAAGTAATCCGGCGACAGGCCCACCAGCCGCGCAAACAGGTCGTTGCGCAGGTCGTATTCGATATCCCGCGAAACCCCGATCAGGACCACCCGCATCCAGAACTGGAACAAACCCTTCACCGCCGCCAGCCCCAGAAGATAGAGGGCAAACCGCAAGAACGCGTAGCCGGCGCGGCCGGAAAAGGCGTCGATGGCGGCGCGGATCATGAGCGGCTGCGCGGCCTGCGCCAGATCCTTCAGCACCAGGCAGAGGCCGCCCGCGGCCATGGCCTTGCGATAGCGCCAGAGATAGGGCCTAACCGTCGCCAGCGACTTCCACATGTTACAACCCCATGGCCGTGGAGAGCGTTTTCACCCACTCAATGAGCGCGATCTTGCGCGCTTGCCGGTTCCGCCACCATGCGGACGGAGTGAAATACTCGTCGTGCGCGGCCACCACACGCATCGCCGGGGCATAACCTGTCCGGCGCTCCACGGAACGGAAGATTCTTGCCGACCGGGCGCTGTGGTAATCGCTCGTGACCAAGAGAAACGATTGAATATTCCGCCGCCGAAGCTCGGCCATCACCAGCCCAGCCTCCTCCTCGGTGGAATTCGTCGGGCAGCGCAGGCCGATGAACCAGGCGGCGGGAAAGCCCTCCCGCGTAATGAAGGTGATGGCCATGTCGGATTCGAGGAACCCGTAATTATCGTCGGTGCCGTCCACCAAGACGGTGGGAACGTATCCCTGGCGGACCAGTTGGGCGGCTTTCTCGATGCGATGCCCGTACCCGTCGCCGGCCAGCACCACGGCAATCTCGGCCTTGGCCGGGCCGTCGTCGTGAACCAGCATCCGGCCTATGGCCGCCAGCCAAGCGTCGCGGCAAAGATAAACCAGGAGGGCGCCCAGCAGCAGCCCTAAGAAAACGTATCGCCCCCGCGGCAAGTGCTATTTCTCGTCCGTGGAATTTTTCTGGTCGAGATTGCCGACCGTTTTCAGACGCTGGTAGAGACGCTCCACTTCGGCTTCATCCTCCGGGCGGAGAATGCGGTAGCGGGGCGACATGGCCGCCGGCCTCTGGGCGTTCTCGGCCAAAACCTCGCCCCAGTACTGGCGGTATGGAATGCCATCGATGAGGGCGTCGCGCGACAGGCGCCGAAACTGCCGCAAAAGCGCGTTGCAGGAATCCAGATCGCCCGGGTAGATCAGCAGCAGGCGCGAGTCGTCAAACAGGGTGAGGCGCAGGATCAGCGGCGAAAGCCAGCCGGTGCGGTCCACGCGGCGGATGTCCATCCAGGGAATCACCCGCTGCCCAATGCTTACATGGGCTTCGCGAACCTGAATCGCGGGCCGCAAAGCCATGAAGAACAACATTCCGGCGGTCAACACAAAAAGCAGGCACGGCAGCAGCGCCAGCACCATGCCGGCTACCGATTCCGGCGCGCGATACCAGCCATACCAGGCGGCCGCTGCAGCCAATACTACTGCGCTAGTGCCGAACCAAAAGTAGTAGCGTGCCGGTTGGTATCGACTCATGGGAACGCCCGCTATTTTTAGACTACTCCGCTGCGCCCCCACCGTCAAATTTCACAGCCACCCTGGCCCTCTGGGAACCATCCGGTTAAAACCTGTGCCGCCCGACGATGCTTATGCGGTGGCGCGATAAGGCTCGTTGGCCAGCGGCATCATCCGGAACCGGTGTGAGTTCACGCGCACACCGGCGCGGTTGCCATCGATGCGGATGACGAACCCGGTCACCTGCAGTTCCATCGCCTGGGAATCGCCATACATGGCGGGCCATTCGACGGAAAGCTCGATATGCGAGCCCACTGGAAGGATTCTCCGGCAGCGGAAGCTCAGCCCGCCTGTGCTCAAGTCGCACGTGGTCCCCGTGCCCACAATCGGCAGCGTGCTGCGCTGCGAAACCCGGTATTGAACCGGCAGATGGATGTCGTATCGGCGGTGCGTCCGCCTGTCATTGGTTCGTTGTTCCACAGTACTGCTCCTAACTAAGCCCCCAGCTCGAGCGGCGCAGGCGGTGAGTGGCCGGAGGCGTTGTCGTATTTGGCTCGAATGGTAGCAATTCTGAATCCATTCCCTAGTTCTCTGTAACTAAAGTGCTTGGCGGGGAGGAAAATTTCTGAATTTTTTACTCACCTTGCAATTTCTACGGCGGCGCCAGGCCACAAATACACTGTCCCTGACGTGTTGCAATTCGGGTCTGTTACCATGGATTGGATCGCACCAAGCTTCGATCGAACGAAATTTCGACCCCACAAATCCATGGCATTGCGTCTCCACAATACGCTTACGCAGCAAGTGGAAGTGTTCACACCTTCCGAGTGCAACACCGTCCGCATGTACACCTGCGGCCCGACGGTCTATGACTACGCTCATATCGGCAATTTCCGCACTTTTACCTTCATCGATATCCTGCGCCGCACCCTGCGGCTCGACGGGTTTGCCCTCCAACATGTAATGAATATTACAGATGTGGACGATAAGATCATCCGCAACGCGGTCGCACAAGGTAAGACGCTCGCCGACTACACAACCGTTTACACCCAGGCTTTCCTGGAAGATTGCGCTACGCTTCGGCTGGAACGCCCCGAATGGCTGGTGCGCGCGACCGACCACATCGACGATATGGTGAGGGCCATCGGCCGCCTGGGAGAAACCAACCATACTTATACATCGGAAGGCAGCGTTTATTTCCGGATCGCCAGCTTCCCCGAGTACGGCAAGCTTTCGCACAACGATTTCCGCGGGAATATCGCCGGCGCCCGCGTGGACGTGGACACCTACGATAAGGCCGACGCGCGCGACTTCGCGCTGTGGAAAGCCACCAAGCCCGGCGAGCCGTTCTGGGAAGGCGCTCTCGGCCCCGGCCGGCCCGGCTGGCACATCGAATGCTCGGTAATGGCCATCAAGTACCTGGGCGAAACGCTCGATCTGCACGCCGGCGGCATCGACCTGGTGTTCCCCCACCACGAGAACGAAATCGCCCAATCCGAATCCCTGACGGGCAAGCCCTTCGCCCGCTTCTGGGTACACGCCGAGTTCCTGTTGGTGGAAGGGCAGAAAATGTCGAAATCGCTGGGGAATTACTTTACCCTGCGCGACATCCTGGGGCAGGGCTACACCCCTGAGGCCATCCGCTACCTGCTGGCGTCGGCGCCGTACGGTAAGTCGCTCAATTTCACTTTCGACGGGCTGAAATCGGCTTCGACGGCCATCGACCGCCTGCGCAATTTCAAGCTGCGGCTCGAAACGGACCGGCTGCCGGAAGGCCAGAGCGAGGTTTGGACGGGGCGAACCGCCGCCGCCCAAGAGGCGTTTCGCAACGCCCTCGACGACGATTTGAATACCGCCGAAGCGCTGGCCGCCGTCTTCGAATACCTGCGCGACGCCAATACCGCCATGGATTCGGGCGAGTTCCGCGCCGGCAACGCCGCGGCGGCGCTCGATCTGCTGGCCACTTTCGACCGGATCTTCGACGTGCTGAAACCTTCCGCCGGCGCTGGCCTTTGGAGCGATACCGAAATCGAGGCGCTGGTGGCCGAGCGCAACGCCGCCAAGAAAGCCAGGAATTTCGCCCGCGCCGACGAGATCCGCGCGCAGCTCTCCGACAACGGCATCCTGCTGGAAGACACCAAGAGCGGCGTGCGCTGGAAACGAAAATGAGAAACACCAAACCAGGCGCCCGCACGCCGGGCAGCTTCGCCATGGAAACCAAGGCCGTGCATGCCGGCGACCGGCGCCAAGCCTCGTCCGTAATTCCGGTCACCACGCCCATCTATACCGCGTCGAGTTACTTCTACGAATCCACCGCCCAACTCGACCGCGTCTTCAGCCACGAGGAGGATGGTTACGCTTACGCGCGCTACCATAACCCCACCAACGCAGCCCTGGAAGAACTGCTTGCGTCGCTTGAAAACGGCTACGGGTCCCTCGCCTGCGCCTCCGGCATGGCAGCGGTGCAAGTGGCCATCACCGCCGCGCTAGCCGACCGGCGCAAATCCATCGTAGCTGCCAATGCCCTCTACGGCGCCACGGTCGGTCTGTTGATGAACGTCCTCGAGCCCTCCGGCATCCAGGTCCGCTTCGTCGATGTTTGCGACCTCGACGAGGTGGAAGCCGCCGTGGCCGAGGCCCAGCCCGGCTGCATCCTGATGGAATCCATTTCCAACCCGCTGCTGCGCGTGGCCCAGATGGACCGGATTGCCGCCATCGCCCGCGCCGCGGGGGCTTCGCTAATAGTCGATAACACCTTCGCCACGCCGCTGATGCTGCGGCCGCTCGAGCTGGGCGCGCACTTCAGCGTGCACTCGCTGACCAAGTTCCTTTCCGGCCACGGCGACGTTTTGGGCGGGGCGGTGATCTGCGACGAAGAGCACTTCCCTGCCCTGCGCAGCTTCTCCCGCACCATGGGCCCGGTGCTCGGCCCGTTTGAAGCCTACCTGACCATGCGCGGCATCAAGACCTTCCCGCTGCGCATGGAACGGCAATGCGCCAACGCGTGCCGCCTGGCAACCTGGCTGGCGTCGCACCCCAAAGTGGAGCGCGTCTATTACCCCAGCGACCCGGCCCACCCGGACGCCGCCGCCATCCGCCGCCTGTTCCCCCCGGATCTCTACGGCGCCATGGTCAGCTTCGAAATCAGAGGCGCCGGCCGCGACGAAGTATTCCGCTTCCTGGATGGCTTGGAGATGATCGTCCCGGCCACCTCGCTCGGCGACGTGCACAGCATGATTCTTTACCCGACAATGTCCTCGCACCGCGAAGTCTCCCCCAAGCACCGCGAGCGCATGGGCATCCGCGATAACCTGGTGCGCCTGTCGGCCGGCATTGAAGCCGCCGGGGACATCGTCGCGGATTTGGAGCGGGCGCTGGCAGCGGTGTGATTAGGAGATCAACTTCAGGCGCTTGAGATCGTCTTCCGTCCAGCAGGCTTGGTCTTCAATGATGCTCTTCAGGGTCTTTCTCTTGAAGGTTCCTGAGCTGCCGTGTGGCGCTATGGTGGCTCGCCGGCCGTCCGGATGGCGGTAACGCTGGTGAGAACCGGTTTGGCGGACAAAATAAAAACGTCGCGGGTGAGGGCCGCGATGAGTTCTCGGGCCGTCAACGCATGAAGGCTGCGGTAATCCATGGCCATTGCTAGACGGTGACCGCGATGCGAGGCTGCTCCTGGGAAATCTCCTCTACCTCAACGGAATCTTTCGGGCCCTCCGGCAATGGCTTCCCCTCTTCCACAAATTCCTCGACGATCATGCGGACGACCTCGTTGATGTTCTTGAGGGCTTCCTCCCGAGTCTCGCCCCAGGTCGAGCCGCCGAGTTTCTCGAGCGCCGGACAGTAAACATGCCACCCCGAAGGATTTCCGTCGAAATCTTCATCGGGCTCGAGAACCACTTTGAAATTGTAGGTTTTCATGGCCATCGCGAGTCGGCTTACGGGTTGATTTAATTGTAGGCGTGCCGCGCCGTTGCGTCAAATGGCCAGACCGTAGCTCGGGGCGTCCTTCGAGCAACCGTGCGGCGGCGCGCACGTACCTACCGGCCCCGCCCGTACGTCAGCACCAGTGAGCGCTGCGCAAACGGCAGGTAAACCAGCGTGGCGCTCATTCCCAGCGCCAGGCCCACGCTCACATAATGAACCAGCAGAAAAGGCGACAGCGCCCATAACACGTCGAGAACCAGCAGCGCCGGGAACATGCGGGCGAACTTCGAGGGAAGCTGGCGAAGGTCGAAAGCCACCGCCGCGGCCAGATACAGACGCACTGGGATCAGGATCGCGGCGGTTGCCACCAGAACCGCCAGCAGCACCGGCGGCGGGAGCAGTCTCGCTTCCAGGAAAATATCGTCCACTTCGCGCAGATTCGCGAGCGCCGTCAGGTAGAAGCCCAAATAGAGCGCCTGAACCAGCAGGAGCAACGTCCGCACCAGCTTTCGCGGCGGCGCGGGAAGCTCCTCGGCGGTTGTGAGCACGGAGCCGAGAGAGGTCTCGGGGACCGCGGCCGGCACTGCCTCCGGGGCCGAGTCCGCGTTTGTTGCGCGCGAAACCGGCGCTTGCGATACCGGCGCGATGAAGCGGTAGCCCTTCCCGGAAACCGTTTCCACGTAACGCGGCTGGGAGGCGGAATCGTTCAGGGCTTCCCGAATCTTGTTGACGGCGCTATTCAGCGCATGATCGAAATCCACGAACGTGTCTTCACCCCAAAGCCGCTGCCGCATCTCCTCGCGGGTGACCAGCTCCGAGGGCCGTTCCAGCAGCATGACCAGCACCTGAAAAGGCTGGGAATGAAGTTTGATGCGGAGGCCGTGCTTGCGCAATTCGCGCCCGGCCTCGTCTGCCTCGAACACCCCGAACGAGAAAACGCGGCGTGCGGCTTCGCCTGTCATCGAACTCTCCAGTTTAGCCTACCGTTCGAGGCCAGACAATTTGTCGTAAATCTCAGCAATTCAGTAACTTGCACGATGAGACGCAAATGAGGCCGATTAGAGGCGTAGAGTATTGTGGCGACCAACCGCCGGCGGCACAATTCGATCGCGAGGTGAATCGTGCGATGGAATTTACGAACCGCGGCAGTCTTTCTGCTGGGGCCGGCGCTCGCTCCGGCGGCCCGCCTGAGTCAGCCTGCCCAACGCGCATTTGACACTTACATCGCCAGCCTGGAGTTACGGCTGGCGAGGCAGCACGCCAGGCCGGAAACCTACGTTGCCATGCTAGCAGGGGAACCCGGATCGCGAAACGATGCAGAGCGGGCATTGCTCGCAGGCTCGGCCCTGGTAGAGCCGGTGAATGGCGGAAGCTGGCAGGTGAGCGGCGGGCTTTTGCACCACTGGCGCGCCGCCGCGCTGGTTCCAGGAGCCAGCCCGCAAGATATCTTGGCGCTGCTGCGGGATTACGGCCGCCTGGCCCGGTACTACGCGCCGGAGGTCGTCTCCTCCCGCGCTCTTACCGGCGGCGGCGCGCCGGCTACACTTGCCATGCGATTCAAGAAGCAGCAGATCGTCACGGTTGTGCTCGATGCGGAATTCGAGACCCAATCCGGACTCGCCGGCCCCGAACACGGCTACAGCCTCTCACGCAGCACCCACATCTGGCAAATCGACCAACCCGGATCGGCTCAGGAGCACCGCCGCCCCGAGGGAGCCGATGACGGTTTCCTTTGGCGATTGAATTCCTACTGGAGCTTCGAGCAGAGGCGTGAGGGGCTGCTCATGGAATGTGAAGCAGTTTCGCTCACGCGCGACATACCGGCCGGTCTGGGCTGGCTGATTATGCCGATCGTCGAAGACCTGCCGCGGGCCTCGCTGGAATTTACTTTGACGGCAACCAAGAACGCGCTGGCAACAAAAAAGGAGGCACAACCATGACCGCGCCAACTGAAGTTCGCGTAGCAGAGGCCTGGATCGGCGCCAGGCGGCGAAGCGAGTTTGTGAATGCACCGCGAATTCACACCGCGCTGACCGCGGGCGTGGAGAAGCGTGTGTTGACCTGGATGGCGCGGCGGACGCCGGCGGCTATCCACCCGGACCACCTCACAACGTTGGGATTCGTTGCCCAGTTGCTGGCGGGCGGAGCATACGCACTGGCGTCCCACCACCCGCAAACGCTGTGGCTGGTAAATATTTTCCTGTTCCTCAACTGGCTGGGCGACAGCTTGGATGGAACTCTGGCGCGGGTCCGCAACCGCCAGCGCCCGCGTTATGGATTCTACGTGGATCACATGGCGGACACTTTCGGCGCGCTGGCGCTGATGACCGGGCTGGCCTTGTCGGGCTACGTGCACTGGCCGATCGCGGCCGGGTTGTTGGCGGGTTACTATGTCCTGTCGATCGAGAGCTACCTGGCAACTTATACCCTCGGACGCTTTCATCTGTCGCACGGGCTTTTTGGCCCGACCGAGATTCGAATCCTGCTGGCGATAGGCAACGCCGTGTTGCTGGCGCATCCCTATGCGAATGTCGCGGGCCGATCGTTTCTGCTGTTCGATGTCGGAGGCGCGGTCGCGCTGGCCGGAATGGCTGCGATGGTGGTGGCCACAGCCGTGCGGCACACCGTTGCGCTGTATCGGGAGGAGACGCTGCCATGACCGCGGTTAAGCCGCAACTCGCTCGCTTCGCCAGATTCAGCCTGACGGGAGTACTGGGCGCGGCCGTGCAGGTGATTCTCTTCGATCTGCTGATGAAAGGCTTTCAACTGCCGGAAATTGTGGCCACGCCCATCGCGGTGGAGATGGCGATCTGGAACAACTTCCTTTGGCATGAACGATTCACGTGGCGCGATCGAAAGTTCGCCGGGTTTCGACAAAGAGCCATCCGCCTGTATCGCTTCCACGCCACCAACGGTCTGGTGTCGCTCGCCGGGAATACGCTCCTGACCTACTGCCTGGTGCAACTCTTCAAAGCACCCGCACTTCCATCCACGCTGGCAGCGATCGCAGTCTGCGCGCCGGTCAATTTCTTCCTGGCGGACCGTTGGGTATACCGCGGACGCGGCTAGGTGGCGCGGACACTCGTGTCTGCCGCGCCGAGACTCGTCTCGGCGCTTGGCGCTGCTCCGGGCACAAGGGTGGAGATGAGTCTAGTCTGTCTCGACTCCGCAGCTTGATCAGCCTCAAGGGCTGGAATCGCGCAGGCGAGCGTCGCGGGCAGGGTCACATTCGCACTGGGTCGGCTTCACGTCCTCTTCGGTAAGGGCAGCATAAGTGCTCTCGGTATATCGCCGAACGCAACGAAGCCATGGTGCAGATAGAACCGCTCCGCCTGCTCGTCCTTGGCATCGACGACAAGCGCGTAAACGGCGACTTCAGATCGCCCGGCACGCTCAACCGCATCCCACAACAACGCGCCCCCGAGTTTACGGCCATGATAGGCAAGAGCGACGGCGAGGCGTCCCATACGTGCGACGGGCACTGCGGGATAGCGGGGCAGGCGTTTGGCAAGCCGCACCGGCATCTGTGCTAGGGGCACCCCTCCCGCGGCCAACGTGTAGAAGCCTGCGATACGGCCTGACGCGATCTCGAGGGCCACGAAGCAAGCAGTGGCGCGGCGGCGCACGTCCTGGCCGGCCTGCTCTCGGAAATAGCGATCGAGCGCGTCCACGCCGCACGTAAACTCCGTACGATCATGGCCTGCCCCAAGCGGCTCAATGACGAATGCGCCCGTCATCGAGAGTATGCGATCAAACGTGCATGAGCCTTCCTCGCTCGTTTCAGGGCAGGCGCAAGCGCGGGCGGATTCAGAAGCAAGTCCACGAAGCGCCGCTGGTCTTCGATCGACAAACGAATGAGCTGGGCTTCGTCGATTGTCCGGTGCGCGATCTCCTGAGCGGCGGCGACCACAAAATCGCTGACACTGCGGCCCTGCAATTCCGCCGCACGCTTCACGACCAGGAGGGCATCGGGCGCAATCCGAGCCTCGATACGCGCTGTCCGGGACGCTTGCTGAGGCATGGTGAGAACGCTCCTTTCCACAGTGTACGGGATTCTGCCTTACGTGGCAAGTTGCCAAAAAAACGGTCATTCGATCGCGATGGACCAACGTGCCGCCTGTCCACACGTTTCCATGGGTATACCACCACGGCGGACGCGGCAACAATTGTAGGGCGGACCCCTGGTCCGCAAATAGGCGTTAAAATATGCCGTCCCGACCGCAAGATCTTGGAAACGCGATTTCTGCCGTCCACAACATACGGTGGTGTGCGGCGGCTTATTTTAACGCCTATTCCTGGTCCGCAGCCGGCCCCCTGGCCGGCTCTTCGCTGGCATGGCAGATTGAATTCCTGGGAAGAAGAGCGGGACGAGGGCGTCCCGCGCGGACCAGGGGGTCCGCCCTACGAATCGCGCCGTGACCGTCCAGTTTGAAGATCGCGCGCCGCGAAGGTCCATCCACCGTCACCTCCACGTTCACGGTTCCGGCGCCGGCAAGAAGAAAAGCCGAGAGGAATCTAATCTCGGCTCAGCAGACTGGACAGTCCGCGCCACGAGCTCACAACCGCGCTAAGCTTCGCGGCCCATCGCGATCACGAAGTACTCGGCCGTTCCTGGGCCCGGATTGCGCCAGCCGTGCTGCAGGTTCGATCCCGCGATGATCACCGATCCGGCGGTGGCGCGCGTGGTTTGGCCATTCATCGTCACATCCAGTTGGCCGCTTCGCAGCATCACAATTTCTTCGTGAGCGTGCTTGTGGGGCGGATGCGGCTGCTGGCCCGGCCCGAGCTTGGTGATATGCAGGTCGGCATGATAACCGGTATGGGTGAGGCCATCGAAAACTTGCCGTGTTTGGTTCTCTCCGTTGGTTCTCACCGGCATATCTTCGTATTCATAAACCTTGGCTTCGAGCGGCCCAGGCTTCATCGGGGCATTGGCGTTCTGGGCGCGTGCGGCTTCCGCCGCCACGAGCGGCAATAGCGTAGCGATGTCTCGGCCCGAGTATTCCACGGAACCTCCTCCATCCGATCATAGCGAGCATTGCGCGCTACGGCGCCCGGTCTCTATTGAGCAGGCCGGCCATGCCCCAGTCAGCCAGCTTCGTAATCCGGCCTTTGCCGTGCGGCGGGCCCGTTTCGACAATTCGAATGGCGGCGTTCTTTCCGTCGACTTCGGCCAGAGCATGTCCGAAGAACCAACCGTCTTGGTACGCTTCCGTCAAGCGGAGGTGCCCGCCCGAGCTCGCCATCGAGATATACGTCACGCCATCGAGCTCCAGGCGCAGCATCTGGTGCACATGACCGGCGATGACATACTGAACGCCGTAGCGCCGCGCCAGCCGGTGCAATGCGAAATCCGGATTCCGGAGCGCCACGTTCACTAACCAGGATGGCCGGTGAGAGACGACCATCTTCAACGGCTGACCCGCATGCGCTTTCAAGTCCGATTCCAGGAATGCCAATTCCTCGGCCGGCAGCTCGTCGGACCGGCTGTTATCGAGAATCGTGAAGTGCGCCTGCCGGTAATCGAAACTATAGTGTGGCGGATGTCCCGCGTACTGCCGGAACAGGCGTTCCGATGCCGCCGACCAAATGTCGTGGTTGCCGGGCGCGAGATAAAGCGGGAAGCGCCGGAAGGATTCAAGAACTTTGCCAACCTGGCGCCATTCGTCCGCCGCGCGCTGGTCGTTCATCCCCTGAATGGTGTCGCCCACGCTGACGACGAACGCGGGTGCTTCCGCCGCAACCTCTTTCCATACCTGTTCATATACGCCCGCTTGAGCCTCTCCGGTACGGTCGCCCAGAATCGCAAAGCGAAATGAATCGGGCGGCGCGGCGCCGCGCGTGGCCGCGAGAATCGCTAAAACCAAACCGCCGAAGATGAGGGCCCGGCTGTGCCCAATTCCGATCCGCAAGCGACGCAGTATCACTTCTGCCATTCTCGCAAGTCCGGCTACACTGGTACAGATATCCCCATGAGCAAGAGCCTGCCGTTGATGCTTCGCCACGCGATGTATAACCTGCGCGGCGGCTTCTTGATTCGCCCGCTGACCATCGCGCTGGCGCTGGGCGCCGCGGGCGCATGCCTGTCGTGGTTGGAAGAGGAATATCCGTCCGTCAGCGCCTGGGTGCCCGCGGTCCTGTTCCCATCGCACAGCGATCCGCAGGTTGCCCAAGTCATTCTGGCGGGTATCGCCGCCTCCATCATGACGGTCGTGTCCATCGTGTTCGCCATCCTGCTGATGACCCTCACGCTGGCATCCATGCAGTTCTCGCCGCGCATCATCGTCAGCTTTTCGAGAGATCGGGTGACGCAGTGGACGCTCGGAATCTTCCTCGGCACCTTTTCGTATTGCATGGCGGCGCTGCCTGCGGCGCGATGGATGCCTCACCCTTTCGCGCCCGTGGCCACCGTGCTGGGCGCGATGGTGTTGGCGCTAACCTGCGTCGGCTTGCTGCTCTTTTTCATTCACCATATCTCCGAGGCCATCAGTGTCAGTTACATCGTCGACCGGATTGCGGCGGAAACCGAAGCCATGATCGATGACATGATGCCTTGGCCGCACCAGATCAACCGGCTGAAGTACGCCGAACCGCTTCGGCCCAACCCAAGCGAAGTGGCCGTTTCGAGCCAGGTTTCCGGCTATATCCGTTTTGTCGATACCAAGCGCCTGGTGGCCGTGGCGAAGCACTACCACGTTTCGGTCCGCGTGCTGCGGCGGGTCGGCCACTTTGTGCCCGCGGGCATCCCGCTGATGATGGTCTCCAAGGGGACCCGCCTGCCGGCGGAAGGCGCCGCCGAGCTGGTGGCCGCGTTCGACTTCGGCCCCACCCGAACCCTGCAGCAGGACGTGGAGTTTGGCGTTCTGCAGATTGTCGATATCGCGTTGAAGGCGATCTCCCCCGCCGTCAACGACCCCACCACCGCCATCGGCTGCATCGATCAGTTAAGCCGCATCCTGATCCGCTTTGCGTCCCGAGAGGGGCCCGAGGACCTGCTCTACGATCCGCCGGGCACGGTGCGTGCCAGCATTGGATGGATCCATTTCAAGCGCCTAGTGGAGGCGGCTTTTGAGCAGATCCGCCTGTACGCGAAGACGGACGTAGCCGTCAGCCTGCGGTTGCTGCGGGCGCTCGGAGACATCGCAGTCTCGACCGAGGATCCGGAGTTCCACCAGGTATTGGTGGAGCAAGGAATGCGGGTCGTGGCAGGCTGTGCCGAGAAGCTGGGCGACGACGAACTGAAAGAGTTGCGGGGTCGCCAGGCCGCGCTGGAGACGGTCGGTGGCACAGACTTCAGTCGGTGAAATTCAATGATCTACTTCACAGCCACTGAGCTTTCGAGCGCCGTAATGGTTCGCTCACAAATCTCGTCGGGCGAACCGGTAGCGGCGACAGGCACCAGCAGGCCCAGATCCCGGTAGAACCGGATCAGCGGCGCGGTGCTGCGTTCATAGGCTTCCATGCGGACCGTAACCGATTCGGGCCGGTCGTCTTCCCGTTGATACAACCGTCCGCCGCAATTGCCGCACACACCCTCGCCGCCCGCGGGCAGACGGGAAACGTGGAAAACCGATTTGCACTTTTCGCAGATACGGCGGCCGCTGAGGCGCGCGACAATTTCCGCCAGCGGCAATTCATAGTTCACCACGGCGCTGAGCGAGAGACCCTCGCTTTCCATGTGACCTTTCAGGGCCTCGGCTTGAGCCAGCGTGCGCGGGAAACCATCCAGGATGAAGCCGCCGCGGCAGTGCAGGCAGCCGCTCCGTTCGCGAACCATTTCCCACACCGTCGAATCCGGTACCAGGTCGCCGTGGCGCATGAATTCAAGTGCCGCCCGCATAGCCGGCGTCTGGTCGCAATCGCTTCGGCCGCCCGCCGCGCGAAAGACATCGCCGGTGGAGAGATGGCAAGCGCCGAGGCGCTGGTGCAGAAGGTCGGCTTGCGTGCCCTTGCCCACGCCCGGCGCGCCCAATAACACCAGCCGCCAGGGTGATTTAGCTTCACCCGGCAGCACCGAGCAGTGCGCCGGCGGCCCTTGCAGCCATTCGGCACGATCGTTTTCGTTTTGTAGATTCATGAAAGCCTGTAACTGACCAATACCTTAACAACCGTACACTAGGTGACGCAATCGGAGGACCATGGGGAGAGGCCT
This sequence comes from Bryobacteraceae bacterium, assembly GCA_049511335.1. GTDB lineage: Bacteria > Acidobacteriota > Terriglobia > Bryobacterales > Bryobacteraceae > JBEKYD01. Next base: position 1,878 of record JBEKYD010000038.1, on the reverse strand, counting down.
GGGAATCCCCCTGGGCATGGAGCCTTGTATTGCGTACTGCCAGGCGCTAAACTCCAGCCATGAGAAAAAACATAGTTTATACTCTGTTTTTCTTATTGCTGCCGTCCGCCTGGACACAAACCGTGCCGCCAGAGTGGAAAGTGGTAAAAGATTCCAAGGGCGCCTGCCAGATTGCCGTTCCGCCGGACTGGTCGCCGTTCGCCGACAGTGCCGGCGCGGCGGTTTTCCAGGGCCCGACAACCGCCATCGCGACCGTCACCAGCCAGCCGGGACAGGCGTTCAAGCCGATGACCGAGTACCTCCAAAAGGTGCTGGAGATTTCCAAGGAGAAGATGTTCGAGAATACCGCCAAGCGCATCTTCTATCAGGACAAAGTCTCGAAGAACGCCGACGATCCCAACGCCTACAACGCCAGCGTGCCTGGCAAGAGCGGCACCTGCAGTTGTCGTGTGGTGGTCCTCCCCAGCGTTGCGGAGGATATCGCCAAGAAGATCGTGTTGAGCATCGGCCCCGTGCCGGATTGAGCCGCAAGGCGCGCCTCTGGCCGGGCCGGCGCCTTTAAGAAAAGCCGAGAAGAATCTCGGCTCAGCAGGCTTGACAGCCCGCGCCACGAGGTGCGTGAATGTTCTCCCGGAAATAGGTGAGCCTGCCGCGGGCACTTAGTGTATGATATCGGAGCCGATAAGATACTCAATAAATCCAGGAGAATGTTCATGGCCAGAAAAGTCAAACCGCCCGCGGCAACGCCGAGAAGATTGTCACGCGATGTGGGTTCCTCCGATCCATTCGCCAAACTAACCCTTCGCAAACCCTCCAGGCACGGTGGATACGGCTGGATTCGCGATCTGCCCGACACGCGCGATTTCCTGTTCTCGGCGCCGCTCATCCGTTTTCCTCAAGGCCTGCCGCCATCTGTCGATCTGCGGTCCGAGTGCCCACCGGTCTACGATCAAGGCCAGCTCGGTAGTTGCACCGCCAACGGCATTGCCGGAGCCATACAATTCGACCAGGGCAAGCAGGGCGTCAAGGATTTCACGCCGTCGCGCCTGTTCATCTATTACAACGAGCGCGTAATCGAAGGCACGGTCAGCCAGGACAGCGGCGCCCAGGTCCGGGACGGGATCAAGTCCGTCGCCACACTGGGCGCGCCGCCCGAAACCGATTGGCCTTACGACGTCAAAGAGGTCGCCGTGAAGCCGCCGGCCAATGCGTATTCGGACGCCAAACAGGACCTGGTAACTTCATACGCCCGCGTCGCTCAGAATCTAACCCAGATGCAAGGCTGCCTGGCCGGAGGCTATCCGTTCGTATTCGGATTTACGGTATACGACAGCTTTGAAAGCGACACGGTTGCCCAGACCGGCGTGGTTCCGATGCCTGCCTCGGGAGAGACCTCGCTGGGAGGCCACTGCGTGCTGGCGGTGGGATACGACGATACCAAGCGCATGTTCATCATCCGCAATTCATGGGGGCCGGATTGGGGCCTCAAGGGTTACTGCCTGATGCCCTACGAGTACCTGCTCCAAGCCAGTCTGGCGAGCGACTTTTGGACCATTCGCTCGGTAACGCTGTGACGGTTTAGTGGGTGGGCGACGCTTGTGGCGCGCGCACTCTTGCGTGCCGCGTCGGCACTCCTGCCGACGCCCGCTGCCACACAGCGAAGAAGCATCGAGTAGAGACGCCGAACTCCTGATGTCGCCGGCCATTTTCCAGGCAGCGAGGAAAATAAGCTGACCCAACTAAGGTGGGACAGACCATCGTTTTCTGTCGTCTGTCAGGCTTGTTGCGGCCCGGCGGAAGCCTGACAGACCGCGAAAAACGATGGTCTGTCCCACCGCTGGGTCGCCCAAGACCTGGCTCACCCTAAATTCCACGAGA
>JBEKYD010000037.1:0-34983 GCA_049511335.1 Bryobacteraceae bacterium | reverse complement strand
TCTTCTCGACACGTGTTTGGAGTAGTGACACAGCGTCGAAACAAGGCGTCGGCAGAAGTGCCGACGCGGCACGCAAGAGTGCATGCGCCACGCGGTCGCCCTCGATAGCCTGTGAGAAATGCCTGCTAGCAACCCGACAAGCAGCACGATTTGCAGAATTGCCAGGCCGATGGCGACAACGGCAAGAGCAATTACGATGCCGGCAGGGGCCAGGGCAACGGAATCGAGATTGGCAGCCAATCCGCCGAGGCCGTCGGCATAAAGCCTTGCTACCGCGAGGAGGGACGCGCGGCCGCGGAATCCGGAGTAGAGCGGGATCAATTTGGCGGCGTAGGTCGCGCTCAGCACATAGCCGAAGAGCGCGGCCATGCAAGCGCCAACGAGCCGGCCGAAGCCTCCGAGCCTCGATGCGCCGAGGAAAGCGAGTCCCAACACGGGCGCCGCCAGAACCTGTGCATACCACGGGCTGGGCGTGGTGGAGAGCCCGTGGCTGTAAACACTGCTGGCCGCTGCCGCATACCCAAGGGCTATCGCAAAACATCCGCAGTATGACAAGGTGATCCATTCCGCGCTCCGGTGCCGCGTCGCGGCCCAAGCGAGCAACGCGACCAGTCCAACCCCGAGCAGCAGGTTCTCGGTGCTGGCGGAGAACGCCGCAAAGGTATTGTTGCCGGTCCAGAGCGCGGAGTGGACGCTCGACCGCAGCACCACAGGCCAGCGCAGGGTCGCCGCGGCGCTTAGAACAGCGCGCACACCCACGCCGGCGCGCGATTCCTGGGTTGCCGTCAGGACGCCATAACGCAGCCAGTTTCGCAGATACCATGGGCCGGCCAGCACGCAGAGCTCGGCCGTGGCGATGGCAAGTTCGCGCCAGCGTTTGTGCCGGACACACAACACCACCGGCAAGGGCAGCAGGGCAAGGAAATATGCTTTTGTCAGCAGTCCGGCCGAGAGCAGCGCGGCCGCAAGAGCAGCGGACCGAAGACTGGGAGAGTTGCGGTAGCGGATGAGTGCATGCAAAACCCAGACCGCCAGCGGGACCGCCAGCCAGTCGTTTCCGATATGCGCCAGCGTGGCCCACGTCATTTGCGAAGAGAAGACGCAGAAGAGCGCGGCCGCGCGGAACACCTCCGGGATGCGCAACTGCGAAAACAGCCGATCCGCACCCCAAAGCAAAAGGATGCCGGCCGACGCCGCAGCCGCGAACCTCAAAATCGCGACCCGCGATGGCATCGGTTCCCGGGCAAGCAGGCGTTCGAAAGGGGCTAGGAGCAAGTGTGCCAGTGGGGCCTGGTGCGCCTCATAGTTTAGAAACTGCGATTGCCGCCATCTTTCCGCCGTTGGGATGCCGTACAATTTGCGGCGCGCCTCCGTCCGTTTGGAAGCTTGGCATGAGAAGTACTCTTCGTACGAGGTAACCTGTGGCAGGTTTCGCTTCACCGCGTCGCTGGCGGGCGCCAGAAGAAGCGAAGCCGCGACCTCGCCCGACAGCCGCGCCGTACGTGGATCCGGGAAGCCACCGCCGTTTGCGATCTGCTGCACATAACCGAAGTGGAACGGTTCATCGAAGCCTTCCCAAAGCGGCAGCAGAACGCTGTAGAGGACCGAGTTCAAGAGCACATAGGCGACAAGCAGGCGACGGTGAGTCACTGCGTTTTTCGAGCCAGACGGCCCGGGACAAATGGCGGTCAAACGGGCAAGGGCGAGGAGGCAGAGCTACAGCGGGCGCTTCTTCGGCAAGCCTAACGATCGGCAGCTCCGGGCGCTTCGAATATTTGCGAATCGGCCGCCTACTACCAAAGATCCCGTGGGGCGGTTTTCCACTACGGGAGCGAAGAAATAAATCCCGATAGGAGGGAGCGGAACGACATGGGCGCGAATCGGCTGCGCGGCCAAGTGTGCCGATGCCGCTGGCCGCTCCCCTCAGGCTCCCGACTTCCTTCCCGGTTATAATCAAGCTTGTGACATTACGCTGCACACTAGCACTGGTCCTTTGCCTGGCCGCCTGCAATCGCGGCAACAACGACAGGGAAGCGGTCCGGCAGGGAATCATCGACCACGTCAGTAAAGCGGGTCTCAACATGGGGGGCATGGACGTGACCATCCGCTCCGTGGAATTCAACGGCAACAAGGCCAACGCCGACGTAAGTTTCTCGCCCAAAGGCGGACCCGCCACGGCGGGGATGTCGATTCAGTACCAGCTCGAACAGCAGGGCGGCAAATGGGTGGTGACGGGCCGCAAGGATGCGGGCGGATCGCCTCACGGCGGCGGCGCGATGCCGGGTGGCGCGAATCCGCACGGCGCAAATCCCCACGGGGCTATGGGCGCTCCCGGCGGCGGACCGGCTTCCATGCCCTCGCCGCAAGACCTGCCCCCTACCGGGAAGAAGAAATGATCCGGAGCGTCGCCGTCCTCGGTGGGGGCCCGGCGGGCTGTTTCGCAGCCACGCAACTGGCTTCGGCCGGTTTGGCGGTGCAACTGTTCGACGAGAAGTTGGCCTGGGAGAAGCCTTGCGGCGGCGGCCTCACCTTCAAGGCTTACCGCCAGTACCCGTTTCTGCTCCACAACGCCACTCCCAAGCGCCTGGTCACGGAGACCACGCTGGGCGCGGACGGCGCGGGCGAAGCACGGCTCAAGCTGCACGATCCGTTGCTGATTTATTCCCGGCTCGACCTGAACGGTATGTTGCTCGATCGTGCCGAGCAGGCTGGAGTCCAAATCGAAAAAGCCCGCGTGCTCGAAATGTCCCGCGCGGGGTCGCGTTGGCGGCTGCGCACCAGCGCGGGCGTGGCGGAGGCCGACTACTCGATTCTCGCCACCGGGGCGCGCAATTCGTTGCGCAATTTCGGCACTCAACTCCATCCCCAGGACACCATGGCCGCGCTGGGCTATTACGTCGACGGCGAGCAGGAGAATATCGACGTTCAGTTCCTCGAGGGCCTCGAAGGCTACATCTGGGTTTTCCCGCGGTGCGGGCATCTCTCGGTCGGCATTTGCGGCAAAGGCGTGCCGGCAGTCGAGTTGCGAGGGCGGCTGGATTTCTACATGAGGGAACGCGGCATTTCCTCCGCCGGCGCGCGCTTCTATTCGCACCTGTTGCCGTGCCTCGATAAGGGCTCGTGGCGCCATAACCGCGTCGCCGGCGACGGCTGGATGGCGGTGGGCGACGCCGCCGGCCTGGTGGATCCCATCACCGGGGAAGGCATTTAGTACGCGATGCGCTCGGGCGATCTGGCGGCACAGGCGTTGCTTGCCGAAATGCGCGAGGCCGAACCTGCCGCCGCTTACCGGCGCCTACTGCGCCGGGATTTCGCCATCGACCTGGAATTCGGTTCGCGGCTGGCTAAGCGCGTGTTTCTCGGCCGCTTCCTCTGCGCGCCGCTGCCGCGGCGGATGGTGGAGTTCACCCGGCACAGTCCGCGCTTCGCCGCCGTGATGGAAGACTTGTTCGCGGGCCGCCAGCCCTATACCGGCCTGAAGCGGCGCTTGCTGAGCAACCTCAACGGCAGTCTGTACGAAATGGGCATAAGCCTGGGCTTCAGCCGCGTGGTGCCGTGGCGCTTCTCGCAGCCGCGGCCATGACTATTATTCTTGAGTATCTGCCGTGAATCATTCTCAATCGGAAAGCTTGATGCGCCGCGCGGAAGCGCTTATTCCCGGCGGCGTCAATTCGCCGGTGCGGGCGTTTCGCAGCGTGGGCGGGAACCCGGTCTTCATCGAGCGCGGTGAAGGCGCGTATCTGTTCGATGTGGACGGCAACCGCTATATCGATTACGTCTGTTCGTGGGGACCGCTGCTGCTGGGACATCGCCATCCGGCCATCATGCAAGCCCTGGAAGAGGCGCTCGAGATTGGCACCAGTTTCGGGGCGCCTACCGAGCGCGAGATCGAGCTGGCCGAGGCGATTTCGGCCGCCGTTCCTTCCATCGAAATGGTGCGCCTGGTGAATTCCGGCACCGAGGCCACCATGTCGGCCATTCGCCTGGCGCGCGGATTTACCGGCCGCGATTTGATCGTCAAATTCGAGGGCTGCTATCACGGTCACGTCGATTCGTTGCTGGTGAAGGCGGGTTCGGGGGTGGCGACGCTGGGCATCGCCGATACGCAGGGCGTGCCCAAGGCTTTTTGCGATACCACGATTGCCCTGCCTTACAACTCGCTCGATGCGGTGGAAGCCGCTTTCCGCATGCATGGCCACGCCATCGCCGCCGTGATCGTGGAACCGGTGGTGGGCAACATGGGCTGCGTGCCGCCGCGGCCCGGTTACCTGGAGGGTCTGCGCGCGATCACCGAGCGGCACGGCGCCCTGCTGATTTTCGACGAAGTCATGACCGGTTTCAGGGTTGCGTTCGGGGGCGCCCAGCAACGCTACCGAATCCGCCCCGACCTCACCACCCTCGGAAAGGTGATCGGCGGCGGGCTGCCGGTTGGCGCCTATGGAGGCCGCAGGGACATCATGAGCAGGATCGCGCCCTCCGGCCCCGTATACCAGGCCGGCACGCTTTCGGGGAACCCGCTGGCGGTGGCCGCCGGCTTGGCTATGCTGCGCGAGTTGAAAGCGCATCCGGAGATTTACGACCGGCTCGAAACCCGCGCCGCGCGCTTGTGCTCCGCCGCCCCGGCCGGCATCACCGTCAATCGCGTCGGCTCCATGTTCACCTTCTTCTTCAGCAGCGAGGCCGTGACCGATTGGGACTCCGCCAAACGCAGCGACACCGCCCGCTTCGGCCGTTTCTTCCGGGCTATGTTAGACCGCGGCATCTATCTGGCGCCCTCACAATTCGAAGCCGCGTTTGTTTCCGCCGCGCATTCGGACGAAGATATCGACCGCACGATCGCGGCGGCGAAGGAAGCTCTGGCGGAGGCGTAGCGGCGGGCATTTATTACGATTTTCGACCGATCCTGCAGTTTAGGGGCGTTTTTCGACGGCCGTGAACGTTTTTCGACTCTCGGACCGTTATAATGGTTTTCGACCGCGAAACCAATTATTGGGCGAATTTCGACGGCCGCGAACGTTTTTCGACATGAAACGCAAAATTCCCCGGACCGACATTTTCCAGGAGAAGGTCGTACCACACGATACTAAACCAGCCGGTTGGGCGTTCTTGTCGCGCACTTTGGGCATCGCGGCGCCGGTTCGGCGGCCAAGCTGCGTCTCGGACCAACACGTCGGCGGCAGCCGCCGGGAAGAGGGCCGTTGGAGCGTTTTCGACAAGCGCTACTGGCCCGGCGATACGCTTGCCGACCACCTCGGCTTTGCGCTCCGGCACGAGAATCTCGATCTTCTGATCCTGAAGCGGGTTTTCAAAGCCGTCCCGCGGAGCAGGATCGAGGCCATGGTTCGGACAGCTCCCGCCGGCATTCCAGCGCGGCGGGCATGGTATCTCTACGAAATCCTGACCGGCCGCACGCTCGATGTGGACGACGCGCCCACCGCAGCCGCTATCGATCTTCTCGATCCGGAAGCGTATTTCGTAGGCAAGCCGCGCCTCTCCAAACGCCATCGCGTGCGCGACAATCTGCTGGGCACCGGACGGTTCTGCCCCATCATCCGGCGCACCGAAGTGCTCACCGGGTTCCTGGGGCTCGACCTTGCCGCCAAGGCGCGGGAAACCGTGGGCCGCACGGGCGCCCATCTGGTGGCGCGCGCCGCCAGCTTCATGCTGCTGGCCGATAGCCGGGCTAGTTTCGAGATCGAGGGCCAGCGCCCGCCGCGCACCCGCCTGGAGCGCTGGGGCCGCGCCGTCCTCGAAGCCGGCAGGAATCCCCTCACCCTCGACGAAATCCTCCGCCTGCAGCGCATCTTGATCGAGGACACCCGTTTCGTCGATGCCGGTCTCCGTCCCGACGGCGTTTTCCTGGGAGAGCGCGACCACCAGGGCGTCCCGCTCCCGGAATTCATCGGCGCCCGGCCTGCGGATCTCGGCGATCTCATGGCCGGTTTGCTGGAAGCCAACGACCGCATGCGCGACGATGGCGTCGACCCGGTGTTGAAAGCCGCGGCCACGGCTTTCGGCTTCGTTTACATCCACCCGTTCCAGGATGGCAACGGCCGCATGCACCGCTGCCTGATCCACCACGTGCTGGCCGAACGGAAATTCTCGCCGCCGGGGATGGTGTTTCCCCTCTCGTCCGTCATGCTCGACCGCATCGACGATTACCGCGCCACCTTGCAAGCCCACTCCGGCCCGTTGATGCCGTTCATCGAATGGCGGACCACCCCCGACCGCAACGTGGACGTGCTCAACGACACCGCGGATCTCTATCGCTATTTCGATTGCACCGATGCCGCCGAATTCCTTTATGCCTGCGTCGAGCGCACGGTGGAACACGACCTGCCGCACGAAATCGATTACCTGCGCCGCCACGACGAAGCCATTCGCCGCATCATGGATGCGGTCGAAATGCCGGACCGGCTGGCCGAAGACCTGGTAGCGTTCATTCGGCGGAACAATGGCACGCTATCCAAGAAGCGCCGCCAGGGCGAGTTTCGGAAATTGCGTGACAACGAGGTGGCCTCGATCGAGAGAATCGTCCGCGATGCGTTTGAAGGTTTCTGAAGGAGCGAAGGTTTTAGGACACTACCGATTCAGGCTCTCGGCCGTAGGCGTAGAATAAAGGCAGGGATGGCAAAGCTCAAATTCAGCCCGAAACCCCACGCTGACGTATTGCTAAGGGTGTTCGACCTGCCCGGACGTGGGATGTCTCTGGCGCTGGCTGAAGGCATTTTGGTGCTCGACTTCCCAGAGGAAGATGCAGCTCGCATTGAAGAGTTGAACGTCAGGGCCAATGAAGGTGAATTGACCGACGAGGAAGAAGCCGAGTTGGAAGCGTACGCCAATATCAACGATCTCCTCGCCTACTGGCAGTCGAAGGCCCGTCAGAAGTTACAGCAGCCGGCATGAGTGTGCCGTCCGAGGCAGTACGGCAACGCGCTCGCAATCGGTGCGAGTACTGCCACCTGCCGCAGGCGGCTTTCCGCCGCGGCTTCCACACAGAACACATTGTCGCCAGGCAGCATGGCGGTTTAACGAGCCTCAACAATCTTGCACTCGCCTGCTGGAGCTGCCACCTGAAAAAAGGACCCAACCTGTCAGGCGTCGACCCAACGACCGGCCTAGTCACGCCGCTCTTTCATCCGCGCGAGGACGAATGGTTGGAACACTTTTCCGCACATGTCGGCACCCTTATCCCGCTCGGTATCGAAATTCGGGGATTGACACCTGTAGGACGCGCGACCGTCCGAGTACTTGCGCTGAACGAGGAAATGCGGCAGATGGTCCGTTACGAACTCTGGCTGGAAGGGCTGTACACGATCGGCACCTGAGGCCGGCGAGAACTCCGCCGCCAGATCATGCCGTGTTCACACCATGGCAGCGTGGCGCGCCCGTGAACTTCGGTTACGGCCGCCATGCCGGAGGCGGACCGGGGGTCCGCCGCAGCGCGAGGCGCTGCTTCAAGGCAAGCGATGTGCGATAATCTTACCGGAGTCTTACCGATGGAGACCACCCGGCTATCGACCAAAGGCCAGATTGTTCTGCCCAAAGGCATTCGTGTCTCTCGCGCCTGGGGTCCCGGTACGGAATTCACGGTCGAAGAAAGGGATGAGGGCATTCTGCTCCGGCCTGCCGATGGGTTCCCCGCGACCAGGCTCGAAGAAGTGGCCGGCTGTCTGCGGTCCAAGCGCAAAGCGAAAACTCTGGCGCAAATGCGTCTCGCGATTGGCCGGGAGGTGACGCGGCGCCATGGTCGCGGTCGATACTAACGTTCTGGTCCGGCTGCTCACCGGCGACGATGCGAGGCAGGCTGCCGCCGCGCGCGCCCTCTTTGAATCGGAACCAATCTGGATCGGCAAAACGGTATTGCTCGAAACGGCCTGGGTGCTTCGCAGCACGTACGGAATTGAGGAGGGCGGGATTCGGGATGCCTTCACCAAGCTACTGGGACTCAAGAACGTGCATGCAGAGGACGGGCCGGCAATGGCCGCCGCCCTGGCGCTGACGGCGCACGGAATTGAACTGGCCGACGCCCTACACTTGAGCAGCAGACCGGCTGGCGCCCGATTTGTTACTTTCGATAGATCTTTCGTTCGGCGCGCCGAGCGTGCCGGCGCCAAGGCCATTTCCGGCGTGTCGGCGAAGGATTAAGCCCAGTTCCGCTACAATAAAGTTTCATCCCCCTTCTTGCATAAGGATTCCAGTGACAGGTCACGAGATCAGGCAGTGTTTTCTCGATTTCTTCGCGGCGCGCGGGCACCGGCCGGTGCGCAGCTCCTCGTTGGTCCCGGCCAACGACCCCACTCTGCTGTTCACCAACGCCGGTATGAACCAGTTCAAGGACGTCTTCCTTGGCCTCGAAAAGCGCGACTATTCGCGCGCTACGTCGTCGCAGAAATGCGTCCGCGCGGGCGGCAAGCATAACGATCTGGAAAACGTCGGCTACACCCGCCGTCACCACACGTTTTTTGAGATGCTGGGCAACTTTTCCTTTGGCGATTACTTCAAAGCCGAAGCGATCGAATTTGCCTGGGACCTGATTACCAAAACCTACGGCCTCGACAAAGACAAGCTCTACGTTACGGTTTTTCGCGAGGACGACGCCGAAGAGCTCTGGCAGAAAGTCGCCGGCGTTCCGAAGAGCCGCATCTTCCGGCTGGACGAGAAGGACAATTTCTGGCAGATGGGCGAGACCGGCCCTTGCGGTCCATGCTCGGAAATCCATTACGATCTGGGGCCAGAAGCCGCCGAGCCCGGCCGCGAGCACGAACAGTTTCCGGAGGATGGCGGCGGGCGTTTTGTCGAGATCTGGAACTTGGTGTTCATGCAGTTCGACCGCGACGCCGCGGGCACCCTCACGCCCTTACCGCGGCCTTCGATCGATACCGGCATGGGGCTGGAACGAATTGCGGCCGTGCTGCAGGGAAAGATTTCCAATTACGATACCGACCTGATCCGTCCGATTATCGATCAGGCCGCGGATTTGTTCGGCCTGGCTTACGGCGCCGACGACCGCGCCGATACCGCGCTGCGCATTGCCGCCGACCACGCGCGCGCCGCCGCGTTCCTGATTCACGACGGCGTGCTGCCCTCCAACGAGGGCCGCGGCTATGTGCTGCGCAAGATCATGCGGCGCGCCATGCGCAACGTGCGCCTGATCGGCGTGGACGAACCGTTTCTGTACAAGCTCACCGGATACGTAGCGGGGCTGATGAAGCCGGCGTATCCGGAATTGATGGAAAGCGTGGAACGCGTGGCGCGCGTGGTGAAAGACGAAGAACACCGTTACGCCACCACGTTCCTGGTGGCGGAAAGGGTTTTCCAGGATTCGATCAAGACGCTGGCGGGGCGCCAGATCCCCGGGGCGGTCTCGTTCAAACTCTACGACACCTACGGCCTGGCTTTGGACGAACAGGAGGAGATGGCTCGCGAGCACGGCCTTGCGCTCGACCGGGAAGCGTTCGAGCTCGAGATGAACGCGCAGCGCGAGCGGGCGCGCGCCAGTTGGAAGGGTGCGGAAAAGGGCGCGGTTGCGCCGGCCTACCAGAAGCTGTTGGAGCAAGGACGGACCAAGTTTCTGGGGTACAACGATCTCGCCGCCGAATCCCGCGTGATTGGCCTCGTGGTGGACCGCGAGCCGGTGGAACGGATCTCTGCGGGCGCTAAGGCCGAGCTGATATTCGATCAGACGCCCTTCTATGCCGAGACCGGCGGCCAGGTGGGCGATCGCGGCACGCTATATTCGGCTTCGGGCGAGCCCGTGGCCAGCGTCGAAACAGCCTTCCCTGGCGTGCCCGGCTTGACCGTGCACCGTATTACCGCATTGGCGCCGATTGCCATCGGCGACGTGCTTCGCGGCGAAGTTGCCGCGCCGCTGCGCAACGCCACGCGCCGCAATCATACGGCTACGCATCTGTTGCACGCGGCCTTGCGTCAGGTTCTGGGAACTCACGTCAAGCAGGCCGGCAGCGTGGTGGAACCGGGCCGGCTGCGTTTCGATTTCACCCATTACGCCTCCGTGGACCGCGCCGAAATCGAGGAAGTCGAGCGGCTCATGAACGACCAGATTCTGCGCAACACCGAAGTCTCCACCAAGATCATGGCGCTCGATCAGGCTATTGCCACCGGCGCCATGGCGCTATTCGGCGAAAAATACGGCGAGGAAGTGCGCGTGGTGACCGTGCCCGGTTTCAGCACCGAGTTGTGCGGCGGCACGCACGTAAACCGCACCGGGGATATCGGCGTGTGTAAGATTGTCGCTGAAGGCAGCATCTCGTCCGGCGTGCGGCGCGTCGAAGCTATCACGGGCGAAGCGGCGCTGCGGCAATACCAGCAGGCCAACGGCGCGCTGAAGCGCATTTCGGAACTGGTGCGCGCGTCGGAGCCGGAACTGATCGAGCAGGTAGAACGGCTGATCGAAACCGAGCGCTCGCTGGAACACCAGGTCAAGCAATTGAAGGAGAAGCTGGCGCAGTCCGCTTCCGGCGCGTTGGAAGCGCAGGCGCGCGCGGTGAACGGCTCCAAGGTGCTGGCGGCGCGCCTCGAAGGCATGGACCGCCAACAGATGCGCACTTTGGCCGATTCGCTGCGCAACAAGTGGAAGTCGGCGGTGGTAGTGCTGGCCTCTGTGGACGATGCCGGTGTCTCCATCGTGTGCGCCGTCACCAAGGACTTGACCGGCAAGGTGCAGGCCGGCAAGCTCGCGGCCGCGCTTTCGCAAGCTGTCGGCGGCAAGGGCGGCGGGCGGCCGGACATGGCCGAAGGCGGCGGAAAAGACGTCTCCGCGCTGGCCGGCGCGCTCGAGCGAATCTCCACCGAGGTGGAGGCGAAGCTTTGAACGCAGACCAGTTGTCGAGCACGCCGGGCGGGAACGCCGGATCGGTGGATGCGCTGGTGGTGGGCGCCGGCCCCACCGGTCTGGCATGCGGAATCGAGCTGCAGCGGCGCGGCGTCAGGACGGTCCTGGTCGAAAAAGGCTGCGTGGTGAACTCGATCTACAACTATCCCACCAATATGGTGTTTTTCACCACGCCGGAGCTGCTGGAAATTGGGGACATCCCCATGACCAGCTTGAACGAAAAGCCCAACCGCCATGAAGCGCTGAAATATTATCGCCGCGTGGCCGATCATTATAAGCTTGACATCCGCCAGTATGAGCGCGTGGACCGCATCATCGGCGAAGACAACGCCTTTGAGGTATTCTGCACCGATCGTTACGATTGCCCGCACTTCTATCGCGCGCGCAAAATTGTACTAGCTTCCGGGTACTACGACCTAGCGAACCGGCTGGATGTCCCGGGCGAAGAGCTCAGTAAGGTTCTTCACTACTACAAAGAACCGCATCCTTATTACAACCACGATGTGGCCGTGATCGGGGCCAAGAACTCCGCCGCGATTGCAGCTCTCGAGCTGCACTGGACCGGCGCGCGAGTCACCCTCATTCACCGTGGCGCGGGGATCTCGAGCAAAGTCAAATATTGGATCAAACCGAACATCGAGAATCGCATCGAGAGCGGCGAGATTCCGGCTTATTTCAACTCACGGGTTGTGGAAATTCAGCAGCGCGCCATCCGCGTGGCAACGCCGGAAGGCGAAATCAGCTTGAAGAACGATTTTGTCTTTGCGCTGATCGGATATCGTCCCGATCTCGCCTTCCTGAGTTCGCTCGGCATCACGCTGGAGCCGGCCACCAAGAAGCCCCGCACCGATCCGGCAACGCTCGAGAGCGAACGCGCCGGAATCTACCTCGCCGGAGTGATCGTGGCAGGAATGCACACCAATGAAATCTTCATTGAAAACGGCCGGTTCCACGGGCGCGCCATTGCCGAGTCGATCGCTTCTCGCATTGCGTAGAGTGTTCGCCGCCTCGGGCAACTGCTCCCTTTGGCCGCGGATCGGTTGATGTAAGCATCGATTGTCGAGCCTCGGAAACAACGCACTTAGGTACATCTGGTACCTCCGCCTGAAACTTCGCACGAGCCGCCCGAATCTAAGGGCTTGAAGGGGGCCGAATGCTACAGTCGATTTTCGAAGCTATCTTCGGGTGCTCGCACGAGCAAGTGAGTTTCCCTCAGACCCGGCGCAAGGGATCGCCCGCCACGTATGTCGTGTGTTTGGAGTGCGGCAAGGAATTCTCTTACGATTGGAAGAACATGCGCGTCGGTAAGGGAGTAGATACACCGAGTGCCGTGGGAGAACCGCAGCCGGTCTTGCGCTAAGTGCGAGAGAAATAACTCGCGTTACATAGTTATGTGACCCAGAGTAACGGCCCGCTTGGCGCCGGTGGCCGACGGTAGGTTGCCGGGGCGTCTCTTCCAAGTTCGCCAGGCTAACAAGGCAAAGGCGACGGCTTCTTTTGCGTCCACGTCTATTCCATAATCGGCCGACGTGGCCATGGCCGAATGGGGCAGGAAGCCGGCAAGGTGGGCGAGCAGGAACCGGTTGTGCGCGCCTCCGCCCGAAACGATTAGCTCGGCGTCGCCGCCGCTAGTCAGCCGAACGCCCGCGGCGATGGTCGCCGCGGTCAGCACGGTCGCGGTAGCGATCAAATCCGCCAGCTCCGCGCCAGAGCGTTTCATGCGCGCCACGAACTCGGGGCCGTACTGTTCGCGTCCGACACTTTTTGGAGGGCGCCGGCGGTAGTACGCGTCCGATCGCAACGCATCCAGCAATTTTCGGTCGACTGTGGCGGCTGCGGCGATTCGGCCATCGCGATCGTAGCGCAGCTTGCCGTGCGAATATTCCCAAGCCAGAGCGTCGATCACCATGTTGCCCGGACCGGTATCGAATGCGACCACATGGTCCGGGCCCGCGCCCGCTGGAATCACAGTAATGTTGGCTATGCCGCCGATATTGAGCGCTACGCGCGTGCGCCGCGGATGGCGGAACAGCAGGTAATCGACGAACGGAACCAGCGGCGCGCCCTGACCCCCCGCGGCGATATCGCGCGCGCGAAAATCCGCCACCACCGGAACTCCGGTGCGTTCCGCCAAGACTGCCGATTCTCCCAGTTGTAGCGTATGCCGTCCGCCGCAGTGGTAAACCGTCTGGCCGTGGCAGCCGATCAGCTCCACCGGGCCATGGCGCCGCACCGCGGCCAGCACGGCGCGGGCATACAGTTCGGCCAGCTCGAAATTGAGCTGCGAGACGCGCTCGATTTCCACCGGCTCCCGATACCAGCGCAACAGTTCCTCGCGGATTCCGGTGGGATAGCGAGTCGAGGTGAAACCGATGGTGCGAAGCGACCCACGGCCGATGTCCACGATCGCCACGTCGATTCCATCGAGCGACGTGCCGCTCATCACGCCGGCAACTCTCATGGCTTTATCCTTCTAATGTCATTCTTTGCCCAATTCCTTTTGCAATTCCGCCAGCAACTGCAAGGCTTCGATGGGGCGGAGTTGGTCCAGATCGACGCCGCGAATCCGGCCGGCGATGCCGTAGCCGACCGGCTCGAAAAGCCGGATTTGGACCGGCCCAGCCGCTTCCGGCTTGGTCAACTCCTCGGTGACGGCATGCTCGGAACGCTCGTGCAGCTTCAGCACCTCGCGGGCGCGCTCGATGACCGCGAGCGGCAAGCCCGCCAGCCGCGCCACTTCGATGCCGTAGCTGCGATCGGCCTTGCCCGGTTCCACCTTGCGGAGAAAGATGATGTTTTCGCCCGATTCCTTAACCGTTACGCGCAGGTTGCGGACGCCTTCCAAAAGGTCGGCCAGTTCGGTCAGCTCGTGGTAGTGAGTGGCAAACAGCGTTTTGGCGCGGGTGTGGGCGTGGATTTGCTCCACCACCGCCCAGGCCAGCGCCAGGCCGTCGTAAGTCGCCGTGCCCCGGCCTATCTCATCCAGCACGATGAAGCTGCGCGGGGTGGCGGTATTGAGAATCACCGCCGTCTCGGTCATCTCCACCATGAAAGTGGAACGCCCGCGGGAGAGATTGTCGGACGCGCCGATGCGCGTGAAGATGCGGTCCAGAATCGGCAGCGCCGCCGATTCGGCGGGCACGAACGAGCCCATCTGGGCGAGGATCGCGATCAGCGCGGCTTGCCGCAGGTAAGTCGACTTGCCGCCCATGTTGGGACCGGTGATGATGGCGATCAGGTCGGTGGTGTCGTTCAGAAATAAATCGTTGGGGATGAAGCGGCCGGCTTCCTGCTCCGCGATCCGCTCGATCACCGGATGACGCCCGGCCAGGATGCGCATCTCTCCACTGTCTGAGAACGCCGGGCGGCGGTAATGGTTCTCAGCGGCCAGTTGCGCCAGCGCCGCCGTGACATCGAGCTCCGCAATGGCCGCCGCGGTGGCGCGGATGCGCGGCCCTTCGGTAGCGGCATCGCGGCGGACGGCGCAGAACAGCTCTTTTTCGAGAGTCAGGATTTTCTCTTCGGCGTCGAGCACTTTGCGCTCGTAATCCTTCAACTCCGGGGTGGTGAAGCGCTCGGCGTTGGCCAGGGTCTGCTTGCGTTCGTAGCCGGCGGGCGCCAGGTGCAGGTTGGCGCGGGTGATTTCGATGTAATAACCGAAGACGTTGTTGAAGCGCACCTTCAAGGACTGAATGCCGGTGCGCTGCCGCTCGCGGCTTTCGATCTGCGCGATGTACTGCTGGCCGTTGCGCTTGAGCCCGCGCAATTCGTCCAGTTCGGCATGATAGCCGGGACGGATCACGCCGCCGTCGGCGACGTCGAAGGGCGGCTCGTCGGCAATGGCGACAAGCACTCGTTTGGTCACGTCCGCCAGCTCATCCAGCCGCTCGTAAAGAGCGCGCAAGCGGGCGGCGCGATGGGTATCGAAGGTGCGTTTCAGGGCGGGAATCTTTTCGAGCGAGCGGCCCAGCGCCAGCAGGTCGCGCGGACCGGCCGAGCCTAGCGTCACCTTGGCCAGCAGGCGCTCCAGATCCAGAATGCCGGCGAGTTGTTTACGGACTTCGGCGCGCAGGATGGTCTGGTCGAGCATCTCGCCCACGGCGTCGAGACGCTCTTCGATTTCGGCCCGGTCGAGCGAGGGCCGCAGCAGGCGCTGCCGCAACAGCCGGCCGCCCATCCCGGTCAGGGTTTGATCCAGCACGGCAAGAAGGGTCGGCTGTTTGGCCTGCGCGCGATCGGCGGCAAACAGCGGTTCGGTGAGCTCCAGATTGCGGACCGTCACCGCGTCCAGGATCATCGAATCGGCGCGGTTAAAATAGGCCGGCCGGTCGAGATGATCGAGCGCCGTGCGCTGCGTGTCGCGCAGGTAATGCAGAATGGCGCCGGCGGCGGCGATGGCGGCGGTGCGGTTGGCAAGGCCGCAGCCATCGAGCGAAAACAGCTTGAAATGATCGCGCAGAGTACGGCCGGCGTAATCGGCGGTGAAGACCCAATCTTCCAGGTCGGTTCGGACGTAGCGGCCGGTGGCGCGGTCGAGCCCCGCCAGCAACGGCTCTTCGGAAGCGAACAGAACCTCGCGCGCCCCCAGTTGTTCCAGCGCGCCGGACACCTCGCCGGGATCGAGCTCGGTGGCGCGGAACTCTCCGGTGGAAACGTCCACGTAGGCCAACCCGGATTTGCCATCGGCGCGCGCCACCGCCGCCAGGTAGTTATTCTCGTGCGAGCGCACCAGGTTGGCGTCCATGGCGGTGCCTGGAGTCACGATGCGAGTGACCTCGCGCCGCACCAGTTTCTTGGCCAGCTTGGGATCTTCCATCTGGTCGCAGATGGCCACGCGATAGCCTTTTTGAATCAGGCGCGCAATGTAGCCGTCGGCGGCGTGGTAGGGCACCCCGCACATGGGGATGGGGGCGCCCTTCTCTTTGTTGCGCGCGGTGAGCGTGATTTCCAGCTCGCGCGCGGCAGTGACGGCGTCTTCAAAGAAGAGCTCGTAGAAATCGCCCAGGCGAAACAGCAGGAGCGCGCCCGGAACCTGTTGTTTGATGTTGCCGTACTGCCGCATCAGCGGCGTGGAGGCGTCAGAGGACATCCAGTATCCACGATGCGTCTGTGGCGCGGGCACTCGTGCCTGCCGCGTCCCCACTCATGGGGACGCGTCCACCGGCGTGTGAGCTTCCACCGGTTGCCTTACGAACCGATTGCCGCGGCACAGCGTGTCGAGACGAGTCTCGACACGGCAGGCACGAGTGCCCGCGCCACTTTGGCACATCACGCATAGATGCCTCGCAGTTTGATGGCGAAAGCCACGCGATCGAGGGCCAGCATATAAGCCGCGATGCGGTTGTTCACGTTGTGCTTTTGGGCATATTCCACCACCGCGTCGAAGCTTTCGGTCATGATCTCTTCCAGTCGGGTGTTGACCAGACGCTCGTTCCAGAAGAAGCCCTGGCGGTCCTGCACCCATTCGAAGTAGGAGACGGTCACGCCGCCGGCATTGGCCAGAATATCGGGGATGACGAACACTTTGTTATCGGCCAGGACTTCATCGGCCAGAGGCGTGGTGGGTCCGTTGGCGCCTTCGCAAAGTATTCTGCAACGCAGTTGGTGGGCGTTTTCGGAGGTAATCACGTTCTCGGTAGCCGCGGGCAGCAGCACGTCGCAGGGCAGGAACAGGGCTTCATGGCGGTCCATGTCTTCGCCGCCGGCAAAGCCGCGGACCGAACCGGTCTCATGCCGGTGCGCGGCCAGCGCGGCGATATCCAGGCCATTGCGGTTGTAGACGGCGCCATCGTACTCCACCATGGCGACGATGCGGAAACTGGCCGCCGACATGAGCTTGGCCGCCATGCCGCCCACGTTGCCGAAGCCTTGGATCACCACCTTCGAATCTTCCGGCTTCATGCCCAGGCGAGCGAGCGCTTTCAGGGTTACGATCATGCAACCGCGGCCGGTGGCTTCCGGACGCCCGCGCGACCCGCCTAGCGCCATCGGCTTGCCGGTGACGATGGCCGTCACGGTGTGGCGCGCGTGCATGGAATAGGTGTCCATCATCCAGGCCATCACCTTTTCATTGGTGTTTACGTCCGGCGCCGCCACGTCGCGCTCCGGCCCGATGAAGTCGATGATCTCGGCCGTGTACCGGCGGGTCAGCTTTTCGAGTTCCGTGTCCGAAAGCAAGTTGGGATCGCAGATCACTCCGCCTTTGGCGCCGCCGAATGGGATGTTCACTACCGCGCACTTCCAGGTCATCCAGGAGGCCAGCGCGCGGACCTCGTCCAAAGTTACGTCGGGCGCGAAGCGAATGCCACCCTTGCCGGGGCCGCGCGCGATCGAGTGCTGCACCCGGTAACCGGTGAACACCTCCAGGCGGCCATCGTCCAACTGCACCGGAATATGCACGGTGATCTCTTTGGCCGTGGTGCGGAGAACCTTGCACATGCCCTCATCCAGCTTGAGGCGCATAGCGGCTTCGTCGAACCGGGCGGCGGCTGCGAGCCACGGGTTCTTTTCGTTTTCGAGAGAGATCGGCACCGGCGATGTCACGCTGGCCATGAGTTTTCCTCCGGTTCCATTATGCCAGTTGGCCCGAGCGGAGACCACGCCGCGGAGCGCACGGCCTTCCCGCTAATCGGCCCCGAAAATCAGGCAAGCATGTTCATGCACAACGATTTAGAACCGGTTTCGTGCGTAAGAAGCCATTGACACCGGCCTTGCGCGCGAGTATTCTACCAATAACGGAGAGTTAAGTCCGCTTATGAACGCCATAAAAACACTAGGGGCTGTGTGCGCCCTGATAGCCGGCTCCGTTGGCCTATGTTACGGCCAGGCCGTGAATGCCACACTTCTTGGTACCGTTATCGATTCCTCTGGTGCCTCGGTTGCTAACGCCAAGGTCACTATCACCGAAGTAACCACGGGTGTGAAACACTCCGGTCAAACCAACGAGAGCGGGAATTATACCTTCGGCGATTTGCCTCCCGGTAGCTATGCCGTTGAAGTCGACCAAACCGGGTTCAAGAAAGAAATCCGCCGGGATATTGCCTTGCTGGTGAACACCACCGAGCGCGTGGACATTCAGCTTCAGCCCGGCAGCCTCTCCGAAACAGTCGAGGTCACCGGCGCAGCACCGGTGCTGCAGACGGACCGGGCCGATACCGGCCGCAACATCGACACGATGGTGGTGTCGGAACTGCCGGTTCTGGTCAGCAACCGCAATTATCAAGCCCTGCTGGCCCTGGTGCCCGGCACGTCGCCGCCGACCGAGGAGCACTCCCAGTTCTTTAACGCTTCGGACTCGCTGCAGACCGAAGTCAACGGGGCTCCGCGCGTGGCGAATAACTACCAAATCGAGGGCATCGACGACAACGAGCGCACCGGCTTGCTGCAAATCCTGATCCCGCCGCTCGAAGCAATTCAAACGGTGGACATCTCTACCAGCAACCACTCCGTGGACTTGGGGCGCGGCACCGGCGCGGTCACGAACGTGATCCTGAAGTCGGGAACCAACAACTTCCACGGCTCCCTCTACGAGTTCGTTCAAAACGGCGATTTCGACGCCCGCAACTTCTTCCAGCCCTCAGTGGCCGCCGTCCACTACAACTACTTCGGCGGCACTATCGGCGGACCGATCAAGAAAAACAAGTTGTTCTTCTTCGCCGATTTCTTGCGTACCACCGATCACGAAGCCAACGCCAACACCGAGGTGATACCGTCGCCCTTGTCGCGCACCGGCAACTTGAGCGAGGCCCTGGCTGGCTCCAGCCCCGCTCAGGTCTACGATCCGGCAACCGGAAATACGAGCACCGGGGTGGGGAGGACTCCGTTCCCCGGCAACATCATTCCCGCATCGCGGCTGAACCCGATCGCGCTCAAGATCCTGGCCTTGGTGCCGAATCCGAACCAAAATTTGAACAACACTGCGGCGCCGGCCAACAACTATTTCGCCCTCCTGCCCTTCACCAAGGACAGCAACCTCGCGGACGGGAAGGTGGACTATAGCATCAGCGACAAGGACCGCCTCAGCGGTCGCTTCAGCTTCCAGCGTCCGGTGGTTTACCAGGCGCCCATATTTGGCCCGGCCGGTGGCGATGCCAATGGCGCTTTCGAGGGTACGGGAATTCAGAAGACCTACAGTAGCGGCATGAACTGGGACCACGTTTTCTCGCCCACCCTGCTGAACGAATTCCGCTTTGGCGTCGCGCACTACAACAACGTGGCGCAAGAGAGCGACTATGGAGTGAACGATTCCACGAGCCTGGGAATCCCAAACATCAATATCAGCCAGTTCGACAGCGGCCTGGTGGGTATCAATATTGGCTATTTTACCCAGCCGCTGGTGGGATATTCCGCCAGTTTGCCCTGGGTCCGCGCGGAGGCCAACATCGATTTGGTGGACAACGTGACCAAGACGGTCGGCAACCACACCTTCACGTTCGGCTTCGATATGCGCCGCATCCGTGACGATTTATTGCAGACGCAGACCTACAGCCCGCGCGGCGCCTACTTTTTCGGCGTCGCCCAAACGCAGTGCGCGGGCAGTTGCGGGCTCCTCAACGGCACCACGAGCTCGCCGACGACCCCGGACAGCACCACTTCGTGGGCCAACGACCTGGGGAGCTTCCTGCTGGACAGCCCCCAGAATTCCAGCACCGGCCGCGACTTCAGTGGCACGTTCCCGACTTACCGGGCTTGGTACTTCTTCCCCTACGCCTCCGATACATGGCAGGTCAGCAAGAAGCTGACCGTGGCCATCGGGCTGCGCTGGGAAATGTATCCGCCGGGCCTGCCGGCCTTCCCCGGCCAGTTTTCCAACTACATTCCGTCGAACAACACGCTGGTGGTCGGCGGGGTGGGCGGCAACCCCAACAATGGGGGCCTGGAAAACCACCTGAACTACCTTGCGCCGCGCTTGGGACTGGCGTACCGCTTGACGGAGAAGACGGTTCTCCGGGCGGGTATCGGCGTCAGTTATACGCCGTTTGAGGACAATACGTACATTAACAACAACTATCCGACAAAAGGCAACATCGGAGCCGTACAAGGGGCGAGCGCCTATACCTCCGCGTTCTACAACGGCTCCCAGCTTAGCTTCGAGAGCGGCCTCCCGTCGCCCGCGCCGCAGCCCATCCCGTCTAACGGGATTTACAGCGTCGCGGCCTTGGGCTTCAACGGTTCTACGGAAGACTATTTCCCGACAAACTACAAAAACCCTCATGTGATTGCCTGGAACTTCTCGGTCCAGCAGACGTTGCCGCAACATTTCACGCTGGACGTTGCGTACGTGGGCAATCACGGCGTGGACATGGGCTCGTCGCAAAACATCAATGCCAGCCCGGTGATCGCACCCGCCTCCGCGGGCGACACCGCCTACCTGCCGTACTTCCCGCACACAGGCACCGTATCGGAGTATTTCGTGCCGGTGTCCTCGATGTACAACGCCCTGCAAGTGAAGATTGACCGGCGCTTTGCCACCGGGCTGGCCATCACCACCTCGTTCAGCTACCAGAAGGGCATGGCTTACTTCCAGGGCGGCGACGACGATGGATTCTACGGCTTCTATCTGAACGGGCAATATCACCGTAATTGGGCGCTGACAGATTTCAATCGTACGCTCAGCTTCGTGCAGAGCTATGTTTACCAACTGCCCTTCGGTAACGGGAAACACTTCCTGAACTCCGGTTCGCGAGCGGTAGACGCGATTGTGGGTGGATGGCAGCTCGAGGGCATCCTGACGGTCATGACGGGACTTCCCTTCACCGTGAGTTACAGCTCGACGTACTTGAACCTGTCCCAAGGCGGCACTAACACGCCGCTCCAGGTGGATCCGAGCGTCAAAATTCTGCACGGGATCAACACCACCGCGAACGGCGGAAGCCCGTGGTTCGATCCAACCGCGTTTGCCCCGCCACCCTGCCAGTCGGCGACGCCTACCGCGTCCTGCCCGACCGGAGCGGCCGATCAGGTCGCCGGCGCTGCCCAACAGGTCGGCGACACTGGACGGAATTTCATGATCGGGCCGGGATTCTTCAACCTGAACTTCGCCCTGGCCAAGACCATCCACTTCAACGAACGCGTCGGCCTGCAGCTTCGGCTGGAAACCGTAAACACAACCAACACCCCGCAGTTTTCCGTTCCGAACGGCACTTGCTGCACCGCGAACAACGCAAACTTCGGATTCGTGACCAGCACCATCAGCAGCGGCTCCGGCTCGGTCAACGCCGGCAGCGGCGCCCCGCGCAGCATCCAATTGGGGGCGAAGTTGACGTTCTAGCTTTTCGGGAAGCAGCTTTGGCCACCGGGGCGGCGCTCGCCGCTTCGGTGGCTATCGCTGTCTTTCGAGGCGATCCAGCATTTGCCGGATCTCCGGGTCAGGCTTGATGCGCAAGGCCGCTTCGAAATGCCGGATGGCCTCGGGCATCCGGCCGGGTATCCCCGATAACGCAATCCCGAGATTGACGTGCGCGTCGGCGGAATTGGGATCGATTCTCAACGCGGCTTCAAAATGTGAGATCGCCTCCTGCACCCGCCCGGCGCCCGCCAGCACCACGCCGAGATTGTTGTGCGCGTCAACATAATCCGGCTTAAGCCGCAAGGCTTCCTCGAAGTGTGGGATTGCCGCCTCCGGCTTGCGGCTCTTGGCCAGGTCGACACCCATGTTGTATTGCATTTCGGCGCCATTGGACTCGACCTGCGCCAGGTTGTTTCGCGCCTCCTCATAATCCGGCTTGAGGCGTAGTGCGGTTCGATACTCGGCGATTGCCTCCGGCATGCTCCCGGGAGTCGCGGCTAAAGCGTTGGCCAGATCGTTGTGCGCGATGGGCGAATCGGGAAGGACTCCGAGCGCCGCCTGATAGTGCGCGATCGCCTCCGGGATGCGTCCGGATTTTGCCAAGGCATTTCCGTAGTCGGTTTCGACGTTCGCGGCATTGGGTTCGATTTGGAGCGCGGCTTGATACTGCTCGATCGCTTCGGGGAAGCGCCCCTCGTCGGCCAAGGCTACGCCGAGATTATGGTGCGCAAGGTAGTTGCCGCTGGTCACATCGAGCGCATGACGAAAGAGCGTCTCGCTATTCCGCCAATATTGGATCTGTGCTTCGCACAGCGCCGCGCACGCCAGGCACGCAACGATGGCCCCGGAAATGGCGACCTTGCCCTTAAAGACTTCTGGCAGGCCCCATGCCAACATAATGCTCAAGCCCACCATCGGGAGGTACATGTACCGATCCGCACGAGCTTGCGCGCCGACTTGGATGAGACCGATGACCGGCACAAGCGTTCCCAGATACCACAACCATCCCACCGCAAGGTAAGGACGCGAACGCCGCTCGCGCAGCACGACCATCGAGATGCCCGCGAGCAGCAGGGCTGACAGCGCAATTTGCCATACCGGCAAGTCGTGTGGATAGGGATAGAACACCGCCAGCCTCGCTGGCCAAAACATCTTGACGATGTAGATCGCCTGCGAGACCACGGCGTTCTCCACCCGTAATCCAAGCGGGAATTGCCCAACCTCGCGGACCGCGCCGCTGCTTCTTTGCACCAGGTAAGCGGCGGTGGCGCTGGCTGCGGACAGTGCCAGCATCGGAATCTTCACTCGCAGGGCGGAGCGGAGCGGCTGGCCGAGCGGCCATCTATCGAGTAACAACAGCACAAACGGAAGCGTCACGACCATCGGCTTGGACATGAGTCCCAGGCAGAAGGCCAGCAGCGTAAGCCAATAATGCCGGCGGACATAGCTCCATAGCGCAAGGAACCAAAACAACGCGCTGAGCACGTCTTTTCGCTCCGCGATCCAGGCGACGGATTCCACGTGCAGGGGATGCACGGCGAAAAGCACGGCCACGAATGCGCTGGGCCACGCCGCGCCGGTGGCGGCGTGGAGGAATGCGAAGAGGAACACCGTGGCCAACGCGTGAAGGAAGGCATTGGTGAAATGGTGTCCGCCCGGCCGCAGATCGAAGATCTCCACATCGAGCAGGTGCGAAAGGCGCGTCGCGGGAAACCAATTCGCGGCCTCGGTGCTGGTAACCGCCCAGACGACGCCGTCCATGGTAAGGCCGTTGCGCACGTGCGGATTGTTGGTGACGTAGTCCGGATCGTCGAAGTTGACGAAGCCGAAACGGTAAACCGGCGCATAGACCAGTAGCGTGGTCAAGAAGAGCCCAAGAATGATGCCCAGTGTGAGAAAGCGGTTCGGCGCCTGCCGAGTTGTCTCCAATGTCGCGTTCGATGATGGCGCAGGGGGTTGCTTGGACATGCTCTTACCGATATGAGAAATTCTCTTGCTCAAAAGTGCCGGAAAGTCTCCAGCTATGATTCTACGGGAAGTGTTTCATCAGCGGATTTGGCAGGTTTACGGCATGAGATTGCGCCGGCCGCGGCTATTCCGGAAGCGTCAATTCGAACCCATCATAATCGTCACCTGCGTGCGCACCGGCGGCTGCGGGAACGTGAAACCAAATCTTCCACCTGGACCAGCTCGAGCTTTGGGTACGTCACAGGAACCGTCGGCAGAGGCGCCGGCGTTAACGGCACCGGCGGCGGCCGCGCCATTCAGCTCGGATGTAAATTCACGTTCCAACAGTTTGTTATTGACTCCTCGCCGGCTTTCCCACGCAGGCGGGAAGGCCGGCCTTTTTTGTTTCTTCACTTTCGTTTGACGTGTCGGGGCTCCGAACGCCCGGTGCCGCTTGGCGGTTCCGCCTGCCGGTGTCTGCGCATGCGCAGGTATCGCGCAAGCTATAGCATAATGCCGTACACTTTTGTGTCGGTGACATACCCGCATAAGTTGTAGGGCGGACCCCCTGGTCCGCAGCCGGCCCCCCGGCCGGCTCTTCGCCGGTGTCGGAGACTTGGTGCTTGGGGGAAAAGAGCGGGACGAGGGCGTCCCGCGCCGACCAGGGGGTCCGCCCTACTAATGATCTGCTAATGATGGCGTGGCGTCTCGCGAAAAGTATGGGGCATTAAGGTAAAGCATGCTCCACCTACCTCCTCAGCACCGCGTGATTCGGATCGAGGGTCACTTTGAGGGGCGCTTGCGATAGCGGAACGGTGAAGCTGACCGGGTCGGTTTCGGCGCGGACCCATTGGATGATCGCGCGGCCCTTTCCGAGCTGAATTTCGACCGGCACGGCGGCGCTGAAATCTTCGTCCACGTCGCTTTCCGTGAGCGTGCCGACCAGCCGCAGGGCGGGAGCTTTGCCCTTCAGTTGCCAGCTCAGCTTGAGGGCGGGGATGCCGGTGCCGTAAACCCAATTGTCGAAAAACGCTTCCAGGCGGGGGTCGCCGCTCTTGGGCGGCAGATAAGTTGCCGCCAGGCGCCGAAATTCGTCGCTGGAAATCGCGCGGCGGTCGTAACGGTGCAGGATCTCCGCCAGCAGCGCCAGGAAGCGCTGGTCACCCATGCGGCGGCGGAGCATGTGCAGAATCCAGGTGCCTTTGCCGTAGGTAATTGCGCGCCAGGCATCGTGATGGCCGGGAGTATCCAGCCGCCCCCCCATCACCACCGGCCCGGTGGATTCCACGGTCTTGCCATCCTCGGTCTTGGCCAGCAACTCGTTGCGGTAGTTATCGAGCAGCAACTCCTCCACCCGGGTTCCCTTGGTCTTTTCGATATAGAGGAGCGCCGAATAGTTGGCCAGGGCCTCCATCAGCCAGGCGTCGCGGTAATTGGCGATGGTCGCGCGGTTGCCCCACCATTGATGCGCCGTTTCGTGGGTCTGCAGCAAATCGTCGAAAAACAGCTCCTGGGTGGGAGTAGGCGCGCCGTGGCTATGCGGCAGCGCACGCAGATACGAAAGCGTGGAAAGATAGATCAGGCCTGGAAAGCCCTGGCCGAAAGTGCCGGGGATGGGCGATACAGCCAAGTGGGGCAGGGCCGGCGGTCCGAAGCGCGCCGTCATGAACTCGAGCGCATCCGCGACCTCCGCGGCCAAGTCCTTCAACCGCCCCAGAGGATCGGGCGGGGCTTCGGAGCGGGGCTGGCCGATGTCCGAAAGGGGTATGCGGGTGGTGTGCGCCTTCACCGGCGGCAGGGGCAGGATCGTGTCCAGCGGCTTCAAGCTGGCCTCCAGGGCACGGTTGGCATATACGTCCACGATGTAGTTGCCGCGCGTCTCTCTGGTGTGCGCGTAGTTGCCGAGGTTAAAAGCCGCCACGCGGATGGCGGTATTGGTACGAAGTTCGGTGTAGCGCCACCCGCCGTCTTCCCGTTGCTCCACCGGCGTGCCCGGGCCTGCCAGGACCAAATCCTTGGGATAGCGGAAGCGCAAATCGTAGGCGGCGAAGTTCAATCCGTGCACGGGATACCAGGTGCCGCGCGCAGTGACGTACAACACCCGGTCGCCGGCATCTCGAATGACTTTCCCGGAGTGGTGAAATTCGAACTCGTAGGAGCGTCCCGCCCGCAGCGGCTCCGGTGGCATCACCACGAACATGCGGTTACCCGACGTGACGATGGGGTAAAGGGTGCTACCGCCGCGCGTCCCCTCAGAGGGCGCCGGATCGGGTTCCAGCACTTCCGCGTCGCGCCCGTCCACGCGCACCGAATTCACGCTTTCGGCATCGCTGAGATCGAACGCCACTGCCGCGAGGCCGTCCGCGACCGGCTCAAGCCGGCAACGCGTGACCGCGTTCAGCCCCAGGTCTTCGCCTATGGAGGCGTCGATGCGGTAGTCGGCAATGATGAAATCGCGGCGGCGCGGGGCGGGGTTCTGGCGCGTTGAGCGCGCCGGGAAGCTGATCCACGTCTCGAATTGGACGCGGCCATCGTGGGTCTCGGTGCCTCCCGCCAGAATCTGCTCCGGGCTCTCGGGGTCGTAGCAGACTTCGAAATTCCCCACCTTGCGGCTCGAAAAGATGGCGGTGAACAGCCCGAGCTCCCGTCCCGATCCTCCGAGCAGGTCGAGCACCAGCCTCGCCCGGTAGCCGCCGCTCAGGGTGTGCAGCACCGGCGACCATTCGTCGTCCAGCAACGCGCCCACCTCCGGGGTTTTATGGCTGGCGGGATTGGCGGCGATCTGCGCCTCGAAACGGCTGGCATCGTCGCCGGTGAAAACGAACATTGCCGACTGGAAGTTCTCGTCCAGGTTGGGGGAGTGGATATGCGCGGCCAGCGAGGTTCTTTCGGCCCGGTCCGGCGCCAGCAGCAGCACTTCGCCGTCGCCGCCATCCACGTCGGCCACGAAGACCGCGGCGATCGGTTTCCCCGCCAGCGGTTTGCTGAGGATCAGGTGACCGCCGTTCAGGTAGATGCGGATGTCCTCTTTGACGATTTCCAGATCGCGCACCCGGTAACAGGAATCGCGGTCGAACCTTAGCTCGCGGATGGCACGCGCCAGGGTTGCGGCAGGGCCGGCCACGGTGGGTGACGCAGCCCCGGCCTGGATCGACAGGGCGATCGTAACCGCCAGCGGTCTCAGATGTCGTCCTGCATCTGCCGTCCATAAGCAGCCGCCGGGATGGGCCCGGCTGGACCGATTGACAATCGGTCCGCGGGTTGACAACCTGCTCCACAAGGATTCACCCCACATAGCTCTTACTATACTGAAGGATGATGACGCGTCCGGGGTGGAAGAGTACCGCTGCCTACGCGGGTTTATTGGCGGCCGCGTTTCTGGCCGCGGTGGTAGCCAGCGTGCAGCCCCAGCTTGGTGAAGGGCTGGACCACTGGGCCTACGATTTCATGTTCCGGAGCTACGAGCCGCCCGCCTGGCAAACCCAATCCGTGATCCTGGCCATCGATGAATCTACCCTCCAGGCCTACGGCGGGGTGGAGCGCTTGCGCGGTCCCTTGGCTTCCGCCTTGGGCTCGCTGGCCGCGGTTCGCCCCAAAGCAATTGCCATCGACGTCACCCTGGCCGACCCGGGAATCGACCCCGATGCCGATGCTCGCCTGGCGGCGGCCTTTGCCGCCACGCCGCGCGTGGTGCTGGCCAGCGACATGGGTAGCGGCGAAGGCTGGGAAGATCCGCTGCCCCAATTCCGGGCAGGCGGCGCGGCCCTTGGCCAGGTACACACCGAGCCCGACGCCGACGGTATCACCCGCGCCATCGCGCTCGAAAAGCGCCTCGGGACGGTGCGCCGCTGGGCGCTTTCGCTCGAAGCGCTTCGTCTCAGCCGCGGCGCCGCGCGCATCCTGGAATCGCCGCAGGATCTTCAGGTGGGAGATACGGTCATCCCGGTTCCCAGGAAAGAGACCGACCGCACCCGCAACCGCAACGACAGCCGCATCATGCGCGTCCGCTACATCCCCGCCGATCGGCCCCTCGCCATCCCCCGCATTTCTCTCAGGAAGCTGGTTGACGATCCGTCTCTGGCGCGCCCATGCGCGGGCAAAGTCGTCTTTGTCGGCTTGACCGCCGTCACCGCGCTGCACGACCGCTTGCAGACGCCGGTTGCCCCGTCCGCCCAGACCGCGGGGGTCGAAATCAACGCCAACGCCTTCGAGACCATGGCGCGAGGATTGTTCCTTACCGACGTAGCTTACCCATGGGTCCTGCTCTTTAGCCTCGGGTTGGTGGCCGCGGCCGGTCTGGCGTTTCGCTATCTTCCCGGCGCACCGGCTTACGTATCGGCGGCCGCCATACTGGTGCTTGCCGGCGCGGTGCCCTACGCCCTGTTTGTGCACCGCCTGGTGCTGCCGTTTTCGATGCCGGCTCTCTCCGCCGCGCTCGGCACCATGGCGGCGGCGGGTTATTATTATCTGGTGATCCGCCGCGACCTGGCGGTGGAGCACGCCGCCCGCACCCGCTACCAGCAGGCCATGCAGTTCGTTACCCATGAAATGCGCACCCCGCTTTCGGCCATCCAGGGTTCCAGCGAGTTGCTGTCGCGCTATGCCCTCAATGAGGAGAAGCGCAAGCAGATGACGCAGTTGATCCATTCCGAATCGAAGCGCCTGGCTAGGATGGTGGAGGTGTTCCTGAACGTGGAAAGGCTCTCGGCCGGACAGATGGAGTTGAAGCGGGAGCCCATCGCCGTCAGAGCCATGGTGGAATTGTGCGTAGAACGCGTCCGGCCCCTGGCCGAGCGCAAACATATTGCGGTTGGCATCGAGGCGGTCCCCGGCGACCTCTACCTTTCCGGCGATCGCGAGCTGATCGAATACGCCTGCTACAATCTGCTTACCAACGCCGTAAAATACTCGCCGCAGCGGACCGAGGTCACCGTATCCGCGCGAAAACACGATGGCCTGGTCGGCATCGCGGTCAAAGATCAGGGCATCGGAATGGACCAGAAGGAAGTCCGGCAAATTTTCCAAAAATTCTATCGCACCCGCAAAGCCGAAGAATCCGGCGAGGCCGGCAGCGGAATCGGCCTCTCCATCGTGCAGCAAATCGTGGAACAGCACGACGGGCGCATCGATGTGACCAGCCAGCCCGGCGCCGGCTCGTGCTTCACTCTGGTCCTGCCGGCCGCGCAGGCGCCCGCTTCGGCCCCCGTGGAACGAAACTGATGGACAAGCTCCTGCTGGTAGAGGACGATCCGGCGCTGCAGTTCACCATCCAGACCGCGCTGGAGGAAAAGGGATACGCGGTGGAGTCCGCATCCACTACCGGCGAGGCCATCGAACGCCTGGCCGAGACCGCCTACCCCATCGTCATCACCGATATCTATATCGACGAGCGCACTGGCCTCGATGTGCTCGATGCCGCCAAGCGCAAAGACCCCCACTGCGCCGTCATCCTCATGACTGGCCGCGGTACTGTCGAAACTGTCATGGCCGCCACCCGCGGCGGCGCCTTCGATTACATCGCCAAGCCCTTCGACCTGGACGTGATGATCGACGCGGTGGAACGCGCCGAGGCCGCCCGCGCCGAACAGGAAGGGGAAGCCGAAGAAGAGGAAATGCCGGAGACCGAAATGATCGGCGTCTCTCCCGGCATGGTCGAGGTTTATAAGATCGTTTCGCGGGTGGCGCCCACCGATGCCACGGTGGTGGTGGAAGGCGACACCGGCACTGGCAAAGACCTGGTCGCGCGCATGATTCACCGCTTCAGCGGCGCGCGCTCCAGCCAGCCGTTCGTGCCCGTGGATTGCGGCGCGATTGCGCCCACCCTGCTCGAAAGCGAGCTGTTTGGCGCCATGCGCGGAGCTTTTACCGGCGCCGACCGCGACCGCGTGGGCGTGTTCGAAGCCGCCAACCGCGGCACCGTGTTCCTGGATGAAGTCGGCGACATCGAGCTGAGTTTTCAACTCGCCCTGCTGCGCTTTCTCGAGAACCACGAGATTCGCCCCGTCGGCGCCAGCCGGTCGAAGAAAGTCGATGTGCGCGTGATCGCCGCCACCAACCGCGACCTGCAGCGCATGGTGGAAGACGGCAAGTTTCGCGAAGACCTCTGGCATCGTTTGAACGTGGTGCGCATCATGATGCCGCCCTTGCGCGAGCGCCGCGGCGATATACCGCTGTTGGCCCGTTTCTTTCTCAACAAGTTCAACCAGCTCTACACCCGCGACGTGAAGCTCACCGATTCCGGCATCAAGGCCCTGCAGGATTACACCTGGCCTGGCAACGTGCGCCAGTTGCAGCACCTCATCGAACGCCTCAGCGTGCTGGCCGAGCGCGTTGACGCCCCCGCGGTGCTGCAGGCGCTGACGGTGATGGAATCGCGCGAAAAGCCCGTCGAAACCCTGGCCGACGCCGAAGAAGAACAGATCCGCCGAGTCCTGGCGGCGACCGGAGGCAACAAGAGCAAGGCCGCCCAAATTCTGGGCATCGAGCGCAAAACGCTGTATCGCAAGCTGGAGAAGATGAAGCTGTAGAAAACGATTCGCCACGGATCAACACAGATAAGCACGGTTATCCGTGGCTAAATCAGTTCTTCGCAGTTCCTACTGCTCCGGCTGGTCGTAGCCGGCGAGTCTGCGGATCCAGATATTGCGATAGCGAACTTTCATGTCGTGGTCCTGCAGGAGCAGGGGCTCGTCGCCGTGCGCCGTATACTTGCCCAGCGTGCGATGCTCGGTGTTGCCCATCAGGTCGCGATGAATGTGCGCCAGAACGCCGTTGAAGAACAGGGTGACGTAGATGGGCTTGACCAGCTTGTCGCCGTCAAACTCGGGCGCCTCCACCACGATGTCATAGGTGTTCCATTCGCCCGGTCTGCGAATCGGGTTCGCCAGCGGCGGCCACTGGCCGTAGAGCGCGCCCGCTTGGCCATCGGCGTAAGTCACGTTGTGGAACGAATCGAGCACCTGCACTTCATAGCGGCTCATCAGGTACACGCCGCTGTTGCCGCGCCCCTGGCTGGAGCCCGTCACGTCGCTCGGCTCGGACCACTCCACGTGAATCTGGCTATCGCCGAACGATTGCCGGGTGAACATATCGCCGCTATGCGGCGCCACTTCGAAATAGCCGTCGCGCACGGTCCATTTGGGCGCCACCAGCTTGTCTTTGTCGGCGCCGCTCCCGTGCTGCGCCCACTGAGAGAGATCGTGGCCATTGAAGAGCACGATGGCGTCCGATGGCGCTGCGCCGGGGGTCGCCCCGGGAGTCACCACGGGCGGATGCGGGCGGCGGGAATCGTGCACGTGCCAGGACTGGCCCGGGATTATGGGCGTATCGAGATAACCGGGCGAATTCCCCACGGGATGACTGGACTGACTCAGCAGCGCCGGCAGGAGCACGGCGGCAACGCTAACCAGGCGTTTCATAAGTATGCCTCAATCCTTGGATTTGGGAACGAATGCCACGCGGACCGGTTTCGAGCCGGGCGGCACTTTGGCGGTCTTGGCGGCCACTGCACAGCGGACGCGGCGGAAACCACCCTGGTCATGGCGCGGCCGGCATCCAAACCGGTCAACACCACAACCTGGGGCGATGGCAGAAAGATCTCCATCACGCGGATCTTTTCTCCGCCAAACTGGCACCAGACCATCAGCTCTTCATCGTCCTTGAGGGCCTTCTGCATGGCCTGAATCTGGCCGGCGAGGACGGCGCCCGCACCCGCCACGGGGGCCGGACGAGCCGCGGGCTCCGGTTCCTTGGTGGCCGACAGAATCATTTCCTGTGCTAATTGCTTGGTGAGATCCGCCAGTGCCATTCTGGGTTGATGCTATCACGCCGAAGGATGGAGCGGGGCGCGGGTCAGGAGCGGGGGACGAAAAGCTCGTCGAGCGGAACGGCGATGTCGGGCCGGTCGGTGCGGAGCACGCCGTCGCGAACTTCGCGCATCAGATCGGCAGTGTAAACCCAGGCTTTCCGCGTCTGCGGATCGACGACCCACACGTAGGCCACCCCGAAGGCCAGGTAATCGTCAATTTTGGCCTGCATGCGGCTCATGCGATCTTCCGGAGAAAGAATCTCGATGCAGAGAAACGGAGGTTCTGTAAAAATCTCCTCGTCCGGCTCCGGCCCGGCGATTACGCAAACGTCAGGCACCCGGAATCGGGTGGGCGAAACTTGAACCCTGGTTTCCTGAATGACGAAAATGCCCCACTGGCTGCGGCGCCGATGCAGATAGAGCAAGATTTCCTGCTGGAGTTTGGCGTGACTCTTCTCGCCTAAGCTTCTCTCCACGATAGCGCCGTCGACATAATCGCAATCCGGCCGGTACACCGTGCGCAGGTACTCTTCGACGGAAACCAATGCCGGCAGGCCGCTCATGTTCACGATTATGCCACGTTGGCAAAGCGAGAATTTACAGCACTGACAACTGACAACTGATCACTGTCAACTGACAACTGACAACTGATCACTGTCAACTCACTTCGTAGTGCTTCCTGATCTCATCCCAGCGCTTCTGGGCCTTGAGGAGCATTTCCACCACTTCGCGGACGGCGCCGTCGCCGCCACACTTCTCGGTGACATAGTGGGCCGCCTGCTTCACCTCGGCGCGGGCATTGGCGGTAGCGATCGCGAGGCCAACCCGGCGCATGATCACAACGTCGGTAAAGTCGTCGCCGATGTAGGCAACCTGAGTGGAGTCGATCCCGGCGTCGGCTAGAATCTCATTGAGAATCGGAATCTTCTCAATATGGCCCTGGTAGACGTACTTCATCTTGACCTGGCGGGCGCGTTCCTCCGTGGCCGGTGAGAGGCGTCCGCTGATCACACCGGTTGCAATGCCGTTCCAGCTCAGCCATTGCAGCCCGATGCCATCCTGAGAGTCGAATCCCTTGGTTTCGTGCATTTTGCCGTCAGGGCCGGGCACGTTGTACAGCTTTCCATTGGTTAAGACGCCGTCCACGTCCATCAGCAGCAGCCGTACGTTGGCGGCTCTCGCCGCGAGTTCGGTTGGGTTAAGCATTGTATGTGCCGGACGCAACCGAGCCGCCCTTGCCGGTCCAGTTGGTGTGGAAGAACTGGCCGCGCGGCTTATCGATGCGCTCGTAGGTGTGGGCGCCGAAATAATCGCGCTGTGCCTGCAACAGGTTGGCGGGCAGGCGCGCGCTGCGGTAGCCGTCGAAGAACGCGAGCGCGGTGGTAAAGGCCGGCACCGCAACTCCGGCCGCCACCGCGACCGAAACGGTGCGCCGCCAAGAAGCCTGCGAGCGTTCCACCACGCCCGTGAAATAGGGATCGAGCAGCAGGTTGGTGAGATTCGGATTCCGGGCAAACGCTTCCTTGATCTTGCCCAGGAACGCCGAGCGGATGATGCAACCGGCGCGCCACATCATGGCGATGGCGCCATAATTCAAATTCCACTTATACTCTTTGGCGGCCTGGCGCATCAGCATGAAACCCTGCGCGTAGGAGACCAGCTTCGAAGCGAGCAAAGCCTGCCGGGCGTCTTCGATGAGCGCCTTTCGGTCGCCATCGAATGCGTATTTCGGTCCAGCCAAAATCTTCGAGGCCTCCACCCGATCTTCCTTCATGGCGCTCAGGCAGCGGGCAAAGACCGCTTCGCCGATAAGCGTGACCGGCACGCCGAGATCGAGCGACTCCACGCTGGTCCACTTGCCGGTGCCCTTCTGGCCG
Organism: Bryobacteraceae bacterium; assembly: GCA_049511335.1. Lineage (GTDB taxonomy): Bacteria > Acidobacteriota > Terriglobia > Bryobacterales > Bryobacteraceae > JBEKYD01. The sequence continues at coordinate 2,209 of JBEKYD010000037.1, read as the reverse complement.
GCCGTATCGAGGATCTTGTCGAGAACCTCGTCCCCCTTTTCGTCCTTGTAGGCCAGAATGTCGCGCGTGATCTGGATCAGGTAGCTGTCGAGCTCGCCTTTATTCCACTCGTCGAAGACGCCGTGCATCTCTTCGTTCGACAGTTTCAGCCCGTCTTTCATGAGCTGGTAGGCTTCGCAGATGAGTTGCATGTCGCCGTACTCGATGCCGTTGTGCACCATCTTGACGAAATGGCCGGCGCCGTCCTCGCCCACCCAGTCGCAGCACGGCTCGCCGTCCGGCGTTTTGGCGCAGATGGCCTGAAAGATGTCTTTGACCAGCGGCCACGCCTTGACGCTGCCGCCGGGCATCATGGAGGGACCGAACCGCGCGCCCTCTTCGCCGCCGGAAACTCCCGTGCCGATGAACAGCATACCTTTCGATTCCAGGTACTTGGTGCGGCGGATGGTATCCGGGAAATGGGAGTTGCCGCCGTCGATAATCAGGTCGCCCGGCTCCAGGTGCGGCAGCAGGGTTTCGATAAAGTCGTCAACCGCCTTGCCCGCCTTGACCATCAGCATGACCTTGCGCGGGCGCTTGAGCAGGGACACCATTTCTTCCAGCGAGTGGGCGCCCACTACGTTCTTGTGCCCCTTGGCGGCGTCGCCCAGAAACTCGTCCACTTTCGAAACGGTGCGGTTGAAGGCTACCACCCGGTAGCCATGGTCGCTCATGTTGAGGATCAGGTTCTGACCCATGACGGCCAGCCCGATTAATGCGATATCGGCGTTTGGTTCCATAATTGGACTCGCAAGGGAGGCGATGCGCGAAGCTTTTTTATAACATGCGGCAAGGGGAGGGCCAATTAACCCGCGCCGTATCTCTCCGCCGCGCGAGCTTTCGCTTTTTCAGCTTCTCGTTTCCGATTTTTCGGCGGTGCGTTCGTTTCCAACGAACGGAGCAGGCGAGTTGCGATGGCGGCAGTTTCATCGACGGCCGCAAAAAACGAGCGCTCGTTTGCCTTGGATGGCATGCCGAGGCCGCTGATCTTCCGTACGAACTGGAGCGATGCCGCGCGAATCTCCTCGGGCGTCGCGGGCGGATCGAAGTTGAACAGCGTCTTGATGTTCCTGCACATGGGCGCGAGGCGATAACCGCCGGCTTATGCGGTCCCCCGATCGTTCAGCAGCCGCAGGATCTCCTTCATGGACGCGTGCGACGCCGCCACCTGTCCTTCGCCGAAGATATGCGTTTCCAGTTCCAGCCGTCCCGCGAAGCCGTCGCGATCAAGCGCATCGAGGATTGCCGGCCAATCCAAATGCTCGGGATAATCGAGCAGGCTTTTTCCTTTCGCGTGTACATTCCACATGCGATCGGCGGGAGTTGCCCGGTAACCGTCCGGCCAAGGTTTCTCGCCCAAAGGCAGGCCATTGAGCGAATCCCGATTCGCGCCCACGTTGCCCGGCAACAGCTTCAGCAGCTTGCCGGTCTCGGCCGCGGTGCCTGCGTTCTGCGAAGCCTCGTTCTCAATCAGCAAACGGAACCCTTCCTTTTGCGCGATGGCGGCCATCTCGCCAATCACATCGGCGATGCGTGGGAAGAGCGACTCCGGCTCCTCCACTCGTGAGGAAGTGAAGATCCGCACATCGGTGCAGTGGAATGCGTGGCCCTCGCGGAAGCCCAGGCGCAAATCCTCCATGCGGCGGTCAAACAGCATTTTCTCCTGGGCGAGCCGTCTTTCGCGCGCCGCCGCGTCTTCGGGCCTTCTCCGCTTGGGCTCCGTGCCGGGCAGCCCGAATTTCAGAAACGGAGTGTCGAGGAAATTAATCCCGACGCCGCCCGCTTTGAATTCATCGGCTGCCTTCCGAAGCTCGTCCGGATCGAGCGTGTGATACTCGACGTGCTTCGTCCCCAGGGGCGCCGGAACTTCCCGAAGCGAAAGCCACTGCAATCCGTAAGTGTGGGCAAACTCGATAGCTTCGGCGGGCGAACGGGAGATTTCGTCGGTGATGGCGCTGACACGCGAGCGATCCAGACGTTTGGCCGCGGCGCGAGAAGAGGATACGGCAGCGGCAAACCCAGCCGCAAGGAAAGAACGCCGATTCATTTGAACCTCCAAAAAACACAGTGCCCGGCAGGGGGGTCTTCTGCTTTCTCTAACCGATTCAGGTAACCAGATTATATACCGGGCCGCGTCCGCTAGTGCCATTTAGTGTGCTTAACCGATCTG
>JBEKYD010000036.1:0-35500 GCA_049511335.1 Bryobacteraceae bacterium | reverse complement strand
GTCGGGCTGAGTGGCTTTTTCCATGTCGCTCTCGGTGGCGAACAATTGCCCCGCGACCGCACCCGCGCCGCCGCGCCCTTCCGCTGGCGCCGAAGCTTCGCCGCCTGCCGCTGCGCCCCTTCCGCCCCGACCGCCGCCGCTCCCACTACCCGGCGCGCCGGGCGCATTCTCCCGCGAAATGGCCAGAAATCCGGCACTGCCCAGGTAGGAGAGCGCGCTGCCGATTCCGATCAGCGTGCCGCCGGCCTGCACCCAATCGTGCAACCGCCGCGCTCCGTTGGCGCCGAGCACGGCCGCGTAGCCTTCGCCCACGGCTTCGGGCAGAACAATCACCTGAAATTTACTCAAATCGGCGCCGGCAAGCTGCTGGGTGCGGACCGCGGTCATCGGATATCCGAACTGCCGCTCCAGCACGAACCGGGTCTCACCGGCGGAGGTCGCGTTGGTCGGCCGGTCCCAGGCAATCGCAATCGCCGGCGGCTTCATGTAAACCACGCGCCCGCTGCCGAAGTTCGGTCCGTCGTCTACCCAACTCGTGTCCGTGGCGGCCACCTCGGCGCCCGTGCCCGCCGCCAGTTTCTGCAGAGTTTCAAAAAGGTTGGGAGGGTTGTCTTTCACCATGACAATGAGCGTCCCATCCGGATACACGCGGCCGTTCTGGGTGAATTTCTTGTCGGTCGAGAGCACCCGCAATCCGGCGCGCAGCGCACCGGCCAGCAACCGCGCCGACGCCGCCGTTCCCCACGGCGCCAGGTACGCCACCGAGGCTTTGCCTTCCACTTTGCCCGCCGGCGCGGCGCCCGGTTTTACCGCTTCCATTCCGCTTTCGGTGCGCGTGTTCGACGCCACGCACTCGACATTGAATTGCAGCGGCACCGACCACGCCGTCACATCGTAGATTTCGCTCCGCTGCCGCAGCTTGCGGCGGCGCTCTTCCTCGGTCAGAAATTTGTCGTCCATCGAAACCTGCGGCACCAGCAAATCTTCCAGCAGCCGCGCCTCCGGTTGCGCCAACGGGACGATGTACGAGCCGGCCGGATACTGCTTGCCGTCCACGGTGAGCGGAGCCTTGAGCCGGCTCACTTCCACCCCCTGCAACACCAGCAACTGCGCCAGCTTGTCTACCGCCGAGGTGTCGCCGCGGCGCGCCAGAATGTATTCCCGCGTGCTGCGCTTCCCCGCTTCTTCGAGAGCCGTCGCCTGGTAGCGATAAAACATATCGAGCAGCTTGGCGCGGTTGGTGGCCGCCACTTCGCAGCTCGCCACCGAAGTCACGAAGTGGCGCCGCACGGTCTCGCGAAAGGTGACGGTGGTGTCGTCGGCGCGCCGCACCACCAGGCCGCGGGTCGAGCCGTTCTCGTAAGTCATCGCCAGACCGCCCAGATAAAACGGCCAGCTCGCGCCATAGCCGGGATAGAAAGCGTCGTATTCCTCGCGCGTGAAGTAGCGGAATCCGAACAGGTCGAAATATTTCGCATTGTTCTTGCCGAACCAGTACAGGTCGTCGTGCTGCTCCTTGGTCAGGTACGGGTTGTAGGGATCGGCTTCGGGGGTGAAGTAATAGGTGGCGTCGGTGCCCATCTCGTGCAGGTCGATAAAAACTTGCGGATACCATTCCTCGAGCGCCTTCACGTGCCCGATGGTTTCCGGCTGGGTGATGCCGATCCAGTCGCGGTTCAGGTCGAAATAATAGTGGTTGGTGCGCCCGCCCGGCCAGGCTTCCGAATGCTCGGCCGCCAGCGGATTGGCGTCCGGCTCCAGACCGGCGTTCACTTCGAAATCGTGCACGAACCGATTCCGCCCATCGGGATTCTGCAAGGGGTTGACGATGGTCAGCGTGTTGGCCAAAATGTCCGCCACCATTTTGTCGTTGCGCGCCGCCAGGAGATGGTAGGCCGTTACCATGGCGGCGTCCGGAGAGGAAATCTCATTGCCGTGCACGCCGTACGCCAGCCAGAGGATGGAGGGTAGATCCTGGATGAGCTTTTGGGCTTCCGCGGCCGATGTCTTGCGCGGATCGTGAAGCTTTTGCATGCCCGCGCGAATTTCCGCCAGCCGCCGAAGGTTGGCTTCCGACCCGATCGCGGCGTAGATCAACTCCCGGCCCTCCCAGGTCTTTCCGTACTCGAAGATTTTGACTCTGGCGGGCTCGGCGGCAGCCAGCGCACGGAAGTACTTCACGATGTCCGCCGGGCTGGCGATGCGCTCGCCGAAGTCGTACCCAAGGACCTTTTGGGCTGTGGGCACCGCCGGATCGTAAACCGCGCCGGGCCAGAACTCGAAGCGCGATTGGCCCCAGACGGCGCCGGAGGCGAAGATCACGGAAGCGAAAAATAGAACCGAGGCTTTGCTCATAGGATTAAACAGAATATAACCGATCTCGTGGAGTAGGCCTTTGGCCTGCAACTTGGCCCTATTCCAATCCCCCAATCGGCCGAAAAGATCATTGTGGCCTGACACCATGACGACTCGAAACCGCTTCCTCCTTTGCCTAATCCTGGCGACCGCTCCTATCTGGGCCCAGGCAAACGGCAAGCTCCAGCTTCACTTTATCGACGTCGGCCAGGGCGACGGGGCGATCCTCATTTCTCCCGGAGGCCAGGCGGTCGCATTCGATATCGGCCGGGACATGGTCAGCCAGACTTGCGACAAGCCGGTGGCCTACTACGCCCAGCTTGGAATCCGCCAGCTCGATTACCTGTTCGCCAGCCACTATCATGAAGACCACATCGGCTGCGTCCCGAACATTCTTGCCTTGGCTGGCAGCGTCCAGGTGGTGGACCGCGGCCAATCCTACCAGAGCAGTTACTACACCGCGTACGCGGCGGCCGTCAGAAGCATGCGCACCACCCCCGGCGTGGGCGAAACGTTTGTGCTCGACGCCGGCTCTGCGAACCCGGTGAGCATCCAGATCGTCGCCGTAAACGCCAACGGCGCGCGGACCACCGACGAGGACTCCCTCAGTCTCTCCGCCCGCATCGGCTACGGCGCTTTTCGCGCCGAAATTGGCGGCGACCTGACCGGAGAAAACGAGGAGGGTTACATCGATGTCGAAAGCGGCGTTGCCGCCGCCGTCGGCAAACTGGACGTCTACAAGGTGCACCACCACTGCAGCAGTTACTCGAGCAACGCCCGGTGGCTTGCCATAACCCAGCCGACGATCGCCATCGTCAGCGCCGGAAACGGAAACACCTACGGCCATCCCACCAAAGCTTGTCTCAACCGCCTGCACCATGCCGGCACCCGTACCTACTGGACCGAGCAGGGCGCCGGCGCCGCGCCTCTCCCCGGCTGGGATACCGTCAGCGGAACAGCCGTTGTCACCGTCGACCTTGCCGCGATGCAGTACACCGTCGCGTACGGCGACAAGACCGATGTGTACGCCATCGCCCGACAATAATCGTGGCGCGGGCTGTCGAGCCGGCTATCGAGCCTGCTGAGCCGAGATTAGAGTCCTCTCGGCTTTTCTTCTAACGCGCTACCCTTGCCAAATACCTCAGCATCTCCCGCATCGCCTGCCCGCGATGACTCACGCCGAATTTGGCCTCTTCCCCAGCCTCGCCAAATGTACACCCGAAGGGCGGATAGAAGAACAGCGGATCGTAGCCGAAGCCGTTGCCGCCACGCGGTTCTTCCAGGATCACACCTTCCACCCGCCCGCGAAACACGCCCACTGGTTCGCCGCCTTCGACCAGCGCGATGGCGCACACAAACGCCGCCGTGCGCCGCTCCACGCCGCGCAGTTTTTCGAGCAGCAGCCGGTTGTTCGACTGGCCGGTGGCCCCGGCGCCGGAATAGCGGGCGGAGCGCACTCCCGGCGCGCCATCGAGCGCGTCCACCACCAGTCCGGAGTCGTCCGCGAAAAGCAGCCCGGTGCTATGCCGCCCATAATGCCGCGCTTTGATCAGCGCGTTTTCCTCGAAAGTGGCGCCGTCTTCGACCGGGACCGGGATGGCGGCGAAACCGGGCAGCAGCTTGATTTCGACCGGCGGCAGGCCCGGTACGGCTTCGGCCGCAAGGCGAAATTCCGCGAGCTTGCCAGGGTTCGAAGTGGCGCAGGCGAGCTCGATCAGATTCGTACCGCCTTCTTCTGCAGTTCCACCAGTTCGGCAATGCCGCGCCGGGCGAGGGTGAGGAACTCGCCCATCTGCGCGTCGTCGAAGGAACCGTGCTCGGCGGTGGCCTGAACCTCGATGAAGCGGCCCGTCCCGGTCATCACCACGTTCATGTCCACTTCGGCCTGGGAGTCTTCTTCGTAACAGAGGTCGAGCATCGGAACGCCGCGCACCAGGCCCACGCTGATGGCGGCCAGCGCATCCCGCGCCGGCATGGTTTTGATGGCCCCATAATCCACCAGTTGGCGCAGCGCCAGGGCCAGGGCCACGAAGCCTCCGGTGATCGACGCCGTACGCGTGCCGCCGTCCGCCTGCAGCACGTCGCAATCCACGATTACGGTGCGCTCGCCCAGCGCCGGCATATCTACCACGGCGCGCAGCGACCGGCCGATCAACCGCTGGATCTCGTGCGTACGCCCCGAAGCGCGGCCCTTGGTGACCTCGCGCGGCGTGCGTTTGGCGGTGGCCCGAGGCAACATGGCGTATTCGGCCGTCACCCAGCCTTTGCCGCTGTTGCGCAGAAACGGGGGCACGCCGTCCTCCACCGTGGCTGCGCACAGCACCTGTGTGTTGCCGACGTGGATCAAGGCCGAGCCTTCGGCTGCCGCGAGCACGCCCGTCTTGATTTCTACCCGCCGCATCTGGGTGGGGAGTCGATTATCCGTTCGCATGGCTCAACACGTAATAGAGGAATAGCATGACCAAGGCAATGCCTGCGATCACCAGGATCACACACGGCAAGCCGCCCGGCGGCGCTGGGGAAGCCTTCTTCTTGCCGCGCGCCGGCTTGAATTTCGCCATAACTCGGATGGTAACATCCGCAATTGGGCGCCGCATGGCAGAATCGAAAGGAACATGAAAAGACGAAGTTGGTTGGCGGCGGCCGGTTTCGTCGCCGCGTCGGCTGGGATTGCCTGCCGCAAGCCGGCGTCCGTGCCGCCGAATATTTTTCCGGAAAACGCCTCCGGCGGATGGCGGCGCACTGATCGGCGCCGGTTGAGCATCTCCGAAGCGCCCGACCCGGTCCCGCGCAATGAGATCGACAGCCTGCTCGTGGCCAGCTACGAAGGCCCGGGCAAGCTCGAAGCGCGCTTGTACGTGCTCGGGTCCGGCGTGGTCGGCCTGGAGCTTTCCCAGCGCTGGAAGCCTTCCGCCGATACCGTATTCTTCAGCCGCGGCCCGTATTTCGTCGTGGTGAAATGGCAATCCGCCGATCGCACCGCCCTGCACGCATTCGTGCGCGAGGTGGAAAAAAGCCTGGCGGACGCCACGGCAAAGGATCAGCAGTAGGACGTGGAATAGCCAGCCAATTCCGATTCTTAAACCTGCCGAGCCAGTACCCGGTACAGCTCAATGTCATCCATGACCCGGACTCCGTGACTGTGGCAATACTGCACAACCTCGAGACTGAGCAGGTGGGTGTCCCGCGTGCACAGGGCATCGGCATGTCCGACGACGGCCGTTTGCACAATGAAATCGTCGTCGGGATCGTCCGGCACGACCCGATCGGCGAGTGCGACAATCACGACCTCCGCCGCCGAAGCTAGGCGGTTGGCGTGTGCTTGAATCCGCTCATCGGTGAGTCCCCAGCGAGACTGGAGGCGAGGATACGCAAGGACGCGCGAAACCTCTCCCAGGATGAATGCGGAGACGAGCAAGCGGTGCGGTTCCTGGAGGACGCACCGAAGCAATCGGCCGGCGAGTCCGTCAGCGTTTCCGGCGGCACGAACCAGAATGTTACTGTCGAGGACGACCCGCATTACCGCGGCCGATTGCGTACGTGCCGGGTAGCTTCGTCGATCAAAACTTCCATCTCTTCGGGTGGAATGTGGCTGGCTTTGGCTGCCATGCTGTCCAAGTCCTCGATCAAGTCCTGAACAGCCGCTTTGTGGTCCGGCTCGCCGGCGGCGCCGCCGGCACGATACGCCATAACCGTAACGTGCTCTTCGTCCGCTACCTTCCGGCCCAGCAGACCCTCTACCGCGGTTCGGGCCGCGCTGCCCAACTCGTCCGCCCGTCGTACGGAAATAGTCTGCATACCGTCCCTTAACATCAGTTTACCAGCCTGCCCCGCATTTGGCTGCGCGAAACCCGGGAACCCGATATTCCATGTGCCTTTGGTTGCGCTCACAGACCGCATGCCCGAAAATAGGCGTTGAATGAAGAAGCTCTTCCATTTCGATTCACCCCGCGAGCATTATCGATGCGACGCCGTCGTCGTCTGCTGTTTCGACCACCGCTTTCAGTTGGGCTTCGCGAAATTTCTGAAGCGGATTGGCATCGCAACTTCAGATCAGATCAAGATCGCCGGCGGCGCCAAGTGCCTCGCATCTCCAGAGCACGAAACGGACTCGGAGTTCGTCTTGGATCAGATCCGAAAATCCGTCCGCCTCCACGGGACCAGGCTTGCGATCCTTATGGTTCATTCCGACTGCGGCGCTTACGGAGGACTGGCCGGCGCCTTCGGCGGCGATGCCGGCGCGGAGAGCCAGCACCATGAAGAGGAACTGCGCCGGGCCGCCGAGTGTCTGCGTAAAGCCATTCCGGCTATCGATGTGCAGGCTTACTTCGTCGATTTTGAAGGCGTTTGGGCAGTGCCGGCCGCCGGCGCCGAAGCGGTATGATGGTACCATCATGATGTCACGAGCCCAGATTACGCTTGACCCCGAAATGCAGCACCGAGTGCGGCGTCGCGCCAGCGATCTGGGTGTATCGATGGCTGAATATGTGCGGCGCCTGGTCGCGCGCGACCTGGATCGGCCGCAGACGGTAGCGGATCCTGCCGCGGTCTTCGATCTCGGAGCTTCGGGCGGTTCCGACATCGCCAACAACAAGGATGCCATGCTCTTCGAGGCCTTTACTTCGCGCGGCCAAAAATCACGCCGCCGGTAACATGAGCCTGTTCGTCGACACCTCCATCTGGTACGCCGCGGCGGACCGGTCGGACCGCAACAACGTGCGGGCAAAGGCCATACTCTCAGGGGGCGAGCCCTTGGTTACCACCGATCACGTTTTGATCGAGACCTGGACACTGATTCGGCATCGGCTGAGCCGCCAGGCCGCCGAACGCTTCTGGGATGGCTTGCGCAATGGTGCGGCAACCGTGGAGGGGGTTGGCATGGCAGATCTAGAGGCAGCCTGGGAAATCGGGATTTCATACCGCGACCAAGACTTCTCGATTGTCGACCGGACGAGCTTCGCCATCATGCGGCGGCTCGGCATCGAGCGCGCCGCCTCTCTGGACAACCACTTCGCCGTCTTCCGATTCGGTCCGAACCACCGGCGAGCTTTTGTCGTGATTCGTTGAAATCCGAATGCTGCGCACCGGAGTACCTGCGCGTGTCCATCCCAACAGCCTGCACCCCCCTGCGATATCCTGAAAGCTTGATGCTCAGCGACAAGTTGCGCGAAGCTGGCGTGGTGGGCGCGGGCGGCGCCGGGTTCCCTACTTACGTCAAAGCGCAGGCCCAGGTGGAATTCCTCATCGCCAACGGCGCGGAGTGCGAACCGCTCATCCATAAAGACGCCGAAATCATGAAGCGGTATCCCGGCGAAATCTTGTCCGGTATGAGCGCCTTAATGGAAGCCACCGCGGCGCAGTCCGGCAAATTCGGCGTCAAAACCAAAAACGCCGAATCCGTCGAAGCCCTGCGCCATGCCAACCGCAACGACCGCATCGAATTCGTCCTGCTGGGCGATTTCTATCCCTCCGGCGATGAATACGAGCTGGTCTACACCGCTACCGGCCGCCTCATTCCGCCGGCGGGGATTCCGCTCCAGGTCGGCTGCGTGGTCAGCAACGTGGAAACGCTCTATAACGTCCATCTGGCGGGGCAGGGAAAACCGGTAACGGAAAAATTTCTGTCGGTGTGCGGCGCCGTCGCGCAAGCCAAGTCCTTCTGGGCGCCGGTCGGAACCCCGTTTCGCGACTTGCTGGCCGAAGCCGGCGGCGCGACGGTGCCCGATTTCGGAATCTTCGTCAGCGGCATCATGATGGGCTCGACCACCTTCGACCTCGACGACGTGGTGACCAAGACCACCGGCGGCATCATCGTTCTGCCGCGCGACCATTACCTGTTCACCCGCAAGACCCGTTCCCAGCAGGAGATGAACCAGATCGGCAAGTCGGCCTGCGACCAGTGCAGCTATTGCACCGAGTTCTGTCCGCGCTACCTGCTGGGTTACGAGGTGATGCCGCACAAGGTGATGCGCAGCCTGGGCTTCACTGTGACCGGCGGCGAGATCTGGAACCAATGGTCGGAGCTGTGCTGCTCCTGCGGCATTTGCACGCTGTACGCGTGCCCCGAAGATCTGTATCCCAAGGAAGCTTGCGACATGGGAAAGCAGGACCGGCGCGCCGCGGGCTTGAAATTCGTGCAGCAGAAGCCGGTGGAAGTTCACCCCATGAAGGAGTATCGCCGCATTCCGCTGGCGCAATTGCGCAAGCGGCTGAAGATCGAGGAATATGAGCGCGAAGCGCCGTTCGAACCGGTGGACCTGCGCCCCGCCGCGGTGCGCATCAAGCTGAAGCAGCACGCCGGCCAAGCGGCCGCGGCCTCGGTCAAAGAGGGCCAGAAGGTGAAGAAGGGCCAGGTGGTGGGGCGCGTCGAGGAGGGCAAGCTGGGCGCGCCCGTGCACGCCAGCATAGACGGCAAGGTGAAGGCGGTCACCGCCGAGGCGGTAGAAATTGTGGCATAGGGACACCAAGCAGTGGGACAGACCATCGTTTTTCGTGGTCTGTCGGGCCCTCGCCCGGCCACAACCGGCTGACAGACGACAAAAAACGATCGTCTGTCCCACTTGCGCGGCGCCCGCCTTTTAGGACATCAAAATGGCGAACGATTCGATTGGATTGATCGAGCTGACCAGCATCGCCGCGGGCTTTGAGGTGTGCGACGCCATGCTGAAGGCGGCGGCCGTGGAGCTGCTCCTTTCCCGCTCCATCTGCTCGGGCAAGTATATGGTGATGGTAGGCGGCGAAGTCGGCGCCGTGAGCGCCAGCGTATCCGCGGGTGTGTCGGAAGGCCGCTTCTCCGTCATCGATTCTTTCGTCATTCCCAATCTGCACGAAGCCGTGTTCCCGGCGCTCCGCGGCGCGGCCAAAGTGGAAGATATGGACGCGCTGGGCATCTTGGAATCGTTCTCCGTGGCCTCCCTGATCGAAGGCGCCGATGCCGCCGTAAAAGCCGCCAACGTGCGTCTCATCGAAATCCGGCTGGCCATGGCGCTGGGCGGCAAGGCCTTCATGACCCTGACGGGCAGCGTGTCGGCGGTCGAAAGCGCCATTGAGGCCGGTGCGCAGGTTGTCGGCCAGAAAGGCATGTTGGTCAATAAAGTCGTCATCCCGCGCCCTCGTCCGGAGCTGCTGAACGAGATGATTTGAGCCGGTGGGACAGGCCTCCTGGCCTGTCAAGCGCGGGCTTTGGCCTGTCCAAGCGGAGGTCTAATCTTGACTTTCCCTTTACCGCTCATATATCCTGACGATTCGTTTGGGCCGGGTCGATAATCCTTGTTATGCCGGAAAATTCACCCTCGGTGGGGGAAACCGTGGAGCGTTCGTTTGACTCGACGCTGGAGAGCGTGGATAGGGCCGAAGAGTTGGCGTCCGGCCTCGCCGGGCGCGCCGGGTTCCATGAGGAAGATCTCTTGAAAATCGGTATGGCCGTGCGCGAGGCCATGGTCAACGCCGTGGTGCACGGCAATCGTTACAGCGCCCACAAGAAGGTCCGGTTCGCGGCGTCCAGCGGCGCCGGACGCCTGACCGTGAAGATTGCCGACCAGGGCGAGGGTTTCGATGTCGATCGTTTGCCCGACCCGCTGGCGCCGGACAACCTGCTGCGTTGCTCCGGGCGCGGCATCTTCCTGATCCGGTCTTTCATGGAAGAGGTCGAGATACGGCGGCTCGAAACGGGCGGGATAGAATTGACCCTGGTGAAGTACCAGTCGGCGAAGTAGAATTGACGTTTCGGAACGAGGAGGCAGATAAACGTGAGTGTAAAGCTGAATACGCGGCAAGTCGGAGACGTCAGCGTGATTGACGTGACGGGGCGCATCACCCTCGGTGAAGGATCGAGCGCGCTTCGCGACTCGTTACGCGAGTTGGTGGGAAAGAACCAGAAGAAGATTCTGCTCAACCTGGGCGACGTCAGCTATATCGACAGCTCGGGGATCGGCGAGTTGGTTTCCGGGTTTACAACCGTGACCAACGCCGGCGGCCAGTTAAAGCTGCTGAACCTGAGCAAGCGGGTGAAAGACCTGCTCCAAATTACCAAGTTGTATACGGTTTTCGACGTCCATGACGATGAAGCGCACGCCGTGCGGAGCTTCACGTGAACCAAAGCTCTCAGCATTCAGCTCTCAGCGTTCAGCCCCGATCCAAGCTGACCGTTGACGGCTGATCGCTGAGAGCTTTTAGCTACCCGCCGCCCACAAACTGGACGATTTCAAGCTGCGCGCCGCTGTGCAAAGCCGTATCCGCCCAGCGAGCCTGTTTGACGATCGAACGGTCCAGCTCCACGGCCACGCGCGCGGGGTCGAGGCCCAGTTCGTCGAGCAGCCCGAGTACTGTTTGACCGGCGGCCGTGGCGTGTGTGTGCCCGTTCACAAATATCTCGATGGACATGACTTAGGTTGACACTCTTCTTTTGCAACCAGTATAGTCGAAAGTAGATCCAGTTTCATTTTGGAACGATGCCGAACTCTTACACAGACGTGTATTTCCCCGTTCTGGTGCAGGCGCTCATCGCCATGGCGGTCGCGGGCGGCCTGCTCACGGTTTCCTTTCTCCTCGGAAAGAGGATTCGGAACCGCGTCAAGGACATGCCTTATGAGTCGGGCATCGTGCCCACGGGCGATGCGCGCCACCGTTTCAGCGTGAAGTTTTATCTGGTGGCGATGCTCTTCATCGTCTTCGATATCGAAGCCATCTTTCTGTATCCGTGGGCGGTGGTGTATCGCGAGCTGAACGGCCAGATGAAGATGTTTCCGTTTCTTGAAATGCTGGTTTTTGTCATCTTGATTCTGGCCGGCTTCTTCTATATTTGGAAGAAGGGCGCGCTGGATTGGGCGCCAACGGAAAAGGCCGAGCAGCCCAAACGCTGAACATGCTACCCGAAACTCTCGAAAACCAGGAACTGGCGGTTGCCGTCCAGGCCTTCGATGCCGATGCGATCCAGGGCGGCAAATTCGACCGCGGCGAGCTCACCCTGGAGATTGCGCGCGGCAAAATCGTAAGCGTCTGCGGCTTTCTCAAGTACGATCAGAAGTTCGTGCGCTTGAGCACGGTCACCGCGGTGGATCGCTACCCGGCCGAGCCGCGCTTCGAGGTCGTCTATCACCTGCACTCGGTGGAGCGGAATCGGCGCGTGCGCTTGAAGTGCCGTGTGGCCGGCGCCGCCCCGGAGATCGATTCGGTCACTTCCGTCTGGTGCGGCGCCAACTGGTATGAGAGGGAAGTCTTCGACCTTTTCGGCATCCGCTTCCAAGGTCATCCGGAGCTGCGCCGCATCATGCTCCCCGAAGATTGGGAGGGCCACCCGCTGCGCCGCGACGTTCCGGTAACCGGGTCGCGGGTGTAACCAGATGGGGCTGACAAAATGAGCCAACCGGGAACCACGGACGAACCCATGATTCCGACCGTCGCCGACGTCGAAGAAGAAGGTGCGCGGTCTCGCAGCATGGTCCTCAACATGGGGCCGCAACACCCGTCTACGCACGGTGTCTTGCGCCTGCTGCTGGAGCTCGACGGCGAGAATATCACCAAGTGCGCCCCCGATATCGGCTACCTGCATACCGGAATCGAAAAGGAATTCGAAGTCAAGAACTACCAGCAGTCGGTCACCCTGACCGATCGCGTCGATTACCTCGCGCCTCTCTCCAACAATCTCGGCTGGTGTCTGGCGGTGGAAAAATTGCTGGGCCTCGAGATCCCGCCCCAAGCCCAGTGGATGCGCGTCATGCTGACCGAGTTGACGCGCCTCAACAGCCATCTGGTGTGGCTCGGCACGCACGCCATCGATATCGGCGCCATGTCGGTGTTCCTCTACTGCTTCCGCGAGCGCGAGGATATCCTTCGCATCTTCGAGATGTTTTCCGGCCAGCGCATGATGACCAGCTATTTCCGCATCGGCGGCCTGGCGCTGGAACCGCCGCGCGGCTGGCAGCAGCGGGTCAAGAAGTTTATCGACGTGTTTCCCAGCCGCGTCGACGAATACGAAGACCTGCTCACCAAGAACCGCATCTGGATCGGCCGCACCCGCGGCGTCGGTTTCATCTCGCTCGAAAATATGCTCGACCTCGGCGTGACCGGTCCCATGCTGCGCGCCGCCGGTTTGAAGATGGATGCGCGCAAGGACCAGCCGTATACGAGCTACGAGAAATTCGATTTCGAAGTGCCCACCCGCACCGAAAACGACGTATTCGCCCGCTACCAGGTGCGCGTCGAGGAAATGCGCCAATCGGCGCGTATCGTCAGGCAGGCTCTCGAAGGCATGCCGTCCGGGCCCTGGAAAGCCGACGCGCCCCACGTGGTGCTGCCCGACCGCGAAAAGATGAAGACCCAGATGGAGGCGCTCATCTACCACTTCAAAATTGTGACCGAGGGCTTCCGCGTGCCCGAGGGCGAGTTCTTCCAGGTGGTGGAATCGCCGCGCGGCGAGCTGGGCTATTACGTGGTCAGCGACGGCACCGCCAAGCCTCTGCGGGTTCACATGCGCACGCCCAGCTTCGGCAACCTGCAGGCCATCCCGGCCATGGTGCAAGGCACTCTGATCGCCGATGTGATCGCCGCCATCGGCAGCGTGGATTTCGTTTTGGGCGATTCGGACCGCTAATGACTTTCTCACCCCAACTGGAGGCCAGGTTCGCGAAACTGCTGGCCAGCTATCCGCCCGGGCGCGAGCGGAGCGCCATGATTCCGATGCTGCTCTATGCCCAGGATGAGCTGGGCTCGGTATCGGACGAACTGATTGCCGAGGTGGCCACCCGCACCGGCGTCACCCCGCTCGAGGTCACCGGCGTCATCTCCTACTACTCCATGCTGCGACGCAAACCGGCCGGCAAATACCACGTGCAGGTCTGTACCAACATTAGCTGCCTGCTGCGCGACGCCGACCAATTGTTCGAGCACGCCTGCCAGAAGCTCGGCTTGCAAAACCATGGCGTCACTCCGGACGGCCAGTTCTCCGTAGAAGAGGTCGAGTGCATGGGCGCCTGCTCCTGGGCCCCCGCCGTGCAGGTCAATTACGAGTTCCACCACGACGTGACTCCCGAAAAACTAGACCAACTCCTGGACAGCTTGAAGGAGAATCGCTAGATGCACGCGCAGATCTTACCGTGGGGCAGACCATCGTTTTTTGTGGTCTGCCCGGCAGCGCGCAGCGCCGATGCTTTTTCCATTTCGAAACTGGCGACCCACCCCCATGCTCTATAACCCGCCCAGCCCGCTCGAAACCCGCGTTCTCACGCGCCGCTTCGGCGTGCCGAACTCCGCTTCCATCGAGACCTATCTCTCCACCGACGGCTACCAGGCGTTCCTCAAAGCTTCGAAGATGACCCCTGCCCAGATCATCGACGAAGTCAAAGCTTCGAACCTCCGCGGCCGCGGCGGCGCCGGCTTCCCCACCGGCATGAAGTGGAGTTTCGTCCCCCGCACCTCGCCCAAACCCAAATACATCGTGGTAAACGCCGATGAAGGCGAGCCGGGCACCTGCAAAGACCGCGTGCTGATGGAAAACGATCCGCACTCGCTGATCGAGGGCTGCCTCATCGCCGGCCTCGCCGTGGATGCCCATGTCGGCTACGTCTACATCCGCGGCGAATACCGCTACCTCATCGAGATCTTCGAAAAGGCGCTCGCCGAAGCCTACGCCAAGGGCTGGCTGGGCAAGAACATTCAGGGCGCCGGCTTCGATTTCGATCTGTATGCCCATACCGGCGCCGGGTCGTATGAGTGTGGCGAAGAATCCGCCCTGCTCGAATCCCTCGAAGGCAAGCGCGGCGTGCCGCGCATCCGGCCGCCGTTTCCCGCCGTGGCCGGCGCGTTTCAGTGCCCCACCGTGCTCAACAACGTGGAAACGTTCTGCGCCGTCCCGCACATCCTCCTCGGCGGCGGCAAAGCCTTCGCCGATCTGGGCGTGCCCAAAGCCGGCGGCACCAAGCTCACCGCGCTCTCCGGCCACATCGATAAGCCCGGCGTTTACGAACTCCGCCTGGGCTTCCCCGTCATGCAGATGATCGAGGAAGTGGGCGGCGGCATGCGCAATGGGAAAAAGTTGAAGGCCTTCATCCCCGGCGGCTCCTCCTGCCCCATTCTCACCGCAGCCGAATGCGAAGGCGCCACCATGGATTACGATTCCATGGCCGCCCGCAAAAGCATGCTGGGCTCGGGCGGCGTCATCGTCATGGACGAAGACACCGACATGGTGAAGGTGGCCCTTCGCATCATGAAGTTCTACGCCCACGAAAGCTGCGGCTGGTGCATTCCCTGCCGCGAGGGCACCACCTGGCTGACCAAAATCCTCACCCGTTTCTCCGACGGCCAGGGTTCGACCGCGGATATCGACCTGCTCGGCGACATCTCCAGAAACATGCTGGGCCGCACCTTCTGCCCGCTGGGCGACGCCGCGGCCCTCCCCATGATTTCGCTGGTCGAGAAATTTCGAGATGAATTCGAAGCTTACTTGAAGGGCAAGCGGCGCGAGGAATCCTCCAGCCGCCTGGTGACGGTCTGATGGCGGATCCGGTAAAATTCACGATCGATGGGCGCGAGCTTACGGCCGCGCCCGGCACCTCGGTAATCGACGCCGCCAAACGCGCGGGCATCGAAATTCCGGCGTTCTGTTATTACGAAGGGCTCACTCTCTCGGCCGCCTGCCGCATGTGCCTGGTGGAAGTGGAAAAGATGCCCAAGCTCATGACGGCCTGCACGCTGCCGGTCGCCGAAGGCATGGTGGTCCGCACCACCACCCCCCAGGTTCACACCGCGCGCAAATACATGCTCGAGTTCCTGCTCACCAATCACCCGCTCGATTGCCCGGTGTGCGACAAGGGCGGCGAGTGCGAGCTGCAGGACATGACCTTCCGCTACGGCGCCGGCGAAAGCCGCTTCACCGAAACCAAGGTCCACACGCCCGAAAAACAATATTCCCCGGTGGTGTTCTTCGATGCGCCGCGCTGCATTCTCTGCTACCGCTGCGTGCGCATCTGCGACGAAGGAATTGGCGTGAAGGCGCTCGGCGTCGCGATGCGCGGAGTGACTTCTGAAATCGCCCCGAATAAGGGCGATCACCTCGAATGCGACGAGTGCGGCGCCTGCATCGATATCTGCCCGGTCGGCGCGCTCACCAGCGGCGCCTATCGCTACAAAACCCGCCCCTGGGAGATGACTCACGTCGGCACCATCTGCACCCATTGTTCCGACGGCTGCAAGACCACTCTTGGGACGCGCAACGACCGCATCATCCGCGGCAACAATCGCGACCGCTCCGGCATCAACGGCGAATTCCTCTGCATCAAGGGCCGCTACGGCTTCGACTTCTACGACCATCCCGATCGCCTCCAGGCCCCGCTCGTCCGCAAGGACGGCGAGCTCGAAGAGGTGAGCTGGTCGGAAGCCCTCGGCGTGGTGGCCAAGAAGTTCGAGCAGGCGTTGGCCGAGCAAGGCAGCTTCGGCGTCATCGGCTCGGGCCACACCACCAACGAGGAAAACTACTACCTGCAGAAGTTCGCCCGCCAGGTGCTCGGCACTAACAACATCGACCATCACCGCACCGGCGACGTCATTACCGCGCTCGACGCCCTCAGCGGCAAAACCGGCAAGCTGGCCACCGTGGCCGATCTGTACAAAGCCAAGGCCGTGCTGGTCTTGGGCGCCGATCTGGCACTCGAGCATCCGTTGCTCTCCTTTCAGATCCGCGCCAATTTCCGCCATCGCCAGGCCCACGTCTACGTCGTCACTCCCAAGCCCGTGCGCGAAGACAAATATGCCGCCGCCATCGTGCGCGGGCGCGATTACGCTTCGCTTGCCGGCAAGCTGGCTGCCGAACCCGACCTGACGATCCTGTTCGACGATTCCTACAAGGGTGACGACCTTCGCGCCCTGATCGAATTCGGCGAGCAGTTGAAGGTTCCCGTGAAGTATGTCCCCCTGGTCGACAATTCCAATTCGCGCGGCGCGGTAGATCTCGGCCTGACCCCGGAGTTGCTGCCCGGCTACAAACCCTCCGGCCGGCCCGGCCTTCATTACGAAGAAATGGCCACCGCCGATCTGAGCGTGCTCTGGGCGGTGGGCGCCAATCCGCTGAAGGGCGGCGCCACGCGCAAAGCCGGCTTCCTGGTTGTCCAGGACATGTTCCTCACCGAAACCGCGAGTCAGGCCGATGTGGTCTTGCCCGCCGCCTGCGCCTACGAAAAGAACGGCACCGTCACCAGCGGCACCGGCGAAATCCAGCGGCTCACCCGCGCCATCAATACCATGGGCGCTAAGCCCGACCTCGAAATCATCGGCTTCATCGCGCGCGAAATGGGCGCTGCGGCGACCGTCGGTCCGTGGACTCCCGAAGCCGTTTTCGACGAGATCCGCAAGAACGTGCGCGGCTACGACGTCCCTCTGCCGGTGCTCGTCACCGGCGGCGCGGCGCAAACCATGCCGGTGAACGGCCGCATCCCCGTCGAGGCCCGGCCCGACCTGGTCCGTTCCGACCACAACGGGCTATTCGCCTCCGGTACCCTGGGGCGCTATTCTAGAGTACTGAATTCCGTGATCGAGAGTCGCCAGAGCCGCTAATGGACGCGTCTACCGCCTTTTACGTCATCAGCCTCATCAAAATACTCGTGGTCTTCGCCGTTCTGATGACCACCCTGGCCTATTTGCAGTGGATCGAGCGCAAAGTCATCGCGCACATCCAGGTGCGCCCCGGCCCCTATTTCGTCGGCCCCCACGGGTTGCTCCAGCCGCTCGCCGACGTGGTCAAGCTCATCACCAAGGAAGACCTGCTCCCGCCCTACGTCAACAAGCCCATCTATCTGGCTGCGCCGTTCATCGCCGTCAGCATGGCGCTGCTTTCGATCTCGGTCATTCCCTTCGGCCCCAAGATCGACGTCTTCGGCTACCAGACCTACATGCAGTTGACCGACCTCAACATCGGTGTGCTGTTCATCCTCGCCGTTTCCTCGGTCGGCGTTTATGGCGTGGCGCTGGCCGGTTGGTCGTCGAATAATAAATACGCCTTGCTGGGCGCCCTGCGCAGCTCCGCCCAGATGATCAGCTACGAGCTGCCGCTCTCGCTCGCCATCGCCGCGCCCCTGCTGATTTCGAACACGCTTAGCCTCCGCCAATTGGTGGTAACCCAGGGCGGCGCGCCCGGCCATCCCGGCACCTTCTGGAATTGGAACCTGTTCCACGGCTGGCAATGGATCAGCTTCATCATCTTTCTGATCGCCGCGTTCGCCGAAACCAATCGCGTCCCCTTCGATCTGGCCGAGGCCGAGAACGAGCTCGTGGCCGGCTTTCACACCGAATACTCCAGCATGAAGTTCGCGTCGTTCTTCATGGCCGAATATGCCAACATGATCACCGTGAGCTGCATGGCGGTGCTACTGTTCCTGGGCGGTTGGGTCGCCCCGTGGCCGGCCAAATATGGGTCGGGGCTCGTGCCGGTTGCCGTCTTCGCTCTCTCTGGCCTCATCGCGCTCTATCACGGCCTGCACCCGGCCCGGCGCATGGACCGTTTCAGCCTGCCCGTGGTTGGGGTGGTCTTTCTGATCGTCGCGGCGGTGTTTCTCGCCCCCTTTACCCAAAGCTGGCTGCTGCCGCTGTTCTGGTTCTGCGCCAAGGTCGGCCTCATCCTGTTCGCCTTCATCTGGGTTCGCGGCACGCTGCCCCGCTTCCGCTACGACCAGTTGATGGTCTTCACCTGGAAGTTCCTGTTCCCCATCGCCGTGATGAATCTGCTTGTCACGGGTCTGGTGGTGGCCCTGGTGTAAACATGGACGTAATTCTCTTTCTGATCTTTGCCGCGATCTCGCTGGTCTGCGCCGTCAACGTGGTGATCCAGCCGCATCCCATCTCGAGCGCCATCTCGCTGATCGGCGTCATGGGGTCGCTGGCCGTGCTGTATCTGCTGCTGGGCGCCGAATTCATCGCCGCGGCCCAGGTAATCGTCTATGCCGGCGCGGTGATGGTGCTGTTTCTCTTCGTCATCATGCTGCTCAACGCGGGCAGGGAAACCGCGCAGAGCAAGTCCGAAACGGCCCACCTTCTGGGCGTGCCGGCGCTGCTGGTATTCGCGCTTTTGCTGGCATACTTCCTCCGCCAGCGGCCCGAAGAGGGCGTGCACTTCGGCGGCTTCACCGGCGGATCGGCGGAAGCCGTCGGCCGCGCGCTTTTCACCGCTTACCTGCTTCCCTTCGAGGTCGTCAGCGTTCTGATCCTCATCGCCATCGTGGGGGCCATCGTTCTGGCCCGAAAGGAAATCTGAAACCGCCATGCAACAAGTGCCGCAATCCTGGTTCCTGGTGCTGAGCGCGCTGCTGTTCGCGCTTGGCGTGGCCGGGTTTCTCTTCCGCCGCAACATCGTTACCGTGTTCATGTCCATCGAGCTGATGCTCAACGCGGTAAACCTGAGCTTTATCACCTTTGCGTACCAGCACAAGGACGTCGGCGGCCAGCTTTCCGCCTTCTTCGTGATGGTGGTGGCCGCGGCCGAAGCCGCCGTCGGCCTGGCCATTATTTTGACCGTGTTCAAGAACCGCGAGACGCTGAACATCGACGATATCAGTTCGATGAAAAACTGATGCTACTCTGGCTCATTCCTGTATTCCCGCTGGCGGGTTTCGCCATCAACGGCCTCTTCGGGCGCCGCTTTCCGAAGGCCGCCGTCAACGCGATTGCCATCGGCAGCGTCCTGCTCTCGTTCCTGTGGGTGCTGAAGACGCTGGCCGCCGCCGCGCCGCTGAATGCCGCCGTCACCGAGCGCTACTTCACCTGGATCCAGAGCGGCAGCCTTTCGATCGGCTGCGACATGACCGTCGACCGCCTCACCGCCGTCATGCTGCTGGTCGTCACCGGCATCGGCTCGCTCATTCACATTTACTCCATCGGCTACATGGCGCACGAGGGCGGCTATTACCGCTTCTTCGCCTACATGAACCTGTTCATGTTCTTCATGCTGACGCTGGTGCTGGCGGCCAATTACCTGCTGCTGTTCGTCGGCTGGGAGGGCGTGGGACTCTGCAGCTATCTGCTGATCGGTTTCTATTTCGATAAGAAGTTCGCCACCGACGCCGGCAACAAGGCTTTCATCGTCAACCGCATCGGCGATTTCGGCTTTTCTCTCGGCGCCTTTCTGATCTTCAAGCAATTCGGCTCGTTGGATATTGCGGTGATGTCCGCCCACGCGGCCGGGGCACCCACTGGCATGCTCACCGCGATCGGCCTGCTGCTGCTGTTGGGAGCTTGCGGCAAGTCCGCGCAAATTCCGCTGTATGTCTGGCTGCCCGATGCCATGGCCGGCCCCACGCCCGTGTCGGCCCTGATCCACGCCGCCACCATGGTCACTGCAGGCGTGTACATGACCGCGCGCTCCTGGCCGATCTACGTCCACGCGCCCGATGCCATGCAGATGATCGCCATCATCGGCACGGCCACGGCGTTTTTTGCCGCCACCATCGGCCTGGCGCAGAACGACATCAAAAAAGTTTTCGCCTATTCCACGGTTTCGCAGTTGGGCTACATGTTCGTCGGCGTGGGCGTCGGCGCATTTTCCGCCGGCATCTATCACCTCATGACCCACGCCTTTTTCAAGGCCCTCCTGTTCCTCGGCTCGGGCTCGGTCATCCACGCTCTTTCCGGCGAACAGGACATGCGCCACATGGGCGGCCTGCGCGGCAAAATCCCCTGGACCTTCTGGGTGATGATGTGCGCCGCCGTAGCTATCGCCGGTGTGCCGCCCTTCGCCGGCTTCTGGAGCAAGGACGCCATCCTGCTCGCCGCCTACGCCCACGCGCCGTGGATGTACTGGGCGGGCACCTTCACCGCCGGCCTGACTGCGTTCTATGTTTTCCGCGCCATCTTTATGACCTTCTTCGGCGAGTACCGCGGCCATCATCACCCTCACGAATCGCCGGCCGTCATGATGGCGCCGCTGGTGGTTCTGGCCGCGCTCTCGCTGGCCGGAGGGGTGCTGTTCAAAGTGCCCGACTATTTGAGCGCCTTCTTCCCCGCGCGGGAAGCGCCTGAGGATATGAGCTTGATGGCGATTTCCACCGCTGCCGGATTGATCGGCATCGCTCTCGCCTATCTGATGTACGTGGCGAAGCCGGCCCTGGCCGATTCCTTCGCCGCCAGCGTCAAGGGCCTCTATTGGCTGGTCTACAACAAGTACTTCGTGGATGAAGTGTACGATGCCGTGGTGGTGAATCCGGTGGTGGAAGGCTCGCGCGCGGTGCTGTGGAAGGGCATCGACGCCGGCTTGATCGACGGCACCGTGAACGGAACCGGCGCGCGCGCCCGCGACATCGGCTCGTTCCTGCGCCTGTGGCAATCGGGCAATATACGCAGCTACGCCACCTGGGTGTTGTTCGGCGGCGTGCTGCTGATTGTGGCCATGGGCCTGGCGGGAGGCGCCCGATGAACTTGGTCGCTTTGGTCCTGCTCCTGCCGCTGGCCGGTTTCCTGGCCGCGCTATTCGTTCCACGGTCTTCTCCCGGCAGTTCCCGCGTCTGGGCATTGCTTCTTTCGCTCGTCACGTTTGCATGTTCCATCGGCCTGGCCTTCTATTTCGACCGCGGCATTTCCGGCGAACAGTTCGCCGTGGATGCGGTCTGGATGCAATCGCCCGAGATCCACTTCTTCATTTCGGTGAACGGCGTCAGCCTGTGGCTGGTGCTGCTGACCACGTTCCTCACGCCCATCTGCGTGCTGATCTCCTGGCGCAGCATTCAGAAAAGAGTCAAAGAGTTCTACGCCTTCCTGCTGCTGCTCGAATTCGGCCTGATCGGCGTGTTCCTGGCGCAAGACCTGTTCCTGTTTTACGTTTTCTGGGAAGTCAGCCTCGTGCCCATGTACTTCCTGATCGGCATCTGGGGCCACGAGCGCCGCATTTACGCCGCCGTGAAATTCTTCCTCTACACCATGGCCGGCTCGGTGCTGATGCTGGTGGCCATCATTTATCTGTATCTGAAGGGGGGCACCTTCAGCTATCCCAAGATCCTCGACCTGCTCGCCAGCGGCCAACTGAGTTTCCGTCCCGAAGAGCAGATGCTGCTCTTCCTGGCTTTCTTCGTGGCATTCGCCATCAAGGTGCCCCTGTTCCCGTTGCACACCTGGCTGCCGGACGCGCACGTGGAGGCGCCCACCGCCGGCTCGGTGATGCTGGCGTCCGTCATGCTCAAAATGGGCACCTACGGAATTCTGCACTTCTGCCTGCCCCTGTTCCCGGCGGCCGCGCGCGCCTGCGCCGGTTGGATCGCCGTTCTCGCCATCGTCGGCATCGTTTACGGCGCGCTGGTGGCCATGGTGCAGCCCAACATGAAAAAGCTGGTGGCGTATTCCTCGGTAAGCCATCTCGGTTTCGTGGTGCTGGGAATTTTCTCCTTCACCCAGCAGGGCCTCGATGGCGCCACGTATCAAATGCTGAGCCACGGCATTTCCACCGGCGCCCTGTTCGCCCTGGTCGGCTTGCTCTATGAGCGTCGCCATTCGCTCGAGATCGCCGATTACGGCGGCGTGGCCACGCCCGCCCCTTGGCTTTCGACGGCATTTCTGTTCGCCACGCTTGCCTCCATCGGCCTGCCCATGCTCAACAATTTCGTGGGCGAGTTCCTGGTGCTGCAAGGCACTGCGCTGGTCCACTTCACCTGGACCGCCTGGGCCGCCATCGGCGTGATCCTCTCCGCCTGCTACATGCTGTGGATGTACCAGCGCGTCTTCTACGGCCAAGCCGGCCACGAAGTTTCGAGCCACCTCTTTGACATGAACCTGCGCGAATGGGCCGCCGTCGTCCCCCTGGCCGTCATGATGGTGTGGATGGGCGTCTACTCGCAAACCTTCCTCCCGCCCATTGGCAAGACCACTGCCAACATCCTGAGCCAGTCCCAGATCAACGTGCCGTTCCGGGTGGAGCTGCAGCGCCCCGTGGAGGCAGCCAATGCCCGCTAACCCCGCCTCCCCGTGGGGCAGACCATCGTCTTTTGTGGTCTGCCCTACCGGCAAGACTTCTTTATCGGTGTTCATCGGCGTTCATCGGCGGCTAAGTGTCTTCACCGCTTCCCCGCGGAGGCCCAGCAATGCCCGCTAGTCCCATGCCCACCCCCACGGACATCCTCCGCTTCCTGCCCGAAATCCTCCTGACCCTCGCCGGCACCCTCTTCATGGTCCTCGCCGCGCTGGTCAAGCGCCGCTCTTCCCCGCTATTCGGCCATCTCAGTCTGTTGACCTTGATCGCCGGTATCGCCGTTGCCGTCGCGGGCGGCGCCAACCCCGGCCCGGCCTTCGGCGGCATGCTGGTGGTGGATGGATTCGCCACCTTCTTCCGCGTGCTGGTGATGGGTGTCGGCTTTCTGACCGTTCTGGTGTGCTACAGCTTCCTGCCGCGGCAGAACGCCGAAACCGGCGAATTCCACGCCCTGCTGATGTTCTCCATCGCCGGCCAATGCCTGATGGCCGCCGCCAACGACCTGATCATCATCTTCATCGGCCTCGAAATCTCCTCCATTGCGAGCTACGTGCTGGCGGGCTTTTTCCGCGACGATAAGCGCTCGAACGAAGCGGCGCTCAAGTATTTCCTGCTCGGCTCTTTCGCCACCGGCTTCTTCCTCTATGGCGTGGCGCTGATCTACGGCGCCACCGGCAGCACCAACCTCGATGCCGTGCGCCGCGCGGTGGGCTCGCTCACCACCGGCTCGCCGCTGTTGATCCTGCTCGCCGCGGCGCTGATGCTCGTCGGCCTCGGTTTTAAAGTTTCCGCATCGCCATTTCAAATGTGGGCGCCGGACGTGTATCAAGGCGCTCCCACCCCGGTCTCGGCATTTCTCTCGGCCGGTCCCAAGGCCGCCGCGTTTGCCATCTTCTTGCGCATCTTCATGACCGCCTTCGCGCCCATCGGCGATCGTTGGGAGCCGCTGGTATGGGGCGCATCGCTGCTCTCCATGACAGTCGGCAATTTCGCCGCCCTCACCCAGAGCAACTTCAAGCGCCTCTTGGCCTATAGCTCCATCGCCCACGCCGGCTACATCCTGGTGGCGCTCACCGCGCGATCGGACGTCGGCACCGCCGCCGCCATGTTCTACCTGGCCGCCTATGCGTTCATGAACATCGGCGCCTTCGCCGTGGTGAGCCATCTTTCCGGCCGCGGCGAGAAATTCACCGAGATAGAAGATTTCAAGGGCCTGGCGCAGAAACAACCGTTTACCGCCGCCATGCTCACCATCTTCCTGCTCTCGCTGATCGGCGTCCCGCTCACCGGCGGCTTCTTCGGCAAGTTCTATATCTTTAAAGCCGCTCTCGAAAGCCACCTGGTCTGGCTCACCGTGCTGGGCCTGCTGAACAGCGCCGTAGCCGCGTATTACTACTTGCGCGTGCTGGTCATGATGTACATGTACGACCCCGGCGAGGCTGCAGAGAAGCTGGAACCCTTATCGCCAGCCATGGGCGCCGCCCTGATCCTCCCAGCCCTAGGCACCCTCTTCCTAGGCATCTTCCCCGGCTGGGTGCTGGACTTCGCGGGCAGATCCTCCGAACTGGTGCGATAGAGGCCAGCCGCTCAATTGTGGGGCAGACCATCGTCTTTTGTGGTCTGCCCTACAGCCGTGCACTCGACCCGGTGCAGCACTGCCCAGCCTGCGCTCCCCACGGGCGCTCGAAGGCGACCACGTGGCGCACGCACTCTTGCGTGCCGCGTCGGCACTCCTGCCGACGCCCTCTTTGGAGGCTGTGTCGCGACTCCAAACACGTGTCGAGAAGAGTCTCGACACGGCACGAGTGCGTGCGCCACATACCCGCGCCCCTGGCCTACCCGACAACAGAACGGGCTTGGTCACGCCCAAGACTGCAGGGCAGACCACGAAAAACGATGGTCTGCCCCACGGACCTGTTCACGCACTGCCCTCCGCTCGCGCCTTGGCCAACTCCTTTTCCACTTCGTCCCGCTCGCGGGGCATGCCCAGCTCCCGAAAAAGACCCAAGGCAGCCGATAGCTTCGCCCGTTCGCCTTCGGGGTTGCCCAGGTCCCGCTCCAGCAGGCCCCAATTCCAATAGCAATACGCGAGGCTGCCTTTGTCGCCCAACTCCAGGCAGATCGCTTCCTCCTTCTT
The DNA here is from genome assembly GCA_049511335.1 of Bryobacteraceae bacterium. Lineage (GTDB taxonomy): Bacteria > Acidobacteriota > Terriglobia > Bryobacterales > Bryobacteraceae > JBEKYD01. Next base: position 11,075 of record JBEKYD010000036.1, on the reverse strand, counting down.
GTGGAGCGCCATCGCCTCTTCCAGCCGGCCCCACGCCTGCAGGATCCCCGCCTGGTTCCCATAGCTGATCTGCAGGCCGTCTTTATTGCCCAACTCCAGGCAGATCGCTTCCTGCTTCTTGTGGAGCGCCAGCGCCTCTTCCAACCGGCCCCACGCCTGCAGGATCAGCGCCTGGTTCCCGTAGCTGGCCTGCAGGCCGTCTTTGTTGCCCAACTCCAGGCAGATCGTTTCCTCCTTTTTGTGGAGCGCCATCGCCTCTTCCAGCCGGCCCCAGTCCTGCAGGTTCAGCGCTTGGCCGCCATAGCTGATCTGCAGGCTGTCTTTGTCGCCCAACTCCAGGCAGATGGCTTCCTGCTTCTTGTGGAGCGCCATCGCCTCTTCCAGCCGGCCCCACGCCCTCAGGATCAGCGCCTGGTTCCCGTAGCTGGCCTGCAGGCCGTCCTTGTTGCCCAGCTCCAGGCAGATCGCTTCCTGCTGCTTGAGGAGCGCCATCGCCTCTTCCGGCCGGCCCCACGCCGTCAGCATCAGCGCCTGGTTGCCGAGCCAAGCCTGCAAGGCCGCGCGGTTCTGCCCTTCCTCCGCTACCCGACGCCCTCGTTCGCAGAGCGCAAAGGCCTCGGCGCGACGTCCCACACGCCTTGTGAGGCAGTAACCGCGGTAAGCCAGATCCCGCGCCAAGGGGTCTTTGGCGTTTTCGAGCGCCCATTCGAGGGCCAACCGAAGGTCGGGCAGCTCCCGCTCGCAGCGCTGCCAGTCCGTTTCCCAATTCTCAAACCGGCGTCGAACCGCCTCCGCGTGCTGTTGCCCCAGCGCCCTCCCATTCGCCGCTTCGCGAACCAAGGCATGCAACCGGTAACGCCGTTCGCTCCGGTCGATCTCGTCCGCCAGCGACCGCGCCACCAGTTGCTGCAATGCCGCCAGCGCGCCGCCTTCGTCGAGACCGGCGATTTCCGCTGCCAGGTCGAGATGGAATCCTTCCTCGGCGCATGCCGCCATCGCCGAGAGCAGTTGCCGCGGCGCGGCCTCCAAAGCCTCGATGGCCTCGCCGATCAAAGCCGTCACATCGCTCGGCAAGTTCCGCGCCATGCCGGGGATGGTGTAACGCACGTCTTCGCGAATCAAAGCCGCGGAAATGGCAACCGCAATCGGCAAGTAGCCAAGGCGCTGAAACAAGCTCCGGCACTCGGCCTCATGCCGCGCCACTTCCTCGACGCCAATCTCCCGCCGGAACAGCTCCAAGCATTGCTCGCCGGTGAACAGAGGCAGCGCCAGCGGCTCATGAAAGCGCAGGAACCGCAAGTTGGTCAGCCGTGTAGTCACCAGAACCGACGCCGCTCCTCGCGGAATCAGTTCCCCCGGCGATTCATCCTCCACGTTGTCCAGAATCAGCAGGCAGCGCTTCCCTCCGCAAACGCCTTTCAACTCGCGAACGACCTCCGGAAGGTCCCCTTCGAGCTTCAGCCCGAGCAGACGGGCCAGATCGGCCGCCATCGAAGCGAGGCTCGAGCTCTGGCAAGGCAGCCAGAAGACCGCGTCGAAATCCTGCTGGTAGCGGTGCGCGAATTCGAGCGCCAGCGTGCTCTTGCCTTTTCCGGCCATGCCGGGGACGGCAACCACCGCGCAGGGTTGCCGCAATCGCCCGCGCAGCTCGGCCAGCTCTTTTTCGCGTCCGACAAAAATCGGAGGCCGCACCGGCAAATAGTTCACGGGCCCTGGCGGCGCGGGCTGCTGAGTGAGCAGAAACGTGCGGATTTCGCGAAATCCCTCCGGTTGATTCTTGCGCAGGTCGAAGTATTTCTTGTTCCGCAGCAGGCGAGGAATCTTGCAGTCGCGGTACAGCACGCCCAGCAACTTCGTCTTGCGCTCGTTCGTTTGCTCCCAGAATGCGTCCGTCCACTCTTCCTTCACCCAATTCGAATCCACCGAATCCGGCGAAAGAATCAGCAAAATGAAATCCGAATCGAGGCCCTCCGCGATCTCGCCGACGATGTTCGCGCCCGGCGCGATCTCGCGCTCGTCCAGCCACACCTTGATCTGCCCGTCGCTTTCCAGGAAATCGGCAAGCTCGCGAACGAAGGGCTTGTCTTTGCTCGAATGGCTAAGAAAGACCGTGACCATGGCGAAAAGCCGCTCTCATCATAGCCAAATCTGTACGCGAAATCACGCCAGCGGGCACTTCTCACAGGCGTCCGAAGGCTACCGCGTGGCGCGCGCACTCGTGCGTGCCGCGTCGGCACTCCTGCCGACGCCTTGCCTCGACGCTATGTCACGACTCCAAACACGTGTCGAGAAAGTCTCGACACGGCACGCAGGAGTGCGCGCGCCACATCCGCGCCCCGCGTGTGAGAAATACGGGCAAGCGGGCACGCTGGCATGCCAGAGAGATAGAAAAAGGAGAGGGCGAAAGCCCCTTGGGTGGTGGTCATCAAGACCAGGAAGGGCCTGCCGCCGATCCCCGAAGATTCACCACTTGCCTTCCCAGAAGGCATTCGCAGCCAATATTGGCTGCCCCACTGCCAGCCAGGCGTCCGGGAGAAGGTCTGGTGCCGGCGCTATACCGGCAGCGGGTTGCGCTCCACAAATTGGGCCTGATGCCAATACGGGTACGCACGAATCACTTGGCTGGCCGCATCGAGCTTTGCGATCTGCTCGGCGCTCAGGTTCCAACCGGCCGCGCCCAGATTCTCGCGAAGCTGCTCTTCGTTCCGCGCGCCCACGATCACGGTGGCCACGGTGGGCCGCTGCAACAGCCAGTTCAATGCGATCTGCGGTACCGTCTTGCCGGTCTCTTTTGCCACGGCATCGATGGCATCCACCACGTTGTACACGTGCTCGTAATCGACCGGCGGCCCCATTTGCGCGGTCTTGTGCAGCCGGCTCACCTCGGGCAGCGGCTGGCCGCGGCGAATCTTCCCGGTGAGCCGCCCCCAACCGAGCGGGCTCCAGACCAGCGCGCCCACCCGCTGGTCCAGCCCCAGCGGCATCAGTTCCCATTCGTAATCGCGTCCAACCAGCGAATAGTAGACCTGATGACCCACGTACCGCGCCCAGCCATACCGGTGGGAGACCGCCAAAGACTTCATCAGGTGCCAGCCCGAAAAATTCGAACACGCGATATATCGCACCTTCCCGCTCTTCACCAAACCATCGAGCGTATAGAGGGTTTCCTCCACCGGCGTAGTGGCGTCGAAGCCATGCATGTGATAGATGTCCACATAGTCGGTGCCTAGGCGGCGTAAGCTGTTCTCCACCGCCGTCACCAGGTGATGGCGCGACGACCCTACATCGTTCGGCCCTTCACCCAGGCGAAAGGTGGTTTTGGTCGAAATCAAGAGCCGGTGACGTTTGCCGGAGATCGCCTTTCCGAGAATCTCTTCCGACGCCCCGCTGGAATAAATATCGGCGGTGTCGAAAAGATCGATGCCGGCATCCAGACAGATATCGACGATTTTTCTGGCCTCCTCCACGTCCGTCTGGCCCCACTCACGAAAGAATTCTCCTTCGCCGCCGAACGTGCCGGCGCCGAAACTCAGGGCCGAAATCTTCAAGCCCGAATAGCCAAGCTGTCTATACTCCATACGACGCTTTGGATGTCCGGCGAAGGCGGTACGCTTCGGGAACCTTTTCCCAATTTGCTTCATTCCAATTTTTGTGCGCGGTGGGTAACGACAGGCCAGCAGGCCTGTCCCACGTAGAGTTCCCCAAAATCTCCTACCCCTCCCCGCAAGTATGGTGCTTGCGCGTACCCTGGCATTCCCTTATCGTGGGTATTCCATCTATGGCCAGCAAAATACCTATTACGGTCGCTTATGGCGACGGCATCGGACCGGAGATCATGAACGCCACGCTCCGGATTTTGGAGGCGGCGGGCGCCGCGCTCGACATCGAAACCATCGAGATCGGGGAAAAGGTCTACCTGCGCGGCAATACCGCCGGAATCGAACCCGGCTCGTGGGAATCCCTGCTGCGCACGCGGGTTTTCCTCAAAGCTCCCATCACCACGCCTCAGGGTGGGGGATTCAAGAGCTTGAACGTCACCATCCGCAAGACCCTGGGCCAGTACGCCAACGTGCGGCCATGCGTTTCCTATCACCCGTTCGTCGAGACCATGCACCCCGGCATGGACGTGGTGATCGTGCGCGAAAACGAAGAGGACCTCTATGCCGGCATCGAGTACCAGTTGAGCCGGGACGTGACCTCGTGCATCAAGCTCATCACCCGGCCGGGCAGCGAGAGAATCGTCCGCTACGCTTTCGAGTATGCCGGCCGGCACAACCGCAAGAAGGTCACCTGCTTCATGAAAGACAACATCATGAAGATGACCGACGGGCTGTTTCACAAAGTCTTTGACGAGATCGCGACCGAGTATCCGGATATCCAGAAGGAAGCCTGGATCGTGGATATCGGCGCCGCCAAGCTGGCCGATACTCCGGAAACTTTCGACGTGCTGGTGATGCCGAACCTGTACGGCGACATTCTCTCCGACGTGGCGGCGCAGATCGCGGGCTCGGTGGGCTTGGCCGGGTCGGCCAATGTCGGCGATAAGTGCGCCATGTTCGAAGCCATCCATGGCTCGGCGCCGCGGCGCGCCGGGCAGAACCTGGCTAATCCGTCGGGACTGCTCTTGGGCTCGATCCTGATGCTGGTGCATATCGACCTGCCGGAGACGGCGGCGCTGGTGCACAACGCCTGGCTGCGGACGATCGAGGACGGCATTCACACCTACGACATCTTTACCGAAGGCATCAGCACGGCGAAAGTCGGAACCAAGCAATTCGCCGAGGCGGTGGTGGCGCGGCTGGGGCAGCACCCGAACCGTCTGAAACCGGTTGCCTACGCGCATAAACCGGCGGGCGCCGCAGGGGTGCGGCCGGCTTCCTCCCCAGCGAGCGGCCCGGCCAGTTCTGAAATCCGGGGAGTGGACCTCTTCGTCACTTGGCCCTCACGCAATCCGGAGTCCTTGGCGGCGGCCATGCAGCCATTCGCGGCCGGCGGGCTGAAGCTTGAGATGATCGATAACCGCGGAGTGAAGGTCTGGCCGGCGGGCTCGGCCGAAACGTTCTGCACCGAAAGTTTCCGCTGCCGATTCCTCGCCGAGGGCGTCACCGGCATGAAGCCCATCCTGGCGCTTTGCGGACGAGCTGCCGAGGCTGGCATCGAGATCGCCGCCACCCAAACTCTGCGCACGTTCGACGGCAAGGCAGGCTATTCGCTGGCGCAGGGACAATAGGAGCGGGAGAAATAAGCCACGGATGGACACGGATCCGTGTTCATCCGTGGCTAATTGATAGTTTTCTTTGGGTGTCGTGCTAGAATTGCAGTTCCCCCTCCTCCGTGGTAGCTTGGGCGCCCCAATCGAAGTACATATATGCATAATCCGGAACCGAAGCGAGTTCTCGCGGTTGTAAGCGATTTGTTTTTCTCCGTCAAACTTACCGACGCGGCCAAGCGCAATGGGTTGGCGCTGGAGTTTGTCAAAGACGGCAAGGAAGTAATGGAGAAGGCCAAAGGGCGGCCTTCGCTAATTATCTTCGACCTGAATTTCGAGGCCGTCCAGCCGCTCAAACTGATCGCCAAGCTGAAGGGCAACTCGGAGACGAAACCGATCAACCTGATCGGCTACCTTTCGCACGTGCAGGGCGAGTTGAAGTTAAAGGCGCAGGAGGCGGGCTGCGACATGGTGATGGCCCGTTCGGCTTTCTCGCAGAACCTCCCGCTGATTTTCAAGCGTCACGCCGGGTAGTTGGGCGCGCTTTTGCGTCCCCGGGGAAGAGCCGGCCAGGGGGCCGGCTGCGGACCAGGGGGTCCGCCCTACAAGTTCAGTCCGGACTTACGGCGCGGGCTCGACGTGAACCAGCACATCGGCAACCCAATCGAGCGACTTCAGGATGTGCAGCCGCGCCTGGTGGGCGATCTCGTGGGACTGCCGCACGGTCATGTCCGGGTCGACTTCCAGGTGCAGGTCGACGTGGTAGCGGAGACCGGTCTTGCGGGCGTAGCACTTCTCCACGCCGCGGACACCATCCACTTGCGAGGCGGCCAAGCGGATTCTCTCCATCAGGCGGTCGTCCGGCATGGTGTCCATCAACTGCATGGCGGTCTGATAAGCGACGCGGACGCCGGCGGCGATAACCAGGATTCCGACCGCCAATCCGCCGTAGCAATCGGCCCCGGCGAAGCGGCGGGGATCGTGGAGGGCCAGCGCCACCGCGATCAGAGCCGTCGCCGCGGAAGTGGAATCGGTGGCGTCGTGCCAGGCATCGGCGGCCAGGGCGGCGCTGTGGATCTTGCGGCCGTAGCGGAATTTCCAAAGCGCCATCGCCGGTTTGGCTGCCAGCGAGGCCAGCAGCGGCCAAATGACGAAGAGCTGCAAGGGCGGATGCGGATGGGCGAGACGTTCGGCGGAAGAATACGAGATGAGCGCGCCGAGCACGGCCAAGCCCAGACCGATCAGCAGTCCGCTCAGGATTTCCACGCGGCCGTGGCCGTAGGGATGGTTCTCGTCGGCGGGTTTGGCGCCCAGGGTGAGGCCGGCCAGGAGCAGGGAGGAGGTCAGCAGATCGGTGGAGGATTCCACACCATCGGCGACGGCGGCGGTGGAATGGCCGGCCAGGCCCACCCAGATCTTGGCGACTGCCAGCGCGCCGCTCACCGCCATTCCGGCAATGGCGATGCGCTGGCCCGCGCGCGTCGATTCAGGCGCGGGCGGGATCGATTCGTTCGGTATCGACACTAAGCTCGGCAAAGGCTGCCTTAGCTTTCTTGGCGTCGAACTTGCCGTCCCGCGCCAGCCGCGACAACGCCGTGGTGACGATCGACTCGGCGTTGATCTCGAAATGTTTCCGCAAGTATTCGCGGTTGTCGCTGCGGCCGAACCCGTCGGTTCCCAGCGTTTCCATCCGTCCCGCCAGCCATGGCGCGACCTGGTCCGCCACCGCCTTCATGTAATCGGTGGCCGCCACAATGGGGCCGGCGGCGTCCTTCAACGCCGCGAGCAGGTAGGGAACGCGCTCCGGCTGGTCGGGGTGCAGGCGGTTCCAGCGTTCCACTTCCAGGGCTTCCCGGCGAAGCTCGTTGTAGCTGGTGACGCTCCACACATCGGCGGCCAGACTGTACTTTTCGGCCAGAATCTGCTGCGCGCGCAGCGCTTCGTTGAGGATCGGACCGCTGCCGAACAATTGCAGTTTGGCCTTGCCTTTTTCAGCGGCGCGATAACGATAGATGCCCTTGAGCACGCCTTCGGGGTTCAGTCCCTCAGGCATGGGGGGCATGGGATAGTTTTCGTTGTACAGGGTGAGGTAATAGAACAGGTCTTCGCGCTCATGATACATGCGGCGGATGCCATCCTGTACGACGATGGCGATTTCGTAGGCGTAAGCGGGGTCGTAGGCCGCGCAATTGGGCACCGTGCTGGCCATCAGCAGGCTGTGGCCGTCCTGGTGCTGCAGGCCTTCGCCGGAAAGCGTGCTGCGTCCGGCGGTTCCGCCGCAGAGGAAGCCCTTGCCGCGGGCGTCTCCAAAGGCCCAGATGAGGTCGCCCACGCGCTGAAATCCGAACATGGAATAGTAAATGAAGAAGGGAATCATGTCCGCGCCGTAGTTCGCGTAGGCGGTGCCGGCGGCGGTGAATGAGGCCATGGAACCGGCTTCGGTGATGCCTTCTTCCAGGATCTGGCCGTCCTTCGATTCCTTGTAGTACAGAAACATTTCCGCATCGTGGGGCCGATAAAGCTGGCCCTGGCTGGCGTAGATGCCGAACTGCCGGAACAGCGACTCCATGCCGAAGGTGCGGGCTTCGTCGGGGATGATGGGCACCACATACTTGCCGAGCTCGGGATGTTTCAAAAGCAGGGTGAGCACGCGCACGAATGCCATGGTGCTGGAAACTTCGCGGCCGGAGGAGCCTTCGAGCGACTCGGCAAAATACTCGACTGGGGGCGGCGTCCGCGCGGGCACATTCGTCGCCCGGCTCGGCATATAGCCGCCCAGTTGGCGCCTGCGCTCGTGCATATAGGCCATCTCGGGACTGTCGGCGGGCGGTTTATAAAACGAGGCGTTGCGCGCGGCATCGTCCGGAATGGGGATCTCGAAACGGGATTTGAAACGCTCGATTTCCTGTTCGTTGAGTTTTTTCTGCTGATGGGTAATGTTGCGGCCTTCGCCGGCTTCACCCAGCCCGTAGCCTTTCACCGTATGGGCCAGAACCGCAGTGGGGCGGCCGGCGGTTTCCACCGCCGCTTTGTAGGCGTTGTAAACCTTGCGCGGGTCGTGGCCGCCGCGCTTGAGGCGGTAGAGCTGGTCGTCGCTGAGATGCGAGACCAGGTCGAGCAGCTCGGGGTATTTGCCGAAAAAGTGCTGGCGCAACCAGGCGCCGTCCTTGGTGACGTAGGTTTGGAATTCCCCATCCACCACTTCGATCATCCGCTGGGCCAGCAGGCCGGTGGTGTCGCGCGCCAGCAAGTCGTCCCAGTCGCTACCCCAAATGAGCTTGATCACGTTCCAGCCGGCCCCGCGGAAAGCGCCTTCCAGTTCCTGAATGATTTTGCCGTTGCCGCGCACCGGGCCGTCCAGCCGCTGCAGGTTGCAATTGACCACAAAAATCAGGTTGTCCAGCTTCTCGCGGGAGGCCAGCGTTAGCGAGCCCAGCGATTCCGGTTCATCGGTTTCGCCATCGCCCAGAAACGCCCAGATCTTGCGCGGCGTGGGCTGGATAAGGCCGCGGTTTTCGAGATACCGCATGAAGCGCGCCTGATAAATGGCGTTGATCGGTCCCAGGCCCATCGATACGGTGGGGAATCGCCAGAAATCGGGCATGAGCCAGGGATGCGGATAAGAGGGAAGCCCGGGGGATTCGCGCAGCTCGTGGCGGAAGTTTTTGAGACGCTCTTCGCTCAGGCGGCCTTCGAGGAATGCGCGCGCGTAAACGCCCGGCGAGGCGTGGCCCTGAAAATAGACCAGATCGCCGGGCTGGTCGCCGTACTGGGCGTGGAAGAAATGGTTGAACCCGACTTCGAGCAGGGTGGCCAGCGAAGCGTAGGTGGAAATGTGGCCGCCGATGCCGCTGTCGTGCTTGTTCTGCCGGACCACCATGGCCATCGCGTTCCAGCGAATCAGGCTCTTGATGCGCCGTTCCATGGCGCGATCGCCCGGGTACGGCACCTCCTCTTCCGGACGGATGGTATTGACGTACGGCGTATTCAGTTGGTTGGCGAGCTCGACCCCGTTCGAGAGCGCATGCTGGCGGAGGCGCTCCAGCAAATAGGCGGCCCGGTCGGGACCCTCCTCGTCGACAATCTGATCCAGCGATTCGAGCCACTCACCGGTTTCCCGGGGATCCAGGTCCACAACCCGCTCGTTGAGTTTCTGGTGCATGAATATTCTCATTATAATGAACCCCGGCCGCCACGAACGGGCGGGTTGATTACAATGGCACAAGGGGAGGTCGGCGGCGCGTGGAATCCGAGCAACGCCGGGTCCCGCTTGCCAAACCCGGAATCTATCGTTTATCCGTAGTAATTTGGGAGGCTTTTCATCATGGTGACGTGCCCGGTATGCGACGGCGCAATCGATCTGGATGAAGAAGATGTGGACGAAGGCGACACCGTCAGTTGTGACGAGTGCGGGGCGGACTTGAAAGTGGTGAGCGTGGAACCGCTCGAGCTGGAGTCGGCCGAAGATCTGGAGGAGGACGAAGAGGAAGAGGACGATTACCTCGAGGAAGACGAAGAGGACGAAGATGCCGACGAGGACTGGAAGTAGCACCGGCATGCGCGCCCATCCCCGGAGCGCCGCGAGCAGGGCGATTGCCGCGCTGGGGTGCGTTGCGCTCCTGGCCGTCCTGGCATGTTCCGGCGGATTTTCCAACCCGGCGCTGGCCCAGGAGAAAAAGAAGGGCAGCCCGCAGACCCGCAACCTGCAAGGCGTGGTGCATGCGCCGGATGGCTCGCCCCAGGCCGGCGCCGTGGTGCAACTCGAAAACCGGCGCACCTTGCAGGTCCGCTCTTTCTTCACGCAGGCGGACGGCAGCTACTATTTTCACGATCTCAACATGGATGTGGATTACGGGCTGCATGCGGAATATCACGGCGCGGTCAGCAACAAGCATACTCTCAGCACGTTCGATTCCCACCCGGACGTGACCATCGACCTGCAGTTGAAGCCAGCTAAATGAATGGGCTGGCAGCCCGTGCCGAACCACGGGCTGCCAAAGGAGTTTATGGTAGACTGGCGTCGGGATCGCAAGGCCCGGTTGGGCTTGCGATCCCGATTCCACGTTCCCCAAACCGGAATGAATTCGGGCGCACTCCAGCAGTTTCGGGAAAACCTTGGATGGCTTCGGAGACCTCTCTGCCGCTGACCCGGGACGAGCATTACGAACTGGGTCGAGAGCTGTGGGCCGTCTCCGCGCGTCTGCGGGAACTGTGCGGGTTGGTGACCGCCGTGTACGGCCCGACCAACCAATCGGCTTTTGACTTCGAGAAGGCGATCGAGATTCTGGACCGCTTGCGCAGCGATCTGCAGGCCCAGGCGGAAACCGACCTGCCGGGATACGACGTTCACGGATATTACTACTGAGCGCCCGATTTGGAATCGGCGGTGGGATCGTGCTAGCATCGAAAATGCCAGCGTGAGCATTGCGGGGACGTAGTTCAGTTGGTTAGAACGCCGGCCTGTCACGTCGGAGGTCGCGGGTTCGAGCCCCGTCGTCCCCGCCATTACTTCAATTACTTCGCAACCTTCCCTTGAGCGATTTTCGCTTTGTTTCCACGGGTGCCGCGGGGGAAACCTGTGGACAGCCTGAAGCGTCTGGACCGTCCCGCCCGGCCCTAATTACGACATTTGGCCACCGAGTACGCCCGTCCTCACGCCGCATGCACAGCCCAGTCGCCGCACCCCGTCCTGTCAAAATCGCCTGTCTCCAGTCCTCAGTCACCTGCTACCCCCGCAATTTGATTTTTCGGCTCGTCCGGGGAATCTGTGGGTAACTTGCGGGTTTCAGCGCTGGGATTGAATGAGGAAGCTGTGGAACTTGCGGCAGGTGGAGTCGAAGGAGCGTTGCTCGTCTTCCCAGCCGTT